>DASUFW010000444.1:0-1781 GCA_036274335.1 Burkholderiales bacterium | reverse complement strand
GATCGACTACTTCACGAGCTGGGACCGCGCGCAGGGCAAGGGCCACGGCACCGAGCCGCACCTGGGCTCGAAGACCTACGCGAGCACCAACAGCGTGACGATGATCGCCTTCGAGCAGGACGCGCCGCTCGAGGCGCTGGTAGGCTCGATCGCCAAGGCCAATCAGGGCATTTCGCGGCCCGCGGACCGCATCCGGCTGTTCCAGCTGCCGCTGGAGCGGATCGTCTAGGCCGCGGCGGGCTGCGCCGCACCCAGCCGATACCAGTCCACTCGCCGCGTCGCGGCCATCACCGCCGCGAGCAGCGCGAAGAGCAGCAGCGAGCCCCCGAGCAGCGAGTAGTCCTCCGCCTGCAGCAGCACGTAGAGCATCGCGTAGAGCGCGCCGAGCGCGGCGCCAAAGGCGAGCCCGAGGCGCGCGCTGCGCAGGATGTGGACGAGGTAGCCCGCGATCAGCCCGACGCAGGCGAGCGCCGCGACCGCGTAAGCGAGGCCGAAGGCGACGTGCTCGGAGAGCGCCGTGAGCAGCAGGAAGAAGATCGCCAGCGCGAGCCCGACCAGCGCGTACTGGATCGGGTGCAGGGCGAGGCGGCGCAGGAGTTCGATCAGCAGGAACGCCGCGAAGGTGAGCCCGATGAACAGGAACCCGTACTTGGAAGCTCGCTCGAGCCGCTGGTAGAGGCCGGCGGGCTCGATGAAGGACACCGCCAGCGCCTCGGGGCTGCCGACGCCCGGCGCGGCGTACTGCGACACCTTCCACGTGGCGGTGAACCCTTCGGCGCCGATCTCGTGGCGCACGGGCAGGAAGCGGCCGAGGAAGGAAGGATGCGGCCAGTCCGCGCGCATCGTCACCGAGGTGTCGCTGCCGCGCGGCGCGATGGCGAGCGCCTCCGATCCCGCGAGCTCGAGCGAGAAGGAGAAGTCGAGCGTCTGCGTCCGGGCCGGCTGCAGGGGCAGGAGCGCGTGCACGCCGCCTTCGCCCGCGCGATCGCCGGCCCTGAACTCGTGCGTCTCGCCGTTCGCCGAGAGCGGCGAGACGCCGCGGATGCCGCCGGGGTCGGCGATGTCGAGCACGAGGCGCGGCGTGCCCCAGTCGATGCGGTCGCGCGTGGCGGGCAGGCCGAAGTCCGCCGGCAGCCGGAAGCGCCCGCGCACGACGGCGGTCGCGACGTAGAGCCTCGCGTGGTAGATGCCGCGCGCCTTCTCGCTCACGCGCGCGTCGATCGCCCAGTCGACCGTCTCGGCGGGCAGGCAGAGCGTCTCGGCGGAGGTCTGCTCGGTGCGCCGCTCGCGCTCCCTGCCGTCCACGACCTCGCGCACCACGCTGGTCCGCGTGCGCTTGTACGGCACCACCAGGAACGGGCCGCCCACGGTCTGCCGCTTGCCCCAGCCCTCGGCAATGCCGCGCACCGCCTCGAGGCTGCGCGCCTGGCGCTCGGCGATCAGCCCCTGGATCATGCCCACGGGAATGAGCAGCAACACCGCGAGCGCGGCGATCACGGCGGGCTTCACGGCGGCGGCGAGCTTCATCGGGACCTCCGGGTCGGATAAGCGCCAGCCTGCACGCGGCTTATGGCGGGCCCGGGACGGATCCGGCCGGACCGCGGGCGAAGAATGGCGAACCGGGGAGGGCGCCCTTTTCCTTGCCTACAGCTCGTCCCAGCGGCCGTACGGCCGCGTGATGATCTCGAGGAAGTGGCCGCC
This sequence comes from Burkholderiales bacterium, assembly GCA_036274335.1. Lineage (GTDB taxonomy): Bacteria > Pseudomonadota > Gammaproteobacteria > Burkholderiales > SG8-39 > JAABQT01. The sequence continues at coordinate 80 of DASUFW010000444.1, read as the reverse complement.
CGGATCCTCGAAGTAGACGCCGCGCCCGCCGAAGTGCGTGTTGATCTCGCCCTTCTGCCGCTTCGCGGGGTCGGCCCAGT
>DASUFW010000443.1:0-2832 GCA_036274335.1 Burkholderiales bacterium | reverse complement strand
CCATGCGCTACCGACTGAAACAGATCCACTGCCGTCCCTGGCTGCTCGGCGGGCTGTCGCTGCAGCTGATCGAAAGCCACTACGAGAACAACTACGGCGGCGCGCTGCGCCGGCTGAACGCGATCAGCGCGCAGCTCGAGTCGCTGGACTTCGCCAAGACGCCCGGCCACGTCATCAGCAGCCTCAAGCGCGAGGAGCTGGTTGCGCTCAACTCGACCCTGCTGCACGAGCTGTATTTCGCCAGCCTGGGCGGCGACGGCACCCAGCCCACGGAGCCGATGCGCGAGGCGCTGGCCCGCGATTTCGGCTCCTACCTGCGCTGGCGCGACGAGTTCAACGCCCTGGGCAACGCGCTCGGCGGCGGCTCGGGCTGGGTCCTGCTCAACTATGTCCCTCGCGACGGCCGGCTGATCAACCAGACCGCGTCCGAGCACAGCCAGGCGATCGCGAGCGGCGTCCCGATCCTGGCGCTCGACATGTACGAGCATGCCTACCACATGGACTTCGGCGCCAACGCCCGCGCCTACGTCGACGCGTTCATGCGCAACATCGACTGGGGCGCTGCGCAGGCCCGCTACGAGGATGCCCTGCAAGTCGCCCCTCCGCGACCCCTGGTGCAGCCGGAGTTCGCGGACGTCCCGGGCGTGGGCGTCGAGGAGGTGCAGGCCATGCTGAAGGCGGGGAAGCCGGTTCAGCTGATCGATGCGCGGCCTCGCCACTACTACTCGCGCCAGCGCGAGATCGCGTCGGGCGTGACCTGGCGCGATCCGGAGCGCGTGCAGGAATGGATGGGCGAGCTCTCCAAGTCCGACCCGGTCGTGGTCTACTGCGCCTATGGCTTTCATGTCGGCTGCAAGACCGCCCTCAGGCTGCGCGAGGCGGGGTTCGACGCACGCTACATGACGAGCGGCCACTCGGGCTGGAAGGCGGTCGGCGGAGAAGTGAGGCTGCAGCCATGAACGCGGGCCTGACGCCTTCCATCAGCGCGCCGGAACTTCGAGCACGCCTGCGCGGCGAAGACCCGCCCCTGCTCATCGACGTGCGCAAGCGCGCGGCCTTCGTCCAGGCCGCCGGCATGATCCGCGGCGCCCTGCGCCGGGATCCCGAGCAGGTCGAGGTGTGGCGCGGCGAGCTTCCCGCCGGCCGCGAGGTCGTCGTGTACTGCGTGCACGGGCACGAAGTGAGCCAGGGGGTCGCGCGCTCGCTCGGCGGGCGCTACCTCGAGGGCGGCATCGAGCACTGGGAGGGCGATCGCCTCGCCAAGCCCGCGGGCGCGCCGACCCGCTGGGTCACACGGGAGCGCCCCAAGGTGGACCGCATCGCCTGCCCGTGGCTGATCCGCCGGTTCATCGACCCGGAGGCGGAGTTTCTGTACGTGCCGGCTGCGGACGTGCTGCGCGTCGCGAGGGAGCAGGCCGCCGTGCCGTTCGACGTACCGGACGTGGAGTTCGCGCACGTGGGTGGGCACTGCAGCTTCGATGCGTTCGTCTACCGCTACGCGCTCAAGGATCCCGCGCTGCAGGAGCTCGCGCTCATCGTGCGGGGCGCGGACACCAACCGGCCCGACCTCACGCCGCAGTCGGCGGGCCTGGTCGCCCTGTCGCTCGGCCTGTCGGCCTGCTTCGCGGACGACCATGAGATGCTCTCTCACGGCATGGTGATGTACGACGCGCTCTACGCCTGGTGCGCGAGCACCCAGGACGAGGTGCACTCGTGGAACCCAGGCCGCCCTCGGTAAGCCGCGCCGAGGCCTTCCGCTTCTGGCTGAAGCTCGGCTTCATCAGCTTCGGCGGGCCGGCCGGGCAGATCGCGATCATGCACGCCGAGCTGGTCGAGCGGCGACGCTGGATCTCGGAGAACCGGTTCCTGCACGCGCTCAACTACTGCATGCTGCTGCCGGGGCCCGAGGCGCAGCAGCTCGCCACGTACCTCGGCTGGCTCATGCACCGCACCTGGGGCGGCATCGTCGCGGGCGGCCTGTTCATCCTGCCTTCGGTCTTCATCCTGATCGTGCTGTCGTGGACCTACGTGACCTGGGGCAGCGTGCCGGCCATCGCGGGCCTCTTCTACGGCATCAAGCCGGCGGTGACCGCCATCGTGCTCGCGGCGGCGCATCGCATCGGATCGCGGGCCTTAAAGCATCCCGCGCTCTGGGCGATCGCGGCGGCCGCCTTCGTCGCCATCTTCGCCTTCCAGCTGCCCTTTCCGGCCATCGTCGTCGCGGCCGGCGTGGTCGGCTACCTCGGCGGGCGCTACGCGCCGAAGGTGTTCACGTCCGGCGGTGGCCACGGCGCCGCCAAGTCCAGCTACGGGCCCGCGCTGATCGACGACGGCACCCCGGTCCCGGATCACGCGGTGTTCGCCTGGCGCCGGTTCTGGGCCTATGGCGCGGTCGCCCTCGCCTTGTGGGTGCTCGCGCTCGGCGCGCTCGCGCTCGCCGCGGGCTGGGACGGCCGGCCCGCCCAGATGGCGTGGTTCTTCACCAAGGCGGCCCTGCTGACCTTCGGCGGCGCCTACGCCGTCCTGCCCTACGTGTTCCAGGGCGCCGTGGAGCACTACGGCTGGCTCACCGCCGCGCAGATGATCGACGGGCTCGCGCTCGGCGAGACCACGCCCGGGCCGCTCATCATGGTGGTCGCCTTCGTCGGCTACCTCGGCGCCGGCGTGGCGGGCGCACTCATCGCGACGTTCTTCACCTTCCTGCCCTCGTTCGCGTTCATCTTCATGGGCGCGCCCTTCATCGAGACCACGCACGGCAACCTCCGCTTCAGCGCGCCGCTCACCGGCATCACCGCGGCGGTGGTCGGCGTGGTCCTCAACCTGGCGCTGTTC
>DASUFW010000442.1:0-1687 GCA_036274335.1 Burkholderiales bacterium | reverse complement strand
TCGTTCTCGTCGTCCACGACCTGGTCGCCGCGCCGCACCCGCAGCCCCCGGCTCTTCATCGTGGCCCAGGCGTTGTCGGCGGCCGCCTGCTCGTTCCGCGGGCTTCCCAGGAAGATCCGGTCGATGAAGTGGACGGGCACCCCGGCGCCGAGTACCGGCGAGGCGAGTAGGGTGTCGGCAGGCCCGGGCATCGGCCTTGAGAGCGCGGCGAGATTGAAGCGGCCTGCCGCGGCGCGTCGCGCTTCCTCGCCGGCGCGCGGCAGCGCCGGCAGCACGTTGCCCAGCGCGGCCATGCCGAAGAGCGCCTGGCGCAGCCGCACGCGGCCGAGCCCCTGCGCCTCGGGCGCCGCGGCCAGCTCGTCGAAGGTCATCGGCGAACGCGCGAGCGCGCGCAGCACCGGGCGGTGTGCTTCCTCCTTCAGCGTCACTTCGCCCGCCGGGGTTGCGCCGGTGAGCGCGCAGCGCGCGAGCGGCCTGGCGAGCGCAAACCGGGTCCGACCCAGCATCGCCTCGAGCTCTCCCGCCGCTGCGGCCGGCGCGCCGCGGGTGAAGACATCCTTGCGGAAGACCTGGTTGCGCACGAAGTCCTTCACGGTTTCCGCCAGCGAGCGATCCCTGATCTCGGCGACCAGCTTTGCCGCTTCGGGCTTCAGCGCGAACTGCTCGAAATTGTCGACCAGTGCGGCCGACGCCGCGTAGCCGAGCTTCGCTGGCGCGAGCGCGCGGGCGACGTCGAGGTGGTACTGCAGCGACCAGTTCGCGTTGAAGTACTCATGCGCGACGTAGTGCTGGTCCAGGCGCCTCGCGCCGCCCAGCCTCGCCCGGGCGACGGGGCTGGCGGCAAAGTACAGCGCGCCCGTCTTCTCGAGGCGTTCCGCGAAATCGAGGGCGCGGCCGACCTGCTCCATGCGATCGCCCGGCAGCTGCGCCGCATGCTCGGCGAGCAGCCGCTGCAGCGGCGCGACCTGCGCGAGACCCGGCAGCGTGTTGTAGCTCAGGTACGCGATGCCGCCGGGCTTGAGGCGGCGCCGGATGAACTCGACGATCTGGCGCCGGTGCTCGTCGCCGATCCACGTCCAGACGCCGTGCAGCGCGATGACCTCCGCGTCGGGGAGGTCCATCTCCAGCGCCTCGGCGAAGCTCTTCTCGAGGAAGCGGACGTTGCCGATGCCGGCTTCGCGGGCGAGGCGCTGCGCGCTCTGGACGTGGCTCGGATTGAAGTCGATGCCGATGAACTGACCCGTCGGATTCGTGCAGGCGTGCAGCGCGGTCGAGTGGCCGTGACCGCAGCCCAGCTCGTAGTAGGTGAAGCCCGGCTCGGACTCGGCCGGGCGCAGCCCGGCCAGCAGCGTCACGAACGCCAGGTGCGCCGGGGCGAGCTCGCGATAGTAGCCGTGCGTGTAGTCGAGGTCGACGACATATCCCTCCCCCCAGGACTGCTCCGCCATGGCCTTGCTTCCGCTGGACGCGCCGGCTATGGCGCTCAGGGGGATTGTTGCAGCGCTAAACGAAGAAATCTACATCCGCATGCGCGGGGTGGGTCCATTCGACGTTCTTGGCGAAGTCCCAGCCGGCGCTGGTGTGGGGGCCGGTCGAGCCGTCGGACCGGATCTCGGTGTGATCGTGACTGAAGCGCCCGAAGGCCAGGCTCACGTCGTTGGCCGTCGCGCCCGAGTGATCCAGCCCG
>DASUFW010000441.1:0-1891 GCA_036274335.1 Burkholderiales bacterium | reverse complement strand
GCTCTTCGATCTGATGGAGAAGTTCGCCGGCTACGGCTTCAACCGGTCCCATGCCGCGGCCTACGCGCTGCTCGCCTACCAGACCGCCTACATGAAGGCGCATCACCCGGCGGCCTTCATGGCGGCGAACCTGTCACTGGTCATGGACGATACGGACAAGGTCCGGATGTTCCGCGACGACGCCGTCGCCAACGGCCTGACGCTGCTGCCCCCCGACGTCAACGCGTCTGGTTATCGCTTCGTCCCCGTGGATGCGAGGACCCTGCGATACGGGCTGGGGGCCGTTCGGGGCACCGGCGAATCGGCGATCAACGCGATCCTCGAAGCGCGGCGCGGCGGACCCTTCACGAGCCTCGCGGATCTGTGCCTGCGCGTCGACAAGCGCATGGTCAATCGCCGCGTGCTGGAGGCCCTGGTGCGCGCCGGGGCGTTCGACGCGCTGGCGCCGAACCGCGCGAGCCTGTTCGCCAGCGTCGGCCGGGCGCTGGAGGCCGCAGAGCAGCGCGAGCGCATGGCCGCCCAGGTCAGCCTGTTCGGGGACGGCGACGATACGGGCAGGGTGGGCGCGGAGCTCGTCGACGCAAAGCCCTGGGATCGGCGCCAGACGCTCATGGAGGAGAAGTCGGCGCTCGGCTTCGCGCTGTCGGGGCACCTGTTCTCGGTCTACGAGCGCGAGCTCGAAGGATTTCCGCGGGTGGCGCTCGCGCGCCTGCAGGCTGCCGAACACCGCGTCTGGCTGGCCGGCGTGGTGAACGCAGCCCGGGTGCAGATGACGCGGCGAGGCCGCATGATGGTTGTCCTGCTGGACGACGGCAGCGCGCAGGTCGAGCTCACCGTGTTCAACGAGCTGTTCGAGCGGCATCGCGACAAGCTGAAGGAAGATGCACTGCTCGTGGTCCAGGGCAAAGTCCAGCGCGACGAGTTCGCGGGCGGCCTGCGCGTGACCGCGGATGAACTCTACGACCTGGCGGGACTGCGAGCGCGCTTTGCGGCGCGCCTGCGGCTGGAGATGAACGGCCAGTCCGATGCGCGGCGTCTCAAGGAGGTGCTCGCGCCCTATCGGACCGACGGGGCCTGCGCGGTGAGCGTCCTGTACGAAAACGGCGCCGCCGTCTGCGAGGTGGCGCTCGGCGATGCTTGGCGCGTGCGCCCGGATGCGCAGCTGCTCGAGCATCTCGGCGCCTGGCTGGAGCCCCAGAACGTGCGCATCGTGTACGCGGGCGTGTCGGGCGCGTCCTAGGCCTCGCCGAAGCGCACGCGGCAGCGCTCGCCCCGCCACACGCGCATCGCATCGCGCGCCCAGCGCGTGCAGACATGTCCCGCGGGATCCAGACGCTGCCGTTCCGCCAGGAACTCGCCGAGCATGGGGTAGGCGGCCTCGGCCTGCGCGCGCGTGGCCGAGTCGAGAGACTCCGGCATGAAGGACCCTCCGGCATCGAGCGCCGTGCCGATCAGCGTCGTCTTCAGCTGCGCGGCGGCCACGCTCGCACCCAGGGTGGGGCGCGAAGAGAACTCGAGGCGCACGGCGAGGTATTCGCGCCGTGCCCAGCACAGCAGGGTTATTTCTTCGGTAGAAGCGCGGTGTGACTCCACTCGAGTGAGCGCGAAACGGCGCTCGGCGACTGCTCCGCGGAGGTCGCCGAGGATAGCGTCGGCGCCGCCGGGCGGCAGCAGCAAGGCCACCTCGTGGCGCAGGCGGGCCGCCGGGTCGCCCGGGGCTGCCCAGGCCACTGGCGCGGCGGCGGCGAGCTGGGCATGGGCAAGCGAATCAAGATCGAGCGTGAGGCTGTAGAAGGGCCCGAAGGCGCCATGCCCGCCGACCGCCAGCCGGAACAGTTCGCTGGAGCGCTCGCGGCTGGCGCGACGGAGCTGGCCGTCCGCGGTGGCCAGG
>DASUFW010000440.1:0-7083 GCA_036274335.1 Burkholderiales bacterium | reverse complement strand
GCGAGAATGCGGATTCGGTTCTTGCGGACCTTGCCGCCTGCATAAGCAAGCACTTCCGCACCATTGGTCAGCTGCACGCGAAACTGGGTGCTGGGCAGGACCTCCTGCACCACGCCCTCCATCTCCAGCATTTCTTCCTTCGCCATCAAGGTCTCCCGGGGTTACGAAAGGGGGGCAGTATGAGCGCTGTCGCGCGGATGGACAAGGCGCGAAGGCCCTTCAGCCGGCGCGGCGCGCCACGATGAACAGGCGCCGGAACGGGAACAGGGTTCGCCCGTCGGCTTCGGGCGGGTAATGCGGCCGTACCCGGGCCCGGTAGTCGGCCTCGAAGGCCTCGCGCTCGTCGCCCTCCAGCCGGTCCAGGAACTGCTTGAGCCAGGTGCCCTTGGTGTACTCGGCAACCGCGTCGGCGCCCGAGAGCACCTGCAGGTACTCCGTTTCCCAGATCTGCAGCGCGGCGGCGCGGCCTGCCAGCAGCCGCCAATAGGCCGCGGGCGGCGCCACCGGCTCGCGGCGCAGGATCGGCTCGAGCCGGGTGCGCCAGGGACCGTGTTCGATGGTCTCGACGATCGTCGTGTGCGAGCGCGCGCCGAAGTTGCGCGGCATCTGCACGGCAAGCGTCCCGCCGGGCGCCACCGCGCCCTCGAGCAACCGCACCAGAAGCTGCGCATGCCCTTCGCTCCAGTGGAGCGCGGCATTGCTGTAGAGCACGTCGACCGGCGCGTCCGGCATCCAGCGGTCCAGGTCGCCCAGGACGAACTGCGCGCCGGGGTGGTCCTTGCGCGCGCGCTGGAGCATCTCGGGAGAGCTGTCCACGCCGGTGAGCCGCGCGTTGGGCCAGCGCGCCTGGAGAAGCGGCGCGAGGTTGCCGGCGCCACAGCCGAGATCCACGACGCTCGCCGGCGCCGCGGCCTCGATGCGTGCGAGCAGATCCACCGCCGGGCGCATGCGCTCGCCCGAGAACCTGAGGTACTGCGCCGGATCCCAGCTCACGCGCTCACCCGGTTACGCCCGCTCTTCTTCGCGCGGTAGAGCGCCTCGTCCGCGGCCTTCAGCACCTGGGCGGGCGGCTGGCGCTCGAACTCGGGCTCCGCGCCGCCGATCGACACCGTGACCGACAGGAGCTTGGTCGGCACGCTGTCGCCGCGCCGGCGGATGCCGGCCTCCTGCCGGCGCGGGCGCTCCTCGCCGCGCACCGCCATCTTGTACCGCTCGACCGACTCACGGGTGTTTTCCAGGTACGGGAGCGCCTCCTTGAGCGGCTTGCCGGCGAACAGCACGCTGAACTCCTCGCCGCCGTAGCGGAACGCGACGCCGCCGCCGCCCACCTCGGCGAGGCGCGCGGCAACCAGCTTCAGCACCTGGTCGCCGATGTCGTGGCCATGGGTGTCGTTGAACTTCTTGAAGTGGTCCACGTCGATCATCGCGATCGTGTACTGCGGCCCGAGCGCGCGCAGCTGCTCGTCGAGCGCCCGGCGTCCCGGCAGGCCGGTCAGCTCGTCGCGGAAGGCGAGCCGGTGCGACTCCTGCACGAAGGCGACCAGCACGACGGCGCCCGCCGCGCACAGGAACGCCGCGAACACCGAGGGGGACGCCGCCCACTCCGCCGCGATGAAGAAGGCGGCCAGGGCCGCCACCAGCCCGATATCCAGCGGCGTGTGCTTCGGCCAGGCGCGCCAGACGGCGGCCACGAAGGCCGCGGCAAACATGAGGCGGCCGGCGAACGGCGTCGGCGGCGAGCGCAGCAGCCAGTGCTCGAGCAGCCCCTGCCAGGCGAGCCCCGACAGCACGCTGCGGCCCGCGGCGGCGATCCACAGGATCAGCAGCGCCTCGACGCCGAGCAGCACCAGCCAGCGATAGCTGCCGTGATAGATGACGCCGCGCTCCGGCAGCGACATGGCGATCAAGCCGTTGAGCGGCACCAGCACGACGAGCGCCGTGTACACCGCCTTCGCCGCGAAGCCGCCGAGCCCCAGCGCATACTGGTAACCGGTGTACGCGGCCACCAGCGTGCCGAGCAGGATCAGCGCGCGTCCCCGGTTGAAGCGCAGCGCGAACGCCACGCCGATGGCGAGCACGACGTAGGGGCCCAGCGTCCGCAGGCCGGCAAGCGAGGCCGGCAGCGACGGCCCGAAGGCCACGGCGAGGCCGGTGGCCGCGAGAATCGCCACCGGCGCGATCGCCGGCCGAAGCTCGCTAGGAACCAACGCGATCCGGCCTGAAGCCGACGTCGCACACGCGTCCGCGCTGCGCCCGCCGGCCCGCATGGTCCGCGAGCTGCTTCGCGTCCAGCGTCTCGACCGCCCGGTTCTTGCGGCGTACTCCGCTGACCGCCAGCGACTTGCCGTCGCCCGCGGCGACCGAGGCGAGCGTCACCTTGTCCGGCAGCGCCAGCAGCTGCACGCCCACGCCGCCGTTCGGGCGCTCGGGCACCTCGTCGAGCGGGAACAGCAGCAGCCGCGCGTCCGAGGACAGCGCCGCGATCACCTTGCCCGCGCCGATCTCCGCCGGCGGCTGGGCGTGCGCGCCCTCGCCCACGTTGAAGAAATCCTTGCCCTGGCGCGTCTTGGAGACCAGGTCGCCCAGCTTGCAGAGGAAGCCGAGGCCCGCGGAGCTGTTCATGAGGAGCCTGCGCTGCGGATCGCCCGTGCCCATCCACACGATGTCGTCGGACGAGGAATTCACCAGCGTATTGATCGGCGCCCCGTCGCCGCGGCCGGTGGGCAGCGCCGCCGCCTCGAGCGTGAACGTCTTGCCCGACTCCGCGAGGACGATCACGGAATCGGTGGTGCGGCATTCGAGCGTCTGCCGCAGGCCGTCGCCGTCCTTGAAGGTCAGCGAGGACAGGTCGACGCCGTGGCCGGTGCGCGCGCGGATCCAGCCCTTCCCCGACAGGATGACGGTGATCGGCTCGTCGACCACCGTGCGCTCGATCTGGGCGCGCTGCTCGGCCTTGACGAGCGTGCGACGCTCGTCGCCGTACTTCTTCGCATCGTCTTCCAGCTCCTTGACAACGAGCTTCTTCAGCTGCTTCTCGTCGCCGAGGATCGCCTTGAGGTCCTTGCGCTCGGCTTCGAGGACCTTGCGCTCGTCGTTCAGCTTCACGCCGTCCAGCTTGGTGAGCTGTCCGAGGCGGATGTTGACGATGTCCTCGGCCTGGCGCTCGCTGAACTTCCACTTGGCCATCATCTTCTGCTTGGCCTCGGCCGGATCATCTGATCCGCGGATCAGCTTGATGATCTCGTCGATGCGCACGTAGGCGAGCAGCCGCCCCAGCACGATGTGCAGCCGCGACTCGCAGCGCTCGAGCCGGTGCCCGGTGCGCCGGCGCACCGTGTTGACGCGGAACTCGCCCCACTCGCGCAGGATGTCGAGGATGCCCTTGGTCTCGGGCAGGCCGTCGAGGCCGAGCCAGGTGAGGTTCACGGGGAAGCGCGTCTCGAGGCTCGTGTTGACGAGCAGCGCCGCCATGGTCGCCGCCGGGTCCTGGCGGGAGCTGCGCGGCTCGATGACCAGCCGCAGCTTCGACTTGCGGTCGGATTCGTCGCGCACCGCCTCGACCTGGTCGAGGATGAACTGGCGCAGCCGCTTCTGGTCCTGCGACACCTCGCGCTTGCCCGACGGGGGCTTCGGATTGGCCAGCGCCTCCACTTCCTCCATGACCTGCCGGCACGAGACGCCGTGCGGCAGCTCGGTGACGACGATGCGCCACTGGCCGCGCGCGAGCGGCTCGACCATCCAGCGCGCGCGCACCGCGAGCGACCCCCGGCCGGCCTCGTAGGCCTGGCGGATCTCCTCGGCCGGCGAGATGACCTGCCCGCCGCCCGGGAAATCCGGGCCCGGCAGGATCTCGAGGATGTCGTCCAGCTTGGCGCGCGGATGCTTGATGACTTCGGCTGCCGCCTGCGCCACTTCCTTCAGGTTGTGGGACGGAATGCGCGTGGAGAAGCCGACCGGGATGCCGAACGAGCCGTTGAGCAGTCCGAAGGGCAGTCGCGCCGGCAGCAGCGCCGGCTCCTCGAACTTGCCGTCGTAGTTCCTGGCGAAGTCGACCGTGCCCTCGCCGATCTCGGCGAGCATCAGCTCGGCGTATCGCGAGAGCTTCGCCTCCGTGTAGCGGTAGGCCGCCGCCGCGTCGCCGTCGCGCGAGCCGAAGTTGCCCTGGCCGTCGATGAGCGGGTAGCGCATCGAGAAGGGCTGCGCGAGATGCACGAGCGCTTCATACGTCGAGGAATCGCCGTGCGGGTGGTACTTGCCGAGCACCTCGCCCACGTAGCGCGCGCACTTGGCGAAGCCCTGCGCGTTCGCCTCGCCCATCGCGAACAGGATCCGCCGCTGCACGGGCTTGAGGCCGTCGGCGATCTCGGGCAGCGCGCGCGCCTTGACGGTGGAGACCGCGTAGCCGAGGTAGGCCTGCGAGGCGTGCTGCTCGATCGGGGCGGCGTCGTCGCCGTTTTCCGGCGTGAAGAGGTCAGGGGTTCGCGTGTCCATGTCAGTCGAAGAGGTCGCGTTGCTTGTCGGCGATCAGCACGGCGAGCTCCACCGCCTTCTTCGCCTTCTCGAGGTCATCCGAGGCGCCCGCCTTGCCGGCCGCCTCCCAGGTGTAGCGGCCTTCGCCGGCGAGGCTCACCTTGCCCAGCTTCTGCTTCCCAAGCCAGAGCACGTGGCCTTTGTAGGCGCGCTCCCAGGCCGGCTTGGGCTTCTTCCTAGACATCCGCCTCGACGGTTTTCCAGTGCTCGCGCATCCAGTTGCGGCGCCCCTCGGCTTCGCCCGAGTCCATGAGGAGCTCGAAGGTCTGCCGCGCCTTCTTCAGCTGCTTCGCCTCCAGCTGCATGCGTACCAGCCGACGCGTGTCCGGGTTCATGGTCGTTTCCCAGAGCTGCTCCGGGCTCATCTCGCCCAGCCCCTTGAAGCGCGAGATCTCCCAGCTGCCTTCCTTCACCTTGTCCTTCCTGAGCGACGCGAGCGCCTCTTCCAGCTCGTCCTCGTCCAGGCAGTACAGCCGCCGCGCCGGCTTGCCCTTGCCCTGCGCGGGCACCTCGACCTTGAAGAGCGGCGGCTGCGCCACGTACACGTGGCCCGCCTCGACGAGCTTCGGCGCGTGCATGAAGAAGAAGGTGAGCAGCAGCGCCTGGATGTGGCCACCGTCCACGTCCGCATCGGTCATCAGGATGACCTTGCCATAGCGCAGGTCCGAGAGGTCGGGCGAATCGTCGGGTCCGTGCGGGTCGACGCCGATCGCGGTCGCAATGGCCTGCAACTCCTTGTTGGCCAGTACCGTGCGCGAATCCTTGGACATGGTATTGAGCACCTTGCCGCGTAGGGGCAGGATCGCCTGCGACTCCTTGTCGCGCGCCTCCTTGGCCGAGCCGCCCGCGGAATCGCCTTCCACCAGGAAGAGCTCGTTGCGCGTTACGTCGCCCGAGGCGCAGTCGACGAGCTTGCCGGGCAGCGTGGCGATGCCCGAGGACTTCTTGCGCTCCACCTTCTTGCCCTTGGCGAGGCGCGCCAGGGCCTGCTCGATAGCGAGCTCGGCGATCTTCTTGCCGTCCTCGGGGTGCTCGTTCAGCCACAGCTCGAACGCATCCTTCACGCACAGCTCGAGAAGCTTCGCCGCGTGGCGCGTGGTGAGCTTCTCCTTGGTCTGCCCGTGGAACTGCGTGCGCACGATGCGCGCCGAAAGCGTGAAGCAGGCGCGCGCCCACACGTCGTCGGCGACCAGCTTCACGCCCTTGGGCGCGAGCGCGCGCGTGTCCATGAACGCGGCCAGCGCCTCGAAGATGCCGGCCCGGAATCCCGCCTCGTGGGTGCCGCCCGAGCGCGTCGGGATGAGGTTCACGTGGCTGTCGGCGAACACTTCGCCGTCGGCCACCCAGCCGACCGCCCACGACGCGCCCTCGCCCGGCTCGATGTCGGGGATATTGGACTCCCGGAAGTAGCGCTCGCCGCTGAAGAGCGGCGCCACCAGCTCCCGGCCCTGCAGCATGAACTCGAAGTACTGCAGCATGCCGCGCTCGTACTTCCAGCTCTTCTTCTCCTTGCCTTCCATTTCGAGCACGGTCGTCAGGCCGGGCAGCAGGTAGGCCTTCGAGCGCACGAGGTGCTCCAGCTCGGCCATGGGAATATTCGGCGAGTCGAAGTACTTCGGGTCGGGCCACAGGCGCACGGTCGTGCCCGTGCGGCGATCCTTCGCCTTCTCGGACTTGAGCTTCTGCTTGAGCTCGCCGCCCTCGAACGCGATGCTGTGCTTCTGGCCGTCGCGGAAGACCGTGACTTCGAGGCGCCGGGAGAGCGCGTTGGACACCGCAACACCGACGCCGTGCAGGCCGCCGGAGATGTGGTACACGCCCTCGCCCGAGCGGGAGAACTTGCCGCCGGCGTGCAGCATGCCGAAGGCCACTTCGACCGCGGGCTTCTTCTCCACGGGATGCATGTCCACCGGGATGCCGCGGCCCTCGTCCTCCACCTCGATCGAGCCGTCCTTGAAGACGCGCACGGCGATGCGCTTGCCGTGGCCGGCGAGTGCCTCGTCCACCGCGTTGTCGATGGCCTCCTGCGCGATGTGCAGGGGGTGCACCGTGTGGGTGTACATCCCCGGCATGCGGCGCACGGGCTCCAGGCCCTTGAGGGCCTGGATCGCGGAGGCGTCGTAGACGGATTGCTTGGCCATGTATCTAGTGGGACCCAGGGGTCCGGACAACTAAATATTGTAGGCCAATTGCCGGACCGCCTCCCAATCGACCAGCCCGGCGAGGGACGCCCGCGTCGGGAGCACGATGCGCCCCCGCCGGATCTCGGGCACGAGCGTGCTCACCTGCGCCTTCATCGTCAGGAAGAACGTCTGTTCCGCCGCCATGGTTCCCGGCTGCTGAAGGTTGATGAGCGTGCCGAGCGCACTTTCCGCATAGATGCCCACGGCCGTCTTTGCTCCCCGCGCACCCGCCAGGGCGGCGATGGCACGCGTCTCGGCAAGCCCCACGCGCCCGGGCTTGGTCGAGAGCGCCCGCGCCCCGCGCTCCAGGTACAGCGCCGCATCTTCCCTGGAGGCGCACGACCGGTCGACGAGGATCGGGATGCGGCTG
>DASUFW010000439.1:0-2049 GCA_036274335.1 Burkholderiales bacterium | reverse complement strand
GCGCTCGTGGATCTGCTGCATGAGGAACTTCTGCATCGCCGGCCACAGCTCGATGGCCTGGTCGATGCGCGCATCGCTGCCCTTCTGGTAGGCACCGATGTTGATGAGGTCGCGATTCTGCTGGTAGATGCCGAGCGTCTGCCGGAAGCGGCGCGCCAGCTCGGCGTGCTCGTGCGGGATGATCTCGTGCATCACGCGGCTCACCGAGGCCTCGATGTCCACCGCCGGGTACTGACCGGCCTCGGCGATGCGCCGCGAGAGCACGACGTGCCCGTCGAGAATGGCGCGCGCCGAATCGGCGATCGGGTCCTGCTGGTCGTCGCCCTCGGTGAGCACGGTGTAGAAGGCGGTGATCGAGCCCTTGCCCTTCGAGCCGTTGCCGGCGCGCTCCACCAGCGCCGGCAGGCGCGCGAACACCGACGGTGGATAGCCCTTGGTGGCCGGCGCCTCGCCGATGGCAAGCCCGATCTCGCGCTGCGCCTGCGCGAAGCGCGTCAGCGAATCCATGATCAGCAGCACGGACAGGCCGCGCTCGCGGAAATACTCGGCGATCGAGGTCGCCAGCCACGCGCCGTGCAGGCGGATCAGCGGCGGATTGTCGGCCGGCGACGCCACCACCACCGAGCGCCGGCGGCCCTCCGGACCGAGGATGCGCTCGACGAACTCCTTCACTTCGCGGCCGCGCTCGCCGATCAGCCCGACGACGATCACGTCGGCCGAGGTGTAGCGCGCCATCATGCCGAGCAGCACGGACTTGCCGACGCCGGAGCCCGCGAACAGGCCGATGCGCTGGCCGCGCCCCACGGTCAGCAGCGCGTTCAACGAGCGCACGCCCACGTCGAGCGGCGTGTCGATCGGGTGGCGCTCGAGCGGGTTGATGGCCTGGCCCAGTAGTTTGACGCGCTCCTCCGACTGGATGGGCCCGAGGCCGTCGAGCGGGACGCCATTGCCGTCGATCACGCGGCCCAGCAGGCCCGGGCCCACCGGCACGCTGCCGGCGCGCTGCCGCGGCACCACGCGCGCGGCCGGCGCGAGGCCGTGCACTTCGCCCGTGGGCATGAGGAACAGTTTGTCGCCGGCGAAGCCGACGACTTCGGCCTCGACGCGGGTGCCGTCGTTGTTCAGCAGGTCGCAGACGTCGCCGACCGCCGCCTGGCAGCCGGAGGCCTCGAGCGCGAGCCCGACCATGCGCGTGAGCGAGCCTTCCACCGGCGGCGCCGGCAGCTGCTGCGCGCGCGCCACCTGGCGCGCCATGCGTTCGGCCCAGCCGCGGGCGCGCTGGGCGCGCAGTTCACGCACGCCATTCATTCGTTGCGCTCCTGGCCGGCCGCTTCGCCGGTGACGCGCTCGGCGCGATCGTCGCCCAGCAGCCCGGACAGCGCCGCGGCCACCTGCGTCTCGAAGCGGCCGTCGACGCTGGAATTGTCGGTGGTGATGCGGCAGCCGCCGCGCGCCATGAGCGGATCCTCGGCGAGCTGCCATTCCTGCTCGCCGGTGGCGCGAGCCAGCTTGTCGCGTACGATGGCCGCGTCGTCGGGATGCAGGTGGATCTTGATGTTGCGCGAGCCGAGCGGCAGCAGGCCCAGCGTGTGGCGGATGATGCCGATGACCTGGGTCGGGTCGATCTTGAGCTCGCGCCGCACCAGGTGCTTGGCGATGGTGAGCGTCAGCCGGGTGAGCTCGGCCTCGACCTGCGCATCGAGCTCGTCCAGCGGGCGCGCCAGCGTGCCGAGGATGGCCTCCAGCGCCGCGACCTTCACGTTCACCTCGGCCATGCGCTTGGCGAGCTCGGCCTCGCCCTTCTTCACGCCCTCGACGTGGCCGTCCTTGTAACCGTGGTCCCACGCCTCGCGTTCCACGAGCGTGAGGTGCATGACGTTGACGCCCTTGGCGCCGGGGCGCGGCAATGGCGCGCCTTCGACCGTGGGCAGATCCCAGCGCGACACATCGGCGGGCGATGCGCGATCGGGATCAGACATACTGCTCGCCCTTGCCTCCGAGCTGGATCGTGCCCTCGTCGGCGAGCTTGCGGGCGGCGAGCAGGATTTC
>DASUFW010000438.1:0-4020 GCA_036274335.1 Burkholderiales bacterium | reverse complement strand
ACTCGAGCTGCGCGCTGATCGCGTTCAGCCGGCGCAGCGCGCCGCCGTAGTTGTTCTCGTAGTGGCTTTCGATCAGCTGCAGCGACAGCCCGCCGAGCAGCCAGGGACGGCAGTGGATCTGTTTCAGTCGGTAGCGCATGGGTCGTGCTCCTTTTCAGATGAACAAGCGCGTGTGCGCGAGAATGCCGAGGGCGCTGCCGCCCAGCGCCGCGGGAATCGCCGGCAGCCGCCACAGCAGGAGGCCGGCGACGGTGACGCCGAACAGCGCGCCGGTAAACACATCCGGCGCGGCGGTCGGCGCCAGATGCACCACGGTCAGCGCGATCGCGCCGACCACCGCCGGGCTCACGCCGCGCATCGCGGCCTTCACCCACTTGAGCGCGCGAAAGCGCTCGAGCCACGGCAGGATGGACATCATCAGCAGGAACGAGGGCAGAAAGATGGCGCCGGCGGCAACCGCGGCACCGGCGACGCCGCCGACCTTGTAGCCGACGAAAGCCGCGACCATGATCACCGGGCCCGGGGTCGCTTGGCCGATCGCCAGCCCCTCGAGGAACTCCGCGGCCGAGGTCCAGTGCAGCTGGTTGACGACTTGGTCCTGGATGAACGCGATGATCGTCAGCCCGCCGCCGAAAGTCAGCGCGCCCACCTTGAGGAAGAACAGGCCGATGTCCCCCAGGCTGCCGTCGGCGGCCCCGGGCGCCACGGCCGCGCCCGGCGCCCAAGCCTCGATCAGGCGCTCCGCCGCCACCAGGGCGAGCACCAGGGCGCTCGAGGCGAGGCCTGCGCGCCGGGAATGGTGAACAGCGACGCCGATGCAGGCGGCGAGGAGGAAGATCGCCCCCGGCCCCAGCGGCGAGAACGCGAGCGCGGCGACCGTCCCCAGGCACACCAGCAGCGAGAAGACGTCCTTGATGGCATTGCGGCCGAGGCGCCAGACCGCCACGGCGAAGATACCGAGCACCACCGGCCCGAGACCGTAGAACGCGTCGCGCATCAGGGGTAGCGCACCGAAGGCGGAGTGCAGCGCGCTCAGCGCCAGCATGACGGCGAAAGCCGGCAGCGCGAAGCCCATGCCCGCGAGCACGCCCCCCGACCTGCCCGCCCGCTGGTAGCCGGTGAAGATGCACATCATCAGCGCCGTGGCGCCGGGCAGCGCCTGAACGAGGGCGAGGCCCTCGACAAAGCGCTCCTTGCTGAGCCAGCGGCGGCGCTCCTGCACCTCGGCCTGGATCAGGCCCCAGATCGCGGCCACGCCGAAGCCCAGGGCGCCGATCTTCAGGAATACCGTGAACACCTCGAGACGGCGGCGGCCGAGGCCGGGCAGTTCAGGTTCGATTCCGTTGTCCATACGCGTACTCCTCCCGTGACGGGAACGGAGCAGCCTTGAGACGGAAGCGTCCTGGGTACCGGGTGTCTGCTTTGGACCCGGCCGGGGGGTGGCCCCGCTGACGCCACACTAGAGCGCGGGCCCGGGCAGCGTCAATAGAGTGGCATAGCTTTCGTCACTTTTGTGTGATAGATGTTACAAACAATGAGCGACTTCCTCGCCCTGGTGCTCAGCCTGCCGATGGGCAACTCCACGTTGCGCATGCGCCTGTGGCGCGCCTTGAAGCAGGCCGGGTGCGGCGTGCTGCGCGATGGGGTCTATCTCCTGCCTGCCAGCCCGGCCAACGACGAGGCGCTGGCCAGGCTGGAGGCGGAGATCGCGGCCGCCGGCGGCTTCGCCATGCGCGTCGAGCTGCGGCCGAAGACCGAGCGGCAGCTCGGGCAGATGCGCGCGTTGTTCGACCGCAGCGCCGAGCACGGTGCGCTGGTGCGCGGCATCGAGGCGGCCCGGCGCTCGCTCGATCGCGTGGGCCCGCGCCGCTCGCAGACGGCGATCCGCCGCCTCGAGCGTGCCTTCGACAGGGTCCGCGGAATCGACTTCTTCGCCGGCGAGGCGCAGGCGCAGGCGGCGGCGGCGCTCGCCGACCTCAAGCAGCGCTACCGGCAGGCCTACGCGGGCAGCGAACCCCGCCCTGCGCGCAGGAAGCTGCAGTCGCGCAGCGCCGAACGCTATCGCGCCCGCGTGTGGACGACGCGTGCCAAGCCCTGGGTCGACCGGCTGGCGAGCGCCTGGCTGATCAAGCGCTTCATCGACCGCGAGGCGCGCTTCGCCTGGTTCGAGCGGCCGAGCCAGCGCCCGCGCGGCGCGATCGGCTTCGATTTCGACGGCGCCCAGTTCACGCACGTCAGGAACCGGGTCACCTTCGAGACGCTGCTCGAGAGCTTCGCACTGGAGGAAGATCCCGCCCTGGCGGCGATCGGCGCCGCGGTGCACTACCTCGACGTCGGCGGCATCCCGGTCGCGGACGCCAAGGGGCTCGAGACGCTGCTGCGCGGCGCCAAGGAGAAGGCGAAGAGCGATGACGCGCTGCTCGCCGAGGCGATGCGCGTCCTCGACTTGCTGTACTCGGCGTACCGCGGCGGCGACGCGGCGCAGGTGGCCGCCGGGCCCGTCAGGCGCGCTGCACCCAGGTGAGCGCGGCGTCGAGCGCCTCGCGGCGCCCGGCGTGCTCGGCGTTGTAGCCCGGCAGGCGTGCGACATGCCGGGCGAAGGTGTCGTTGCCCAGCGCATCGAGCAGCGCCTTCAGCGCCGCTCCGCGCAGCGCCGCCCTGGCGCAGGCGAAGTAGTAGCGCTCGGTCGCCAGGGGCGTGAAGCCAAGCCGGTGGCGGGTCGCGTCGGCGCGCAGGCCGAAACCCGCGTCGGCGCGGCCGGCGGCAACCGCCTCGGCCACCGAGCGTTCCTCGCCCTCGCGCGACTGGCGGTGGATGAAACGCACGCCGGGCCGCGCAAGGTCGTGCACGCCGCGGATACGCGAGCCCGGGCGCGCGATCAGTCCCTGCTCGCGCGTGACGAAGTGGATCAGGATGTGCTTGCGCGGGTCGAGCCAGCGCCCGAGCGCGGCCGCCGCTGCGGCGGCGCGCGGCAGGGCGTCGGCAACGTGAAAACCCGCCAGGTCGCACTCGCCGCGCGCGAGCGCGGCGAGGCTCTCGTCCGCGCCGCGCACCACGATCTCGAGCTCGAGCACCGGGCGGCACAGGTCGCGCAGCGCGGCAAGCGCAAGGTCGTGACTCGCGTGCAGCGCGAGGCGCGGCCGGGCGCCGGGGAGGGCCTCCGAGAGCAGCGCCGGGATCTCCACGCGCAGGCGCTCGAACTGCTCGCCCAATCCGCGCCGCACGCGCTCGTCGGCCTCGAGCACCCGGCGGCCAAGCGCGCTGAGGCTCGCGCGCCGCCCGCGCTTCATGTCGACCAGCGGCGCGCCGAACAGCCGGCTGCCATCGCCCAGCGCGCCCCAGGCGGCGCGGTAGGAAACGCCGGCCCGCTGCGCGGCCTCGCGCAGCGATCCTGATTGCGCCAGCTCGGCGAGCAGCCGCAACAGGGTGCGGCCCCGCTCGCGCGGAAAGCCGCGCCCGGCGAGCCAGGCGTGATCGAACTCGACGCTGAACCCGGTATGCATGGAAGTGCCTATTTAAGACCAGAGATGCGGGCCTGTAAAGTGATGACCTCTTTACCACGTATGCATATACGTGCATAACAGCCATGCTTGAAGCGCTCGCGCAGGGAATAGGGCTGGTCGCCACGCTCGACCTGCGCCTGTGGGAGATCGTCGGGCTGTCGCTCGCCGTGAGCCTGTCCGCGGTCGTGCTGGCCTCCATCCTCGGCCTGCCGCTGGGCGCGGCGCTGGCCGTCGGGCGCTTCCCGGGACGGCAGCCGCTGATCGTGCTCCTCAACGCGCTGATGGGCCTGCCGCCGGTCGTGGTGGGACTGCTGATCTATCTGCTGCTCTCGCGGGCCGGGCCGCTGGGCGAGCTGGGGCTGCTGTTCACCCCCAAGGCGATGGTGGTGGCGCAAACGGTGCTCGTGCTGCCGATCATCGCCGCGCTCGCGCGCCAGTCGGTCGAGGATGCGTGGCGCGAGTACGAGGAGCAGCTGCGCTCGCTGGGCGTCGCGGGCGTGCGCGCGGCGCTGACCGT
>DASUFW010000437.1:0-2906 GCA_036274335.1 Burkholderiales bacterium | reverse complement strand
ATGAAGGCGTGCATCGCGACGCGCGAGAGCGTGCCGCCCACGCTGATGCGGCGCACGCCCATCGCCGCGAGGTCGGCGACCGTAAAGCCGAGAGGGGCCGGATTGAGGAAGTTGACCGGCTTGCCGCCCACCGCCTTCACTGTGGCCTCGATGTGCTCGCGGCTGCGGATGCCGGGCGAGTACAGGCAGTCGGCGCCCGCATCGGCGAAAGCCTTCAACCGACGGATCGTCTCGTCGATGTCGGGCCTGCCGCGGATGAACCCTTCGGTGCGGGCGGTGAAGACCACTTTCGACCCGCTGCGGTCGATGGCGGCGCGCGCCGCCCTCACCCGCGCGAGCGCGAGATCGAACTCGTAGAGCGGAAACGCCGAGTGCTGCGGCGAATCCTCGATCGACAGCCCGGCGACGCCCGTCTCGATGCAGCGCAGGACGTTCGCGGCCGCCGCTTCCGGATCGTCCGCGAAGCCGTTCTCGAAATCCGCGTTCAACGGGATCTCGGTCGCCGCCGCGAGCTCGCGGTAGTGCGCCAGCACGCCTTCGAGCGGCATGCCGCCATCCGGCAGCCCGCAGGCATGCGCGTACCCGGCGCTCGTGCTCGCGATCGCTTTGAAGCCCAGGCCCTGAAGGTAGCGGGCAGTGCCGACGCTCCAGGGGTTCGGGATGACGAAGCAGCCCGACCTGTGCAGCTCGGCGAAGGTCCTGCGCTTTTCGGCGGCGGTCGGCATCGAGGCTCCCGGCATGAAGGATGATAGCTTGAGCGCCGGCACCCGCAGCGGGCGTCTACGCCCTCGTGACCCGGGCGGCCTCGTGCCGCGCGAGAAGCAGCGTCGCCACCAGGATCACCACGCCTCCGGCCACCGTGGCGCCGGCCGGCGCGGTTCCGAACACCAGCCAGCCGAGGATCGCCGCCCAGACCAGCTCGAGGAACTTGACCGTCTGAACGGCGGAAATGTCCGCCACGCGGAAGGCCCGGATCATGCAGTAGTGGCCGCCCGCGCCGAGGAAGCCGCACAGCGCGAGCAGCGCCCACTGGCGCGGCGTCGGCGTGGTCCAGTAGCTGAGCGCCAGGGGCGCGAGCAGGATCGAGACCCAGAGGTGCTGCCAAAGCACGACCACGTCCGAGCGGTCGTAGCGCGTAAGCGCCTTGGCGACGAGGAACGACCCGGCAAAGACCGGCGCCGAGGCCAGCATGAGCAGCATCCCGGGCGAGACGCCGCCGAATCCGCTCCCCTGCCAGGGCTTGACCACGATGATCACGCCCGCGAACCCGATGATCACAGCGGCCCAGCGCGCGCCGCTCATGCGCTCGTGCAGGAACAGCACGGCGCCCAGGCAGATGAAGATCGGGCCGCTGAAGCCGATCGCGGTCAGCTCGGCGAGCGACACCATCGGCAGCGCCGCGAACCACAGGGTCATGCCGCCGGCGTGGAACAGGCCGCGCAGGAACTGCAGGCGCGGGGCTTTCGGCCACAGCGCCGGCAGGCCCAGCCGGAGCATCGGCGCCAGCATGACCACGGCGCCCATCAGGTAGCGCAGGAACCCCACCAGCCACGGATCGAACTCGTGGGAGAGCTTCTTCATGGTGGTGTTCAGCACGATGAACAGCAGGCCGGTGGCCGCCATCCACAGCATGCCGCGGACCACCGGTGCCGGGTGTGCCTTCATTTCGACTCTGGCGCTCGATTGTTGCACAGGACATCTGCAATAATCGTCGCGAGCATGGCGACGTTCGAAATCCGCTGCGAGGTGGCGGGCAAGGTGGCGCGCATCGAGGCGCGGGCCGGCGCGCGGCTCGCCGCGGAGGACACCGTGCTCCTCATCGAGTGCATGAAGATGGAGATTCCGGTCCCCGCGCCGGCCGCCGGCGTGCTCGAGGCGGTCCACGTCGCGGAAGGAGACCAGGTCGAGGAGGATCAGCATGTCGCCACCCTCCGGACCTGAGAAGCGCTTCTTCGACGCGCTGGCCGCCGGGCGCTTCGAGATCCAGAAGTGCGCCGCCTGCGCCCGGCACGTCTTCTACCCGCGCGTGCTGTGCCCGCATTGCGGCTCGGAGCGCCTCGACTGGGTGGCGCCGAGCGGCCGCGGCACCGTCTATTCCACGACCGTGGTGCGCCGCAAGCCCGCCGACGGCGGCGATTACAACGTCTGCTTGGTCGACCTCGCCGAGGGCGTGCGGATGATGAGCCGCGTTTCGAGCATCGCCCCGCAGGACGTGAAGATCGGCATGGCGGTGACCGCGCGCATCGCGGACGGCCTCGTGGAGTTCACGCCCGCATGAGGGGCTCGGTCGCCATTGCGGGCGTGGGCCTCGCCGGCTGCGGCGAGGCGCCGGGGTGGACGGAGATGGAAATTGCCGTCGCAGCGGCGAAGAGCGCACTGGACGACGCGGGCCTCACCGCGCGCGACGTGGACGGCGTCGTGGTGGCGAGCACCAACATCTTCATGTCGGGACTGGCCCTCGCCGAGCACCTCGGCCTGCACCCGAAGTTCACCGAGTCCACCATGGTCGGCGGCTCGTCCTTCGTGGGCCACCTGATCCCCGCGGCGCTCGCGCTGAATGCGGGGCTGTGCGACACGATCCTCGTCGCCTACGGCTCCAACCAGCGCACCGGCGTCGGGCGCGCGGAAGCCGGCCGCTACAAGACGGCCCTCGATCCGCAGGCGTTCGAGCATCCCTACAAGCCGTTCAATCCGCCCTCTTCCTACGCGCTCGCCACCGCGCGGCACATGCACCAGTACGGCACCACGCGCGGCCAGCTCGCGGAGATCGCCGTGGCAGCCCGGAAGTGGGCGCAGCTCAATCCCGAGGCCTTCTCGCGCGAGCCGCTCACGGTCGAGGACGTCCTCAAGTCGCGCATGATCAGCGACCCGCTCACGGTGCGCGATTGCTGCCTGGTCACGGACGG
>DASUFW010000436.1:0-5419 GCA_036274335.1 Burkholderiales bacterium | reverse complement strand
CGGAGATCCCCGAGGGGCTTCGCAAGAAAATGGAGGCGTCACTTTGAACCCGGGACTGATCGTCGGGCACGACCTCACCATCGTCTCGATGATCATGAACGCGAGCGTGGTCGTGAAGGCCGTGATGGCGATGCTCGTCATCGCCTCGGTCCTTTCGTGGACCTACATCTTCATGAAGATGTTCGCCATCCGGCGGGCGCGCCGCCAGGCCGACGAGTTCGAGCGCGAGTTCTGGAGCGGCTCGGACCTGGTCGGCCTCTACCAGCGGGCGGCGGGCGCGCGGCAGGGTGCGGCGGGACTGGAGCGCATCTTCGAGGCGGGCTTCAAGGAATTCCTCAAGCTCAAGGGCCGGCCGGGAAGCGACCTGTCGGCGCTCCTCGACGGCACGCGGCGCGCCATGAAGGCGACCTACCAGCGCGAGATGGATGCGCTGGAGTCGCACCTGTCGTTCCTCGCCACCGTGGGTTCGGTGAGCCCCTACGTCGGGCTCTTCGGGACGGTGTGGGGGATCATGAACGCCTTCCGCGGGCTTTCGAACGTCGCGCAGGCCACGCTCGCCCAGGTCGCGCCCGGCATCGCCGAGGCGCTGGTGGCCACCGCGCTGGGCCTGTTTGCGGCCATCCCGGCGGTGGTCGCCTACAACCGCTACTCGCACGACATCGACCGGCTGTCGATCCGCTTCGAGAGCTTCATGGAGGAGTTCTCCAACATCCTGCACCGCCTCGCGGTGAAGTAGCCGTGCCGGCCGCGTACCAGAAGCGCCGCCCGATGCACGACATCAACATCGTGCCCTACGTGGACGTGATGCTGGTGCTGCTGGTGATCTTCATGGTCACGGCGCCGCTCATCACGCCGGGCGTGGTGGACCTGCCCTCGGTGTCCAAGGCGTCGAACGCGCCGGCGGCGCCGCTCGAGGTGGTGGTCCGCCAGAACCGGAGCATGGTGATCCGCGTGCGCGACAAGCACGGCGCCATCGCCGAGGAGCGGCCGGTCGCGCGCGCCGAGCTCGCGAAGGTCATCCGCGAGCATCAGGCCAAGTCGCCGGACCGCCCGGTGCTGATCGCGGCGGACAAGGACGTGCGCTACGAGGCGGTGCTGAACGTCATGGACGAACTGCAGCGCCAGCAGGTGAGGCGGATCGGCCTGCTGGTGCAGCCGGCGAAGTGAGCGCGACGCGCGCCGCGGCCTTCGTCGGGCCCGGATTCGAGATCCCGCGCGAGGAGTTCGTCGGGACCTCGGCGCTGCTCGCGCTGGGCGTGCACGTCGCGCTGATCGGCGCGCTGGTGCTGGGGGTGCACTGGCAGAGCCGTGCGCCGCGGGTCGTGGCCGTCGAGCTGTGGCAGGCGCCGCCGGCCGTCGAGCCGGCGCCGAAGCCCGAGCCGGTCAAGGTCGAGCCTGCGCCCCCGCCGCCCCCCGCGCCGAAGCCCGAGCCCCGCATCGAGAAGCCGGACATCGCCGTCAAGGCGGCGCCCAAGCCCAAGCCCGCGCCGAAGCCCGAGCCCAAGCCGAAGCCGAAACCGAAGCCCAAGGCGGTCGAGAAGCCGGCGCCCAAGCCCGACGACACGCGCGCGCAGCGCCTGCTCGCCGAGGCCCTGCAGCGCGAGCAGCAGGCGCTCGCCGCCGACCGCGAGAGCCGCCAGATCCGCGAGCAGCTCGCGCTCGAGGCGCAGGCGGCGCGCGAGCGCGCCATGTTCGAGTGGATCGACCGTATCCGCGCCAAGATCCGCGGCAACATCGTGCTGCCGCCCGAGCTGAAGGGGAACCCGGAGGCGATGGTGCTCGTGACCCTGCTGCCCTCGGGCGACGTGCTCGACGCGAAGCTCGTCATCTCGAGCGGGGTCACCGCCTACGATGATGCGGTGCTGCGCGCGATCCTCAAGGCCTCACCGTTGCCGAAGCCCGACACCCCGGGGCTCTTCAGCCGCGACCTGCAGCTGAAGTTCCGACCCAAGGACTGAAATATAATCGGCCCGATGCGAGCCCTGATCGCGGCACTCCTTCTGCTCGTCGCCGCGGGTGCACGGGCGCAGCTCACCATCGAGATCACCGGCGCGGGCGCGCAGCGCATCCCGATCGCGGTCGCGCCGCTCGCCGGCGAGGGCGCGCTGCTCGACGGCACCGGCGCGTCGATCAGCGCGATCGTGCGCGCCGACCTCGAGAGGAGCGGCCTGTTCCGCGGGCTGGAAGTGCCGCGGCTGGTGCCGCAGCCCACCGAAGCGACGCCGGTCAATTACGCCGAGTGGCGCTCGCGCCTGGCGGACGCCGTGGTGTTCGGCTCGGTCTCCGGGCGGCCCGACGGGCGCTTCGAGGTGCGCTTCCGCCTGTACGACGTCCTCAAGCAGAGCGCGCTCGGCGGCGTCGCCTATACCCTGTCGCGCGAGCAGGTGCGGGCGACGGCGCACCGCATCTCCGATTACGTCTACGAAAAGCTGACGGGCGAGAAGGGCGTGTTCTCCACGCGCATCGCCTACGTGGTGAAGCGCGGCACGCGCTTCGAGCTGCAGATCGCCGACGCCGACGGCGCGAACGAGCAGGCGATGCTGGTGTCCAACGAGCCGATCATCTCCCCGGCCTGGTCGCCCGACGGCAAGCGCATCGCCTACGTGTCCTTCCAGAACAAGAAGCCGATCGTGTATGTGCAGGACATCGAGGTGCCCAAGCAGCGCATCGTGGCGAACTTCAAGGGCTCGAACTCGGCGCCGGCCTGGTCGCCGGATGGCGCGCGCCTCGCCGTGGCGCTCACGCGCGACGGCACCTCGCAGATCTACCTGATCAATCCGGACGGCAGCAACCTGCAGCGGCTGACGCGCTCGTTCGCCATCGACACCGAGCCCTTCTTCTCGCGCGACGGGCGCTGGATCTACTTCACCTCGGACCGCGGCGGCAGCCCGCAGATCTACCGCATGCCCGCGTCCGGGGGCGATGCCGAGCGCATCACCTTCGACGGCAGCTACAACGTGTCGCCGCGCGTCAGCCCGGATGGCGGCAGCCTCGCCTACATCACGCGCAACAACGGGCGCTTCCAGGTCGCGCTGCTCGACCTGGCGACGCGCCAGTCGCTGGTGCTCACCGACAGCGACCTCGACGAATCCCCCAGCTTCGCGCCCAACGGCCGCCAGATCCTGCTCGCGACCATCGTCGCCGGGCGCGGCGTGCTGACCGCGGTGTCTTCCGACGGACGGGTCAAGCAGCGCCTGAGCCTGTCGGCCGGCGACGTGCGTGAGCCGGCGTGGGGCCCCCTGAATCCTTGAGAAGGAGTTCGACCATGCGAATCCTCTGGACCCTCTTCCTCGCGCTGGCGCTCGCCGCCTGCGCCGGCACGCAGCCGCAGACGCAGCCCCCGGCGGGCGTCGAGGACCGCACGCCCGGCGCCTCGCCCTCGGGCCCGACCGGCCAGGGCGTCGAGTCGAAGCCCGTCACCGGCGTGGACCTCACCGGGCAGAAGCCGGCGGCCGGCGCCGCCAACCCGCTCACCGACCCGAACAGCCCGCTGTCGACGCGCTCGATCTACTACGACTTCGACAAGTACGACGTCAAGGACGAGTACCGGCCGGTGGTCGAGGCGCACGCGCAGTACCTGCGCGCGCACGCCGGCACCAAGATGCTGATCCAGGGCAATACCGACGAGCGCGGCAGCCGCGAGTACAACATCGCCCTCGGCCAGCGGCGCTCGGAAGGCGTCAAGCGCATGCTGGTGCTGCTCGGCGTGCGCGAGGACCAGGTCGAGGCCGTCAGCCTGGGCGAGGAGAAGCCCAAGGAAACCGAGCACACCGAGGAAGCCTGGGCGCGCAACCGCCGCAGCGACATGCTGTATCCGGGCGAGTACTGAGATGCGCGCCTTGCGCTGGGCGGGCGCGGTGCTGGCGGCCCTGCAGCTCGCCTGGGCGGGCGAGGCCGCCGCGCAGCTGTTCGGCGGCGACAACGAGGCGCGCAGCCGCATCGAGCAGGTGCGCACCGAGCTGCTGCTGTCGATGCAGAAGCTGCAGGACCGCCTGCAGGCGCTCGAATCGACCTCGATCGAGCGCAGCGTGGTGCTCGACCTCGCCGCGCAGATGGACGCGCTGCGCCAGGAGCTGATGCGCTCGCGCGGGCAGATCGAGGTGCTGATGCACCAGATGGAGACCGCCGAGAAGCGCCAGAAGGACCTGTACGTCGACATCGACACGCGCCTGCGCAAGCTCGAGCAGTCCGCCGAGCAGCAGGCGGCGGTCGCGACGGCGCGCCCGACGGACGCGGAGCCCACGGACGAGGAGAAGCGCGCCTACGAGGGCGCGCTCAACCAGTTCAAGCTCGGCAACTACTCGGCCGCCATCGACCTGATGCAGCAGCTGCAGAAGAAGTACCCGAACAGCAAGCTCGCCCCCAACGCCCAGTACTGGATCGGCATGGGCTATTCCGGGCGCCGCGACTACCGCAACGCCATCACCTCGCTGCAGCAGGTCATCGACCGCTGGCCCGCCGACCCCAAGGCGGCCGATGCGATGCTCTCCATCTCGAGCGCGCAGGAGGCGATGGGCGACGTCAAGGCGGCGCAGGCGACCCTGCAGAACGTGCTCGCGAAGTATCCCGGCAGCACGGCCGCCGACCAGGCGCGGCTGCGCCTGCAGCAGTCGGTCAAGCGCTGAAAGCCGTCGTTCTCCTCTCGGGCGGGCTCGATTCCGCCACCACCCTTGCGTGGGCGCGGCGCGAGGGCTTCGAGTGCCACGCGCTCTCGGTCGACTACGGCCAGCGCCACGGGGCGGAGCTCGAGGCGGCGAAGAGGGTCGCGAAGCGCCTGGGGGCGGCCGGGCACCGGGTGGTGAGAATCGACCTCGCGCAGTTCGGCGGCTCGGCGCTCACCGACCAGGCGATCGCGGTGCCCGAGCAGGGCGTGAAGGCGGGCATCCCGATCACGTACGTCCCGGCGCGCAACACCATATTGCTGTCACTGGCCCTGGCGTGGGCCGAGGTGCTCGGCGCGCAGCACATCTTCGTCGGGGCCAACGCGGTCGACTACTCGGGCTACCCCGATTGCCGCCCCGAGTACCTGCAGGCCTACGAGGCGATGGCCAACCTCGCCACCAAGGCGGCGGTGGAAGGCCGCAGGATCGAAGTGCGCGCGCCGCTCATCGACCTGCCGAAGAAGGAGATCGTCAAGAAGGCGATCGCGCTCGGGGTGGATCCCGCGGAGACGGTCACCTGCTATCAGCCGGATGCGGAAGGACGCGCGTGCGGCGTCTGCGATGCGTGCCGGATACGGAAGGCGGGCTTCGCGGACGCGGGAATCGCCGATGCCACGCGCTATCAGCGCTGAAGCAGTAGCGAAGCGGGCGCGAGGGCTGATAAAATCGCGCCCTTCCCTGGGGGCCGTTAGCTCAGCTGGTAGAGCAGCGGACTTTTAATCCGTTGGTCGGCGGTTCGAATCCGCCACGGCCTACCA
>DASUFW010000435.1:0-6002 GCA_036274335.1 Burkholderiales bacterium | reverse complement strand
TCGTACACCGAAGCGACCAGGTGCTCGCCGATCTTCCTGGCCGGCACGGCGCGCATCAGCACGTCCTGCTGCTTGTTCGAGGCGAAGTGCTCGTGCGCAATGCCGCCGAAGTACGGAAACGCCACCTGCACCTCGCTTTCCCCCTTCAGCGAGAGCCGCGGCTTGATTTCTGTCGCGGCGAGGTTCCACTTGCCCTTTTCGCCCCAGCGGAAGCCGATCGAGCCGAGCGGC
The DNA here is from genome assembly GCA_036274335.1 of Burkholderiales bacterium. Classification (GTDB taxonomy): domain Bacteria; phylum Pseudomonadota; class Gammaproteobacteria; order Burkholderiales; family SG8-39; genus JAABQT01. The sequence goes on along the minus strand of DASUFW010000435.1, from coordinate 5,771 downwards.
ACGGCGAGCCTGCCGGTCGCCTCGTCCACGCACACCGTCTTCCACTCGGGGTTGTTCGATTCGCCCAGCCTGTCGGCGAAGTCCGAGGCGCGCAGGAACCGTTCGGGCACCAGCCGGCCGTTACTCTCCACCAGGCGCACGAGCATCGGCATGTCGGAGTACTGGCGCACGTACTCGCGGAAATACTCGCTCCTGCCGCTCGCGTGGAATTCCTTGAGGATCACGTGGCCCATCGCCATGGCGAGCGCGGCGTCGGTGCCCTGCTTGGGGTGCAGCCACAAGTCGCCGAACTTGGAGCCTTCCGCGTAGTCCGGGAACACCGACACGATCTTGGTGCCGCGGTAGCGCGCTTCGGTCATGAAGTGCGCATCCGGCGTCCGGGTCTGCGGCACGTTCGAGCCCCACATCATGAGGAAGGTCGAGTGGTACCAGTCGGCCGATTCCGGCACGTCGGTCTGCTCGCCCCAGGTCTGCGGGCTGGAGGGCGGCAGGTCGCAGTACCAGTCGTAGAAGCTCATGCACACGCCGCCGATGAGCGAGAGATACCGGCTGCCCGCGGCGTAGGACACCATCGACATGGCGGGGATCGGCGAGAAGCCGATCACCCGGTCGGGGCCGTACTTCTTGATCGTATAGACGTTCGCGGCGGCGACCATCTCGGTCGCCTCGTCCCAGGAGGCGCGGATGAAGCCGCCCAGGCCGCGCTGCCTCTTGTAGGCGCCCTCGCCCTGCGCGATCGCCTGCCAGGCGGCGACCGGGTCCGTGGATTTCCGCAGCGCGCGCCACTGCTCGAGGAGCGAGCTTCTCACCATCGGGTACTTGAGCCGGTTGCCGCTGTAGAGGTACCAGGAGTACGAGGCCCCGCGCGAGCAACCGCGCGGCTCGTGGTTGGGCATGTCGGGGCGCGTGCGCGGGTAGTCGGTCTGCTGCGTCTCCCAGGTGACGATGCCGCCCTTCACGTAGATCTTCCACGAGCACGAGCCCGTGCAGTTGGTGCCGTGCGTCGAGCGCACGATCTTGTCGTGGCTCCAGCGCTGGCGGTAGGCGTCCTCCCACGAGCGGTCTTCGACGCGGGTCTCGCCATGGCCGCCGGCGAACTTCTCGTTCGAGGCGGCGAGGAACTTCAGGCGGTCGAGGAAGTGGCTCATGGTCGCTCCGTCAGCAGGGCATTTCGGCGCCGCGGCGGCTGTAGTACCACCAGGTCGTCGCGATGCAGGTCAGGTAGAAGACGATGAACACGTAGAGCGCCGCCTGGGGCCCGCCGGTCATCGAGATCGAGGTGCCGTAGCTCTTCGGGATGAAGAACGCCCCGTAGGCGGCGAACGCCGAGGTGAAGCCGAGCACCGCGGCGGCCTCCTTGTTGGCGTCCTTCACCGCCTGCTCCCCGGCCGCGGCGCCCTTGCCCGCGGCCTCGCGCATGCGCTCGGTGAGGAAGATCACGGGGATCATGCGGAAGGTCGAGCCGTTGCCGATCCCGGTGGTGAGGAAGAGCACCATGAAGCAGGCGAAGAAGCCCGCGAAGCTGCCGCCCGCGCCGCTGGCGGGCAGGAACCAGAGCACGCCCGCCACGGCGAGCGTCATGACGATGAAGTTCCAGAACGTGACGCGCGCGCCGCCCAGCTTGTCGGCGAGCCAGCCGCCGAAGGGCCGCACGGCCGCGCCGACCAGCGGGCCCACCCAGGCGTACTGCAGCGCGTTCACGCCGGGAAACTGCGAGCGGATGAGCAGCGGGAAGCCCGCCGCGTAGCCGATGAACGAGCCGAAGGTGCCGAGGTACAGCCAGCACATGAGCCAGTTGTGCTTGCGGCGGAAGATCACCGCCTGCTCGCGCACCGAGGCCCGGGCGTCGGCGATGTCGTTCATGCCGATCCAGGCCGCGATGGTGAAGATGACGATGAACGGCACCCACACGAAGGCCGCGTTCTGCGCCCAGATCTGCACCGTCTGCCCGGCCTTGCTGACGATCGTCTGCGGCCCGCCGGCGAGCGGCCCGTAGACGCCCGCCGCGACCACCAGCGGCGCGAGGAACTGCACCGCCGAGACGCCCAGGTTGCCGAGGCCCGCGTTCACGCCGAGCGCCGAGCCCTTCCGCTCCTTGGGGAAGAAGAAGTTGATGTTCGCCATGCTCGAGGCGAAGTTGCCGCCGCCGAACCCGCACAGCAGCGCCAGCGCGAGCAGCGTCGCGTAGCTTGTGGTCGGGTCCTGGATCGCGACGCCGATGCCCACGGCCGGCAGGATCAGCGAGGCGGTCGAGATCGCGGTCCAGCGCCGCCCGCCGAACACCGGCACCATGAACGAGTAGAAGATGCGCAGCGTCGCGCCCGACAGGCCCGGCGCGGCGGCCAGCCAGAACAGCTCGTTCGGCGTGAGCTTGAAGCCGAGCGCCGGCAGGTTGACCGCCACCACGCTCCACAGCTGCCACACGGCGAAGGCGAGGAACAGCGACGGCACCGAGATCCACAGGTTGATGTTGGCGATCGCGCGGCCCTGCTGCGCCCAGAAGGCCTTGTCCTCGGGGGTCCAGACGGTCAGGGTCTTGGCCATGGCAGGCTCCTTGCTCGTTCTCGGTGCGTTGGGCGACTCTCGTGCACTGTAAAGTGGCGGGCATGTCCACCCTTGACACAGGTCAAATGCCGGAACGCGCGCTCGACCATAGTGCGCGCAGGGACTTCTCTAGGAGACGCCACGCCATGTTCAAGAACATCCTGGTCTGCACCGACGGCTCGCGCCTCGCGGCGAAGGGCGTGAAGGCGGGCATCCGCCTCGCCAAGGCGACGGGCGCGCGCATCACCGCCGTGTACGTGAGCCCGCCGTGGCGGGCGCCGCTGATCAGCGAGGGCGTGGTCTACGGGCCGATCAATTCTCCGCAGGCCTACAAGCAGGCCATGGAGCGCGTGGCGAAGAAGGCGCTTGCCGCGGTGGAGATCGAAGCCCAGACCGCGGGCGTCGCGTGCGGCACGATTCACTTGAGCGCGGAGCCGCCCTGGCAGGGGATCCTGCAGGCGGCGCGCGCGAAGAAGTGCGACGCCATCGCGATGGCCTCGCACGGACGCGGCGGGCTGGGCGGGCTGCTGCTCGGCAGCGAGACCGCGCGCGTGCTCGCGCACTCCAAGCTGCCGGTGCTGGTGATGCGCTAGGGCACGAGGCAGAGCAGGCCGGCGCGCACCGCCTCGCCAAGCTCCGCCGAGCGCGCCAGGCCGAACACGCCCATGCCGAGCACGAACAGGCCCGCCGGCACGCGCCCGCGCCGCAGCCGGTAGGCGACCGCGCCCGCGCCGAGCAGCCAGGGCAGCGTGCCCAGGCCGAAGGCCAGCATCGCGAGCGCCCCGCCCGGTGCGCCGCCCGAGAGCGTGGCCGCGCCGAGCGCGCCGTAGACGAGCGCGCACGGCAGCAGGCCCCAGAGCATGCCCGCGCCGAAAGTCGCCAGCGGCGTGCGCGTCGCCATGAGTCGCGTGGCCACCGGCTGGACGCGGCGCCAGAGCGGCGCGGCGAGCCCCTCGAGGCGGCCGAGCAGCCGCCCGGCGCCCGCGAGATACAGACCCGTGAGGATGAGCGCTGCGTTGGCGAGCACGAAGAGGATCGTCTGCGCGGGCAGCGCGCCCTGCATCAGCGGCACCGCGCCGCCCAGCGCGCCGGCCAGCGCGCCGAGCGCGGCATAGGTCGCGACGCGGCCCGCGTTCAGCACGAGCGGCCGTGGGCGGCTTGCCGGCGCGATGGGGATCGTGCGCCGGGCGCTGAACGCGGCGACGATCCCGCCGCACATGCCGACGCAGTGCAGGCCCGAGGCGAGCCCGAGCGCGAGCATCGCCGGCAGGAGCGCTTCCACGCCTAGATCACCTTCGAGTACTGCGCGCGCGCCTGGCGCTCGCGCAGGTAGCGGTCGAACACCGCGCACACCACGCGCACCAGCAGCCGCCCCTTGGCGCTCACCAGGATCCAGTCGTCGCGGACCTCGACCAGCCCGTCGAGCTGCAGGCGGCGCAGCGCCTCCAGCTCGGGCGCGAAGTACTTGCGGAAGTCGATGAGGTGCGCGAGCTCGATCGACTCGATGGAGACGCGGAAATGGCAGGCGAGCGCCTGGATCACCGCGCGGCGCACCAGGTCGTCCTGCGTGAGCTCGAGGCCGCGCGCCACCGGCAGGCGTCCCTCGTCGAGCGCCGCCTCGTAATCTTCCAGCCGCTTCTCGTTCTGGTAGTAGGTCGGCCCGATCGCGCCGATCGCCGAGACGCCCAGGCCGATCAGGTCGCTGCCGCGGCGCGTCGAGTAGCCCTGGAAGTTGCGCTGCAGCCGCCCCAGGGCCTGCGCCTCGGCGAGCTCGTCGTCCGGCCGCGCGAAGTGGTCCATGCCGATGTAGAGGTATCCTGCGCGCGTCAGCCGCCCGATGGCAAGGCTGAGGATCTGCAGCTTCGCCTCGGCGCTCGGCAGGTCGGGCTCGGCGATGCGCCGCTGCGGCAGGAACACCTTCGGCAGGTGCGCATAGCTGTAGAGCGCGATGCGGTCGGGGTCGAGCGCGACGATCCGGTCGAGGGTCCGGTCGAAGCTGTCCAGGGTCTGCTTCGGCAGGCCGTAGATCAGGTCGACGTTGACCGACCGGAAGCCCGCGGCGCGCGCCTCGCCGATCACGCGGCGCGTCTCCGCCTCGCTCTGGACGCGGTGCACCGCCTTCTGCACGAGGGGGTCGAAGTCCTGCACGCCGATCGAGGCGCGGTTGAAGCCCAGCCCCGCGAGGTACGCCATCGTGCCCTCGGGCGCGGTGCGCGGGTCGATCTCGATCGCGCACTCGGCATCGGCCTCGCGCGGGAAGGTCCGGTCGAGGGCCGCCATCAGCGCGCCCATCTCGTCGCGGTTGAGAAATGTCGGCGTGCCGCCGCCCCAGTGCAGCTGGCCGATCCGGCGATCGGGCCCCAGCAGCGGCTCGAGCAGCACCATTTCCTTCTGCAAGTACTTGATATACTGGGCCGACCGGGACTTGTCGCGCGTCACGACCTTGTTGCAGCCGCAGTACCAGCAGAGCGTGTCGCAGAACGGCAGGTGCACGTACACCGAGAGCGGCTGGCCGAAGCCGCCGATGTTGCGCCGGGCGAGCCACTGCCGCAGCTCGTTCGCGCCGAACGCCTCGACGAAGCGGTCGGCCGTCGGGTACGAGGTATAGCGCGGCCCGCTGACGTCGTGCTTGCGGATGAGGACCGGATCGATGACCAGGTCGGAGGCGGGATAGTGCATCTTTCCGCACTATGGTCCCGGGAGGGCGGGACTCTTTGATTTCCATCAACAAGGACCTGATTCGGGACCCGATCGTCATCGCTTCCCTGACGGCGGCCCTGACCCTGCTCCTCACGGTCAACGTCGCGGCCTTCGTGCGCGGAACCGAGTCGCCCTGGCTGCTCGGCGCGGTGATCCTCGCCGACATGCTGGTGGTCGTGGCGAGCTCGCTGGGCGCACTGTGGGCGGTGGCGGTGTGGGGCGGGCGCAGCGACCGGACCGAAGCCCGCCTCGACGCGATCGTCGATTCGGCGATGGACGCGATCATCACGGTGGACGGCGCGCAGCGCATCGTGCAGTTCAATCGCGCGGCCGAACGCATGTTCGGCTGCCCGCGTGCGCAAGCGCTCGGCGCCCCGCTCGAGCGCTTCCTCCCTGCGCGCTTCCGCGAGGCGCACCACGCCCACGTGGCGGCCTTCGGGCGCACCGGCATCACCAGCCGGCGCATGGGCGACCAGACGACGCTCTGGGCGCTGCGCGCCGACGGCGAGGAGTTCCCGATCGAGGCC
>DASUFW010000434.1:0-1270 GCA_036274335.1 Burkholderiales bacterium | reverse complement strand
TGAAGTTGCCCCGGTTTCGTGGACACCTCACGAGCCCCATCTTGGGGAAGAGGAGGTGTCATGGGAGCCCAGCGGAAACACTTCACCCCGGAGTTCAAGCAGGCGGCCGTGCGCCGCGCCGCCTCCGGGGACGCGACCGTGCTCGACGTGGCGCGCGAGCTCGGGATCCGGACCGACCGCTTGCGCGAGTGGATGGCCCAAGCCCAGGGGAGCAGCCGGCGCCAGCGCCCGGCCGGGGGCTCAAGCGCGGTGCCGCTCAGCCTGGACGAGGAGGTGCGCCAGCTGCGCCGGGAGAATGCCCAGCTCCGGGAGGAACGCGACATCCTAAAAAAAGCGGCGGCCTTCTTCGCCCGGGAGTCCCGGTGAGCGCCCGCTGTGCGTTCATCCAGGCCCACCAGGGCGAGCACCCCATCCGGCGCCTGTGCCAGGTGCTCGGGGTGTCGAGGGCCGGCTACTACGCCTGGCACCGCCGGCAGCAGCAGGGCCCGGGGCCCCGCGCCACCGCCGATGGCGTCCTGACCCAGACCATCCAGCAGGTCCACCGCGCGAGTCAGGCCTGCTACGGCAGTCCCCGCATTCACGCGGAGCTCCGGGCCGCGGGCGTGCGCTGCAGCCGGAAGCGGGTCGCCCGGCTGATGCGGGAGCAGCAGCTCGCGGGCAAGCGGCGGCGGCGCTTCCGGGTGGGCACGACCGACGCCCGGCACGCCGAGCCGGTGGTCCCCAATCATCTCGACCGCCAGTTCCGCGTGGCCGCGATTGGGGCGCCCGATCGGGTCTGGGCCGCGGACTACACCTTCGTCCCGACCCGGCAGGGCTTTCTGTACCTCGCCGTGGTGCTCGATCTCTACTCCCGGCGCGTGGTGGGCTGGGCCATGCGCCACACCCAGGACCACCGGCTGGTGCTGGATGCGCTCGCCATGGCCGTGGGCCAGCGCCAGCCTCGGCCGGGGGTGGTGCATCACTCCGATCGGGGGCGCCAGTATGCGAGCACGGTCTACCAAGCCGAGCTCACGCGTCGGGGCATGTGCCCGAGCATGAGCCGGGTGGGCGATTGCTGGGATAACGCGGTGGTCGAGAGTTTCTTCGCCACTCTCAAGACCGAGCTGGTCGAGGGGGCCGACTGGGGCACGCGCGAGGAGGCCCGCCAGGCCCTCTTCGGCTATCTCGAAGTGTGGTACAATCGGCAGCGGCGGCACTCGACGCTGGGGTACCAGAGCCCGGTCCAATTTGAACAGCGGCAGGTGATCCCCGCGTAACCAGAGTGTCCACC
>DASUFW010000433.1:0-1609 GCA_036274335.1 Burkholderiales bacterium | reverse complement strand
CCAGGCGACCACGCCGAAGTCCGCGTCGGGCCTGCGGATGTTGAGCAGGCCGTCCTCACCGTGGGTCACGGTGTACCACTTGACCGCGACGAACCAGAAGATCTGGCCGAAGGCGATGGTGAGCAGCGCGAAATAGATGCCCCGCCGGTGCGAGACGAAGCAGGCCACCAGCGCGCCGGCGGCCGCGCCCGCCGCCACGGCGGCGAGGAGGCAAAGCCACAGGTTGGGATGCAGGTGGAACTGGGCGAGGCCGAACGCATAGGCCCCCACGCCGAAGTAGGCGCCATGCCCGAAGGAGGGCAGGCCGCTTGTGCCGAGCAGCAGGTTGAACCCGAGCGCGAACACGATCCACACCATGATCTCTACGCCCAGATAGGGATACAGGCCGACGGCGCCGATCCACCAGGGCAGGCTGGCGAATGCGCCGAACATCGCGAGCATCGGCAGCGGGGCGAGCGGCACCCGTTGCGTCGCGGGCGCGATCATCTGCGGTCTCCTTTGCCGCACAGCAGCATGGGTTGCGCTTGCAACGATTGTTCTCGTTATGTACTGTTTGAGAATAAACGTTCTATATGGGCCTGTCCACCGCCGTATGCCGGGTGCGCGCAATTTCGAGCAGCTGAAGGGCGACCTGGTCCGCACCTACCCCGGGCTCTCGCCGCAGCTGCAGGCGATCGCCACCTACGCGCTCGAGCACCCGCACGACATGGCGCTGAACACGGTGGCGCGCCTTGCCAAGGGCGCCGGCGTGCAGCCCTCCGCCATGGTGCGCTTTGCGCAGGCGCTCGGCTACGAGGGCTTCTCGGAGCTGCAGGGCGTGTTCCGCACGCGCCTGGTCGAGCGCTCCAACCACGCACCCGGCCTGCGCAACTACCGCGAGCGCATCGAGGCCTTTCGCGCCGCGCACCCGAAGTCGGGACCGATCGCGGTGCTCAACCAGTTCATCGGCGACGGCATCGCCTCGCTCGAGCAGCTGCACGAGCACGTCTCAGGCGCCGACCTGCAGGCTGCGGTGAAGATCCTGGCGGCGGCGCAGCAGATCTACGTGCTCGGCCACCGGCGCTCGTTCCCGGTGGCCTACTACCTGTCCTACGCGCTCACCCAGCTCGAATTGCGCGCGCCGCTGCTCGGCGCCCTGGGGGGCATGCTGAAGGAGCCCGCGCGGATCGTCGGCCCGAAGGACGCGCTGCTGGTGGTGTCGTTTCGCAATTACACGGCCGACGTGGTCGAGGTCGCGCAGACCTGCCGCGCCAGGAAGGTGCCGGTAGTGGCCATCACCGACAATGCGCTGTCGCCCCTCGCGCGCGCCGCGACGGTGTGCTTCCAGATCGAGGAGCAGACCTCGCAGCCCTTCCGCATGCTGGTGGCGCCCATGTGCCTCGCGCAGGCGCTGGTGGTGGCGCTCGGAGAACACCTTGACTGAGCGCGCCTTCGACCTGATGTGCATGGGGCGCGCGGCCGTGGATCTTTACGGCGAGCAGATCGGCGCGCGCCTCGAGGACCAGTCGAGCTTCGCGAGATACCTCGGCGGCTGCCCCGCGAACATCGCGGTCGGCGCGTCGCGCCTCGGCTTGCGCGTGGCGATGCTCTCGCGCGTGGGCGACGAGCA
>DASUFW010000432.1:0-1548 GCA_036274335.1 Burkholderiales bacterium | reverse complement strand
TTCACCTTCCTGCCCTCGTTCGCGTTCATCTTCATGGGCGCGCCCTTCATCGAGACCACGCACGGCAACCTCCGCTTCAGCGCGCCGCTCACCGGCATCACCGCGGCGGTGGTCGGCGTGGTCCTCAACCTGGCGCTGTTCTTCGCCTGGCACGTGCTCTGGCCGCAGGGCGCGCAGGGACCCTTCGACGGCGTCGCCGCCGCGATCGGGGTCGCGGCGCTGGTCGCGCTGCTGCGCTTCAAGGCGGGCGTCATGCCGGTCATCGGCGCCAGCGCCCTCGCGGGCCTGGCGATCACCCTGCTCGCCTGAGATGAGCCGCCGCGCCGCGACCGCCGTCTACGCCGCGCGCGCGATCCGCGACCTCGGCGATGGCTTCGTCGCGATCCTGCTGCCGGTCTACCTGCGTGCGCTGGGCCTGTCGGCCTTCGACGTGGGCGTGGTCGCCACCCTGGCGCTGTTCGGCTCGGCGCTGCTGACGCTCGCCATCGGCTTCCTGGGCACGCGCCACGACCACCGGCGCCTGCTGCTCGCGGCCAGCGTCCTGATGGCCGGCACGGGGATCGCCTATGCGGCGAGCAGCGACTACTGGGTGCTGCTCCTGGTCGCTTTCGTCGGCACCATCAACCCTTCGGGCGGCAGCACCAGCATCTTCGTGCCGCTCGAACACGCGGTCCTGAGCGGCGCCGTGTCCCCGCGGCAGCGCACGGGTGCCTTCGCGCGCTACAGCCTGGTGGGTGCGCTCGCCGGTGCGCTCGGCTCGCTGCTCGCCGCGGCGCCCGAGTGGCTCGGCAGCCGCGGCATCGGCATGCTGGACGCGCTTCGGCTCATGTTCCTGCTCTACGCCGCGCTGGGCGTCATCGGCGGGCTCGTGTACCGGCGCGTCCCCGTCGTCCCGCGTGCGCGGGAGTCCGCTCCCTCGAGCGCCCTCGGCCCGTCACGCGGCATCGTCCTGCGCCTCGCGGCGCTGTTCAGCATCGACGCCTTTGCCGGCGGCTTCGTCGTGCAGTCGCTGCTGGCGCTGTGGCTGTTCGAGCGCTTCGACCTGTCGCTTGCGGCGGCGAGCCGGTTCTTCTTCTTCGCCGGACTGCTCGCGGCCTTCTCGTTCCCGGTGGCCGCCTGGATCGGCGCGCGCATCGGGCTGGTCAACACCATGGTGTACACGCATATCCCCTCGAGCCTGTGCCTGATCGCCGCGGCGTTCGTCCCGTCCCTCGAGGGCGTGCTCGTGCTGCTGCTCGCGCGCGCCGCCCTGTCGCAGATGGACGTGCCGACCCGCTCGTCGTACGTGATGGCGGTGGTCACCGAGCCCGAGCGTGCCGCGGCGGCAAGCGTCACCGCCGTGCCGCGCAGCCTCGCGTCGGCGGCGAGCCCGGTGCTCGCCGGCGCGCTGTTCGCGGCCGGCTTCCAGGCCTGGCCGCTGCTGCTGTGCGGCGGCCTCAAGATCCTCTACGACCTGATGCTGCTGTACGCCTTCCGGCACGTGCGCCCGCCCGAGGAGCAGCCGCGCGCCTGAGGGCACTTGCCGGGCGCCCGCCGCCGCAGCTACCC
>DASUFW010000431.1:0-7590 GCA_036274335.1 Burkholderiales bacterium | reverse complement strand
AGCACCGCGACGCCCAGCGCCGCGGCCCTCACGACTTGCCTCCGGCGGCCGGTTGCGGCGCCTTGCCCGGCCCGTAGGCCGTGCCCCAGCCCCAGACTTCCGAGCCCTTGCCGCGGCGCGTGACGCGCTCGCGGTAGATGTCGGCGATCGCGTCGCCGTCGCCGCCGAGCAGCGCCTTGGTCGAGCACATCTCGGCGCAGGCGGGCAGCTTGCCCTCCGACAGCCGGTTGCGGCCGTACTTCTTGAACTCGGCCTCCGAGCGGTCGGGCTCGGGCCCGCCGGCGCAGAACGTGCACTTGTCCATCTTGCCGCGCAGGCCGAAGGCGCCCGCCTGCGGGAACTGCGGCGCCCCGAACGGGCAGGCGTAGAAGCAGTAGCCGCAGCCGATGCACAGGTCCTTGTCGTGCAGCACCACGCCGTCGGCGGTCTTGTAGAAGCAGTCCACCGGGCACACCGCCATGCAGGGCGCGTCCGAGCAGTGCATGCAGGCGACCGAGATCGACTTCTCGGCCCCGACCACGCCGTCATTGATGGTGACGACGCGGCGCCGGTTCACGCCCCAGGGCACCTCGTTCTCGTTCTTGCAGGCGGTGACGCAGCCGTTGCACTCGATGCAGCGCTCGGCATCGCACAGGAATTTCATTCTCGCCATGGCGTTCTCCTTATGCCTTCGCGACCTGACAGAGGGTCGTCTTGGTTTCCTGCATCATGGTGACGATGTCGTAGCCGTAGGTCGTCGCCGTGTTCACCGCCTCGCCGCGCACGATCGGCGCGGCCCCTTCCGGGTAGTAGCCGAGCATGTCCTGGCCCTGCCACCAGCCGGCGAAGTGGAACGGGATGAACACATGGTCGGGGCCGACGCGCTCGGTCACCAGCGCCTTCACCTTGATGCGCGCGCCCGAGGGCGTGCTCACCCAGACGTACTCGCCGTGCCGGATGCCGCGGTCGGCCGCGGCCTTCGGGTTGAGCTCGACGAAGTTGTCCTGCATGAGCTCCGCCAGCCACGGGTTGGAGCGCGTCTCGTCGCCGCCGCCCTCGTACTCCACGAGCCGCCCGGAGGTGAGGATCAGCGGGTATTTCTCGTAGTCCTTGTCGGCGATCGACTTGTCCTGCACCGTCTTGAACAGCACGGGCATGCGCCACTTCATCTTGACGTCCGCGTGCGTCGGCCACTTCGCGACCAACTCCGGCTTGGGCGCGTACAGCGGCTCGCGGTGCAGCGGCACGCCGTCCGGGAAGTTCCACACCACCGCCCGCGCCTTGGCGTTGCCGAAGGGCATGCAGCCGTGCACCTTCATCACCACGCGCTGGATGCCGCCAGAAAGGTCGGTCTTCCAGTTCTTGCCTTCGGCCGCCGCCTTCTCGGCGTCCGTGAGGTCGTCCCACCAGCCGAGCTTCTTCAGGAACACGTGGTCGAACTCGGGATACCCGCTGGTGATGTCGGAACCGGGCGTATGCACGCCGTCCTCCGCCAGCAGGTTCACGCCGTCCTTCTCCACGCCGAAGCGGGCGCGGAACGTGCCGCCGCCGTCCATCACGTGCTTCTCGATGTTGTACAGGTTCGGCGAGCCCGGGTGCTTCATCTCGGCGTTGCCCCAGCACGGCCACGGCATGCCGTAGTAGTCGCCGGTGAGGTCGTAGCCGGTCTTGGCGTCCTTGCCGCCCTTGGCACGCAGGGTCTTCACGTCGAAGACGTGCATGTTGCGCATGTGCGCCTGCATGCGCTCCGGCGACTGTCCGGTGTAGCCGATGGTCCAGGTGCCGGCATTGAACTCGCGCGTCGTGTCCTCGACCGACGGCTCGTCCATGCCGCCCTTGGCCTTGACCAGCTTGATGTTCTGCTTGCCGTCGCGCTTGCCGATGAGCTGGTCGGCGAAGCCGAGCTTCTGCGCGAGCTGGTACATGATCATGTGGTCGGTGCGCGAATCGAACAGCGGCTCGATCACCTGCTCGCGCCATTGCAGCGAGCGGTTGGACGCCGTGACGCTGCCCGAGGTCTCGAACTGCGTCGCCGCCGGCAGCAGGTACGCGCCGTCCTTGCGCGCCATCGCGAACATGGCAGCGCTCGCCGACGGATAGGGGTCAATGACGACCATCAGATCGAGCTTCTTCATCGCCTCGATCATGTCCAGACCGCGGCTCTGCGAGTTCGGCGCATGGCCCCAGAACACCACCGCGCGCAGGTTCGTGCCCTGGTCCAGGTTCTCCTTGTTCTCCAGCACGCCGTCGATCCAGCGCGACTCCGCGATGCCCGGCTTGCTCATCAGCGCCTCGGAAGCGTACTGCTTCTTCAGCCAGTCCAGGTCCACGTTCCAGACCTTGGCCCAATGCGCGAAGGAGCCCGGCGCAAGCCCGTAGTAGCCCGGCAACGAATCCGGAACCGGACCGATATCGGTCGCGCCCTGCACGTTGTCGTGGCCGCGGTAGATGTTCGCGCCGCCGCCGCCGCGACCGGCATTGCCCAGGGCGAGCATCAGGATCGCGCTCGCGCGCACGATGGCGTTGCCGTTGGTGTGCTGCGTCTGCCCCATCGCCCAGATGATGAAGCCCGGGCGGTTGTCGGAGAGCATCTTCGCGGTCTCGAACATCTCCTTCTCGGAGACCCCGGTCACCGCCTCGACTTCGGCCGGGGTGTACTTCGCCATCACCTCGGCCTTGACCTGGTCCATGCCGTAGACGCGGTCATGGATGTACTTCTTGTCCTCCCAGCCGTTCTTGAAGATGTGGTGCAGCAGCCCGAACAGGAACGCCACGTCGCTGCCCGAACGCACGCGCACGTACTTGTCGGCCTTGGCCGCCGTCCGGGTGTAGCGCGGATCGGCGACGATCACCTTGGCGCCGTTCTCCTTCGCGTGCAGCGTGTGCAGCATCGAGACGGGGTGCGCCTCGGCCGCGTTCGAGCCGAAGAACAGCAGGCACTTCGAGTTCTGCTCGTCGTTGTACGAGTTGGTCATCGCGCCGTAGCCCCAGGTGTTCGCGATGCCCGCCACCGTCGTCGAGTGGCAGATGCGGGCCTGGTTGTCGGTGTTGTTCGAGCCCCACAGCTTCATCCACTTGCACAGCAGATAGGCCTGCTCGTTACTGTGCTTCGAGGAACCGAGCACGAACAGCGCGTCGGGCCCGCTTTCCTTGCGGATGGCGAGCAGCTTGCTCGAGATATCGGCATAGGCCTGGTCCCAGCTCACCTTGACCCACTTGCCGCCCTCGAGCTTCATCGGGTACTTCAGGCGGTGCGAGTCGTGCGTGATGCCGTGCTCGCGCACCGAGGCGCCCTTGGCGCAGTGCGCGCCGAGGTTGAGCGGCGAGTCGAACACCGGCTCCTGGCGCACCCACACGCCGTTTTGGACGACCGCGTCGATCGCGCAGCCCACCGAGCAGTGCGTGCATACGGTGCGCTTCACCTGCATGGCGCCCGCGCCCTGCGCCTGCGCCTGCGCCTCGCCGATCAGGCTGAAGGGCAACTGCGCGGCGGCAGCGCCGGCGCCGAGCGTGATCCCGGAGCGGCGCAGGAACGCGCGCCGGTCCATGGTCTTGGCCAGCACGCCCGAGAGCAGGCCGCGCGCGAGGCGCGATTGCGGGACGGCTTGGCCGGAAGCTTTGCGGGTCAGAAGCATGGCGTTCTCCTCAGACCTTGGCGGTGCGATAGTAGTTGTTGATGTGCGCGGTTTCCTGGTAGCCGCGCTTGGCCGCGACGGCGGCCGCGCTCTGCGCGGGCGCGGCCTTCTTGCCGGCCACCACGGCGGCCGCGGTGGCCGCGCCACCGGCGCCGACGGACAAGAGGAAATTCCTGCGGGAAAGCTTGGCGTCTTTCTGGCTCACGATGCGCCTCCTTTTTGTGCGTACGCCGGCCCGGTTTTCGGCGGGCCCCTATGCAAGCCTTTGCAAGTTACCCGTGACTTATTGCTTGATCAAGAGGATGAATTTTCAGAGTTGAGAGAGCTTCTCAATGCCAGCGGCTCCGATGAGAACGACTATCGCCTGAGGCTTATCCGCCAATCTCGAAAGCCTCGCGCTCGACCTCCAGGAAGGCCTTCGCGAAGGCCGCCACGTGGCGGTAAAAACGCGCTTTCTCCGAACTGCTTACCGCATCGCAAAACGCCATCCCACCGCGATAGAGGAAATGCTCGAAGAACGCTTTCTGGTCGGCAAGCGGCCGCTGTTGCACCGCAATAGCGAATCGCATCGTTTCGCACAGGCTGCTCACGTGGTCCTCGGGCTCGGTGACGCCGGCGCGCCGCGCGATCCCCCACGCGGCGAGCTGCGCGCGCAGGTCGACGAGCGGCGTCTCGCTTTCGTATCGCATCGTGTAGTGCATGAGATACGGCGTGACCTCGGCGCGGCCGGGACTGGCGAACAGCTCCGTGTGCTCGTGCGCGAGCAACACCGGGAACGCGCTGCGGCCGGCTGCCGCCAGCTCGCGCCAGGCGGCCGCGAGGGCGCGGCCCTGCTCGGTGCGCTCCTCGTCGTCGCCGCTGAAGCCCTCGGCGTGCACCAGCGCCGAGAGCAGCTGCTCGTCGGGCGCGTTGTAGAACAGGCTCGCCACCAGCCCGTAGAGCTGGGCGCGCGCCTGGTCCTCGGGCGTGGCGGTCGGCACGAAGGTGAGCGGCGCGCTCATGACGGCTTGCGTCCGGGAACGTCGAGGATCGAGGCTTCCTTCGTGTTCTGCATCATGTCCACCACGCGGCAGTCGCCGCACATCTGCAGGCGCTTGAGCGCGCCCTCGCCCGCGAACATCGAGTGCGCGTCGAGCTTGCCGAGCATGTTGTCCACCATCTGCTTCGTGCCGAAGGGCTTGCCGCAGCGGATGCAGTTGAACGGCTCGGCTTCGTTCAGCACCACGGGACTCTTCGCCTGCGCGCCGAGCAGCAGCCGCGGCACGAGCCGGATCGCATCCTCGGGACAGGTGCGCTCGCACAGGCCGCACTGCACGCAGTTGCGCTCGATGAAGCGCAGCGCGGGCGTCTCGGGCGCGTCGAGCAGCGCCGCTTCCGGGCAGGCGCCGATGCACGCCTTGCACAGCGTGCAGGTGTCCTTGTTCACCGTGATCGCGCCATAGGGCGCGCCCGGAGGCAGCGCGAGCACTTCCTTGGGCGCGCGCGCGTGCTTCGCGAGGTGCTCGAGCTCGAAATCGAGCGTGGTGCGCTTCTCCGGGGAGAGGTTGAAGGTCGCGGCCTGCACCGGCGCCTGCGCCGGCTCGAGCGCCCACAGCGCGCCCTCCAGCGCCTTCGCGTCCAACGGGCGCAGCACCTGGAAGTGCGTGCCGGCGTAGCCCAGTCCCGCGAGGATCGCCTGCGCGAAGCGCATCTGCTCCTCGAGCGCCGCGGCGTAGGCGTCGGGCTTGCCGGCGTCGAGCAGCACCGCGACCTGGCTCGCGCCGTAGCACACGGCGCCGAGCAGCGCGTCGAGGCCGATCGAGGCCGCGTGGTACACGCCCATCGGCAGCACGCGCGCCGGGAGCCCCTTGCCGCCGCGGATCGCGCGCCGGCCCGCGCCGTAGACCAGCTCGCGCCCCTGCTCGAGGTCGTGGATCAGCAGGCAGGCGTCGGCGCCGCCCGCCTCGCGGAACGTGCCGAGCAGCGTCTTCAGTCGCTTGCCGAGGTCGGGTGCGCGCGGATAGGCGTAGGTCATCGCGCCCGAGGGGCACACGGTCGCGCAGCCGCCGCAGCCCGCGCACAGGTGCGGGTCGACCTTCACGTGGTCGCCGTCCTCGCGGATCGCGCCCGTCGAGCACACGTCAAGGCAGCGCGTGCAGCCGGTCTTGCCCGAGCGGGCGTGCGCGCAGATCGACTCGCGGTACTGGAAGAAGCGCGGCTTCTCGAACTCGCCCACGAGCTGCGCGAGCTTCGCCGCGGCGAGCGCCTGCTCGAGCGGGTCGGCGCCGGGTGCGAGGTAGCCCTGCGGCAGGTCGGGCATCGTCAGCAGCGGCGTGCGCGAGAGGTCGAGCACGAGGTCGAAGGTCTCGCGCCGCGCCGTGTCGGCGCGGGAAAAATCGACCGCGCCGATCGCGCCGCAGGACGCGACGCATTTGCGGTGGCCCTTGCACTTCTCCAGGTCGACCTGGTAAGTGAAGTCGATCGCGTTCTCGGGGCAGGTGTGCAGGCACGCGTTGCAGCGCGTGCACAGGTCGAGGTCGATCGGGTTCTGCTGGCGCCACTCGACCTCGAAGGCGCCCAGGTGGCCGCTCAAGCGCACCGGCTTTCCGGACCACACTGGGTACGAGCGCTCCGCGGGCAGCTCGCCGCCGTCCACGTCCGTCATCAGCACGCTCGGCTCCAGCGACTCGGAGAGGCGCCGCGCCCAGTCGAGCGCCGCGCCCGAGGGGCCGATGACGAGCACCTGCCCGCCGGACTTGTATTCCACGCTCGGCACGGGCTCGGGCGCGGGCAGCGCCGCCGCGGCGATCAGCGCCGCGATCTTGGGGGTGGCGCGCTTGCCCTCGGCCGACCAGCCCGCGGCCTCGCGGATATTGACGAAGCCGAGCTCGGCCTTGGACTCGGCGGCCTGCGCGAGCTCGCTGAACAGCGCGGCTTCCTGCGTGCAGGCGACCAGCACCTCGGGCTCGCCGAGCGCGCCCTGGAACACGCCCGCCTCGCGCCGGCACAGTTCCGTGTTCACCGTGAGCGGCTGGCCCTGCTTGAGCGCTGCCGCCAGCGCCTTGGCGTCCAGCGCCAGGGTGCCGTTGCAGCTGCACAGCCGGATCGTCTTATCCTGCAGCGCCATCGTCGGTCTTCTTCTGCGGCTCTTCCGCTTGCGGCTCGGCCGGCGCCTGCGCCACCTCGGTCCTCGCCGCCGCCTCGGCCTTCTTCTCTTCCGGCCGGCCGAACAGCGTCGCACGCGCGTGCTCGAGCTTGTCGAGCATCTCTTTCGGGATGGTCTCGAGGTTGGTGTAGTCGTCGATATAGATGTCCATCTGGTCGATGACGTTGAAGCGAGGGTCGGCGAACAGCTTCTTCAGCGCCGCGCGCTTCACGCTCTCCTCGACCTTGGCGTGCATGAACGCCTTGAAGTCGGACTCGAAGGTCAGGCTGTCGAGCGGCGGCAGCGCCGGCACCGGCTCGTCCTTTTTCGCCGCGGGCGCCTTGGCCTGCGCCGCGGCATCCTGCTTGCGCCGCGACCAGCGGCGCAGGAAGTCCTGCGGGTCCCGGGCCATCAGCGGCGCGCCCGATCCTTCGGGTGCTTGAACGACTGCGGCCGGATCTTCTTCTTCGGCTGCGGCCGGTAGTGCCGCGCCACGAAATCCCTCACCCAGGAGAGGATATCAGGCGGCATGGGCACCCGGTCCACGTTCTCGCCGCCTTCCATCCAGCTGCTCGCCTCGCTGTAGCTCGCCGTCACTAGGCACGGCACCGCGCGCTCCGCCTCCATCCGCCACATCACGAACACGCTGGGCTCGCTCGTCGTCACGTTGAGGAAGTAGCCGTCGGCGTCCGCAACGCGCAGCACGAGCGCCAGATCCGGGTAGAGCCAGCGGGTCGACTGCCCCGATTCGGCAATCACCCGCGCCGAGCCCTCGCCAGCGCCCGAGATCGCTTCCACCGGCTCCCACACGTCGCTCTGCCAGCGGTGCTGGATCTCGCGCCGCTGCATCAC
>DASUFW010000430.1:0-3057 GCA_036274335.1 Burkholderiales bacterium | reverse complement strand
AGCGCGATCCACACGCGCGCGCCCAGCCCGACCGGCGCGCCCTCCTCGCGCGTGCGCGGGTCGAGCAGCAGCGCCCAGAACAGCAGCCCGTCGAGCAGCATGCTCCAGTTCATGAGCGCGTAGCGCGGCGCGCTCAGCATCGCGTCGAAGTGCAGCGCAGGCTGCAGCCACAGGAAGATCAGGCCGACGAACAGCACCGGCGCGACCACCGCGTTCTGCAAAGCGCGGTAGGCGAAGCGCGTGGCGGGATGGCGCCAGAGGGCGTCAAGCGAGCGCCGCGCGCCGTCGGGCAGGCCGCGCGCAAGCACCGCGAGGGGCTGCGACAGCGCGACCAGGAAAGGCCCCACGTGGTGCAGCACGAGGTGCTGCACGCGATGCACGAAGAACATGTGCTGCGACAGGTAGTCGAAGCGCGTCTGCATCGCGGCGTAGACGAATCCCCAGCCCAGGAGATAGGCCAGCCGCCGGCCGCGCCCCGGGCGCTCTCGCGCCGGCGTGCGGGCAAGCCCCACGACGTACAGCGCGGTCGCGCCCGCGCACAGCAGCAGCACGGCCGGCGAGAATTCCCACGGCAGGAGGAACGCGGCGGCTTCGCCCGCCGCTCCGGATGGCATGGTTCATGGAGTGGCGGCCGGCCCGGATGGTTCCGCCGCGGCTGCGAACCTGCGCCAGTAGCGCGGGCGCCGCGCACGCTCCGTGTCCGCCGCCACCCCGTCCGGCGACAAGCGGACCGTGACCGCGCCATCGCGATCGGTGCGCAGGAGCGCGGCGCCGGACTGCGCGTAGCGCTCCGCCACCGCGGGCGCCGGGTGGCCGAAGCGGTTGCGATAGCCCACGGCGGCGACCGCGATGCGCGGGCGCAGCGCCGCGAGGAACTCCGGGCTCGACGAGCTGCGGCTGCCGTGGTGCGGCACCAGCACTGCCTCGGCGGGCGCGAGCCCGGCGCGCGCCAGCGCCCGCTCGGCGCCGCGCTCGATGTCGCCGGTGAGCAGCATCGCGCGGCCGGCGGCGGCGACGCGCAGCACGCAGCTGCGGTCGTTGCGCCGCGCGGCCTCGGCCCCGGGCGGCGGATGCAGGAACTCGAAGCGCACCCCGTCCCAGTCCCAGGCCTCGCCGCGCAGGCAGCGGCGCGGGGCCAGGGCGAGCCCGAGCAGGGGGTCGTGGGTCGGCAGCGAGTGGCGCAGCACGGGCACGTCGTAGCGCTCGAGGAGCGCCACTGCGCCGCCGACGTGATCGCGATCGTCGTGCGAGAGAACGAGCGCGTCCAGGCGCTGCACGCCGAGCGCGACGAGCGCCGGCGCGACGATGCGCTCGCCGCTGTCGACGGCGCCGAAGGCGGGCCCGGCGTCGTAGAGCAGCGCGTGGCCGGCGGTGCGCACCAGCACCGCGAGGCCCTGCCCGACATCGAGCACGGTCACCCAGGCTTCGCCCTCGGGCGGCGCGGGCGCGGGCAGCAGGAGCGCCGGGGCCATCAGGGCAAGCCCGGCCGCGCGTCCGGAGAAGCCGCGCGGCAGCAGCAGCCACGCGACGCCCGCCAGCGCGAGCAGCGTCGCCCAGAGCGGCGGCGCATGCTGCTGCCAGAACGCGCCCGGCAGCGCCGCGCACCACTCCAGGTAGACGAGCAGCCCCTGCACCAGCCACTCGGCGACCTGCAGCAGCGCGTCGACCGGCAGCGCGGCGGCGGCAAGTGCGAGCGGCGTGATCACCGCGGAGACGAGCGGGATGGCGAGCGCGTTGGCGAGCGGCCCCGCCACCGACACCTGCGAGAAGAGGAACAGCGCCGCCGGCGCGAGCCCGGCGGTGATCGCCCACTGCACGCGCAGCCACTGCCGCCAGGCCGGCTCGGGCGCGCTCCAGCCGTCGCTCACGTAGAAGATGAGCGCCACGGCGCCGAAGGAGAGCCAGAACCCCGGCTGCAGCACCGCCCAGGGATCCAGCGCGGTGACCACGGCCAGCGCGAGCGCCAGCGTGCGCGCCGGCGAAGCGATGCGTCCCGACCAGAGCGCCAGCGCGACCACGCTCACCATGAAGAAGGTGCGCTGCGCCGGGACGGCGAAGCCCGCGAGCAGCGCATAGCCGAGCGCGGCGGCGATCGCCGCCGCCGCGCCGGCCTTGCGCGCCGGCAGTGCGAGCGCGAGGCGCGGCACGCGACGCCAGAAGCCCGCGACCAGCCACGCGAACAGGCCCGAGATAAGCGTGACGTGCAGCCCCGAGATGCTCATCAGGTGCGTCACGCCGGTGCGCGCGAACAGGCGCCACTCCTCGTCCGAGACGGCGCGCTGGTCGCCCACGGCGAGCGCGACCAGGATGCCGGCGGCCGGCGTGTCGCCGAGCACCGCGAGGAAGCGCTCGCGCACGGCCTCGCGGGCCTGCGCGATCCGGTCGGACAGGGCGGCGCGGCGGCCGAGCCACACCGGCGGATCCTCGTCGCGCACGTAGCCGGTGGCGCCGACGCCCGCTTCGAGGAGCCAGGCCTCGTAGTCGAAGCCGTGCGGATTGAGGTGGCCGTGCGGCCGCCGCAGCCTCAGCGTGAATCGCCAGCGCTCGCCGGGATGAACCGCCTCCTCCGCGCCGTACCAGGAAAGGAGCAGCCGGCGAGGCAGCGGCGCCGGCGCAGACTCGGGCTCGAAAGCGAAGCGCTGCGCCTGCTCGCTGCGCGAAGGAAGGCCCGCGACCACGCCGGTGACTTCAAGGTCGCGGCCTTCCAGTTCCGGCGCGAGCCGGTCGGCGAGCCGCAGGTGCGCGAAGCCCGCGGCCCACAGGAAGCCGATCGCGAAAGCTGCGGGCACGAGCAGCCGCCTTTGCCATGCCGCGGCGAGCGCCAGGGCGGGCAGGAGGAGCAGCCACGCGAGGCCGGGCAATGCGGCCTGCTG
Source organism: Burkholderiales bacterium (assembly GCA_036274335.1). GTDB lineage: Bacteria > Pseudomonadota > Gammaproteobacteria > Burkholderiales > SG8-39 > JAABQT01. The sequence goes on along the minus strand of DASUFW010000430.1, from coordinate 184 downwards.
CTGCAGGAGCAGCACGCCGGCGGCGAACGCGAGCGCGGCTCCGGTCATCTACAATCAACGCCCCGGCGCGCTGCCGGATGACGTCATGCCGCGCAAATTCATCCGCAGGTACGTGCCGAACGCGGCTGACGCGCGCAACCACCGGCTGCTGTCGCGCTTCGGGGCGTGGGCGCACCACCCCAAC
>DASUFW010000429.1:0-6194 GCA_036274335.1 Burkholderiales bacterium | reverse complement strand
GTCGCGTCGATATAGTCCAGGCCGTAGCGCGCGTGCTCTTCCAGGCCGGTCGCCACCGCGAAGATGTTCGGGTCGAAGATGATGTCCTCGGCGGGAAACTGCGCCTGCGTGGTGAGCAGGTCGTAGGCGCGCCGGCAGATCGCCTGGCGCCGCTCCAGGGTATCCGCCTGCCCCTGCTCGTCGAACGCCATCACCACGACCGCCGCGCCGTAGCGGCGCGCCAGCTTCGCCTGGCGCAGAAACTCCTCCTCGCCCTCCTTCATGCTGATCGAGTTGACGATGCACTTCCCTTGCACGCACTTGAGGCCGGTTTCGATCACGCGCCACTTCGAGCTGTCGATCATCACTGGCACGCGCGCGATGTCGGGCTCGGCGGCCACGAGGCTGAGGAAGCGCTGCATGGCGGCTTCCGAATCGAGCATGGCCTCGTCCATGTTCACATCGATCACCTGGGCGCCGTTCTCCACCTGCTGGCGTGCGACGGTGAGCGCCTCCGCGTAATTGCCCGCGAGCACCAGCCGGGCGAAGGCCTTCGAGCCCGTGACGTTGGTGCGCTCGCCGACGTTGACGAACAACGACCCTTCGCCCACGTTCAGCGGCTCGAGGCCGGACAGCCGCAGCTTTCTCGGCAATTCGGGTCGTGCGCGCGGCGCGACGCCCCGCACGGCGTCGGCGAGCGCCCGGATATGCTCGGGCGTCGTGCCGCAGCAGCCGCCAATGATGTTCAGCCAGCCGTTCTTCGCCCACTCACCCATCAGGGTTGCCATGTTTCCGGGCGTGTCGTCGTACTCGCCGAAGGCGTTGGGCAGGCCGGCATTCGGATGGCAGGAGACGAAGCTCTCGGCGATGGCCGAAAGCTCTTCGACGTGGGGGCGGAGCTCCTTCGCGCCGAGTGCGCAGTTGAGTCCGACGGCGAGCGGCCGGGCGTGACGCACGGAGTTGTAGAACGCCTCGGTGGTCTGGCCCGACAGCGTGCGGCCCGAGGCGTCCGTGATGGTGCCGGAGACGATCACCGGCAGGCGCACTCCCCGGCTTTCGAACAGGCCCTCGATCGCGAACAGCGCCGCTTTGGCGTTCAGCGTGTCGAATACGGTCTCGACGAGGATCAGGTCCACCCCGCCCTCGATCAGCGCGGTCGCGGCCTGCGCGTAGGCCTCGGCGAGCTGATCGAACGTCACCGCGCGGAAGCCCGGATCGTTGACATCCGGGGAGATGGACGCGGTGCGCGTGGTCGGGCCGAGCACGCCCGCGACGAAGCGCGGCCGGGCCGGGTCCTTCGCCTGGCATGCCTGCGCTTCCGCCACGGCGAGCCGTGCGGCCGCGAGGTTGAGCTCGGGGACGAGGGACTCCATGCCGTAGTCGGCCATGGACACGGCGGTGGAATTGAAGGAGTTCGTCTCGATGATGTCCGCGCCCGCCGCGAGGTACCGCGCGTGGATCCCGCGGATCAGGTCGGGCTGCGTCAGGACGAGCAGGTCGTTATTGCCGCGCAGATCGTGCCGCCAGTCGCGAAAGCGTTCGCCCCGATAGCGAGCCTCGTCCAGACGCTCTCGCTGGATCATGGTGCCCATCGCGCCGTCGAGCACGAGAATCCGTTCGGCGAGGAGGGCTTGCAGCTGGCGGGTGCGGTCGGGGTGTGTCATGGCATGGCAAGAAAACAAAACGCCCGTTCGGCTTGCGCGGAAACGGGCGTCTGGGCACGTCTCTTTAGCGGCATTTGTAACGCGCCCGCAAGCTGAACTTCAAATCGGCGCGAGCGGGAAGTGTGCCTACATATCCCTGCTCTGTCAAACGCTTACCGCTATAATGCCTGCCCGCCATGGACCACCTCGAACCCAAGCGCGCCGCCGAGTTCCTGCGCCAGCACCCGGACGCGCTTTTCGTCGACTGCCGCAGCGAGATGGAGTACCTGTTTGTCGGCCATCCGGTGGGTGCTCTGCACGTGGCTTGGAACGACGGCCCTGACTGGGCGGTGAATCCGCACTTCGTCGGCCAGGTCAAGAAGCTGGCCGGCACCAACCACACGACGCGGCCGGTGGTGCTGATCTGCCGCAGCGGCAACCGCTCCCAGGAGGCCGGCGAGGAGCTCGAGCGCGCCGGCTTCACCCGCGTGTACAACGTGGCGCACGGCTTCGAGGGGGAATTGAACGAGCAGCACCGGCGCAACTCGCTCGCCGGTTGGCGGTTCGACGGGTTGCCGTGGGAGCAGTGTTGAGCGAGGAGGCGTTTCCCTCGATCGTCGCGATCTTTCCGGCGCAGGTGCAGTGGGGCGACTGCGACCCGGCCGGCATCATCTTCTATCCCACGTACTTTCGCTGGATGGATGCGGCCTGCTGGTCGATGTTCGCGGGCGTGGGCTACGACGCAAAGCGCATGCGCGCCGAGCACCTGGCCATGCCGCTCGTCTCCGCCGACTGCCAGTTCCTCTATCCCGCCGAGCAAGGCGATCGCTGCGAAGTGCGCTCCCGGATCCTGACCTTCGGCGGCAAGTCGTTCCTGGTCGGCCACGAAATCTGGCGCGAGGACGGCATGACGCTCGCCCGCGGCTCGGAGAAGCGCGTCTGGGGGAAGTTCGAGAACGGGCCGGGCACCCGCATGCGCGGCCTCGAGATCCCGGAATCGCTGAAGGCGCGCTTTCGCGCCTAGCCTAGAAGTCGAAGAAGACCGTCTCGTCCCTGCCCTGCAGGACCACGTTCCACTCGAGCACGCCCTTCGCCTTGCGCCGCGCGACGAGGGTGGCGCGCCGCGCTGCCGGGACACGCCTGAGGATGGGATCCTCTGCGTTCGCCGGGTCGTCCGCGAAGTAGATCCGCGTCGAGAGCTGCTTCAGCAGGCCGCGCATGAGCACGGTGACGTTCAGGTGGGGCGCCTGGAGCGTTCCGCCCGGGCCCGGCACGCGGCCCGGCTTGACGGTGCTGAAGCGAAAGCGGCCCCGCGCGTCGGTCGGGATACGCCCGAACCCGCGAAAGCCCTTTTCGAGCGGCTTGCGCTGCCCGTCCTCCGGGTGCGCGTACTTGCCGGCGGCGTTCGCCTGCCAGATCTCGACCACTGCGTCCTCGACCCCGACGCCATCGCCGTCGAGCACCCTGCCCTGGACCGTCACGCGCTCGCCCCGGACGCCGCGGGCCGCAATGCGGTCGGTATTGAGCCACGTCAGGCCGATGTGCAGGTACGGCCCGACGGTTTGCGAGCCGCTGGCGACGTATCTCATCGCTGCTCCCTCGGCGTCGCTTCGCGCCCGCGCAGGACGATGTCGAAGCGGTAGGCGAGTGCGTGCTCGGGCACCGTGTTCTCGAGGTCGAAGGCCGACACGAGCCGGCGTCTTGCCTTCTCGTCCGGGATGCTCATGTACATCGGATCCAGCGGCAGAAGCGGGTCCCCTGGAAAGTACATCTGGGTCACCAGCCGCGTAAGGAATGCGCGTCCGAAGAGCGAGAAGTGGATATGCGCCGGGCGCCAGGCGTTGTAATGATTGCGCCAGGGATACTCGCCGGGCCGGATGGTGATGAAGCGATACCGGCCCTGCGCGTCGGTGACCGTCCGGCCGGCGCCGGAGAAGTTCGGATCGAGGGGCGCGTCGTGCTGGTCCGCCCGGTGCGGATAGCGCCCGGCGGCGTTCGCCTGCCAGACCTCGACCAGCGTGTGCGGCACCGGCCTGCCGCTCTCGTCGAGGACGCGGCCGCTGACGAGGATCCTCTCGCCGAGCGGCTCGCCCCGGTGCTGGCGCGTCAGGTCGTTGTCGGCCGGCCGCACATCCCCGTGACCGAACACCGGGCCCGTGACCTCGGAGAGCGTCTGCGGCACGATGACCAGCGGCTTCGTGGGATGGCGCTTCGCGGTCGACGCGTAGAACGGGAAGTCGTACTTTGGCTGCGTGCGAGGGCGAAAAGCGCGGTAACCGCGGAGCTTTGTCATGTGCGGGGATTGTCGCCCTATTCCGCGTCCGGCTGCTTGCCCGGCTGCGCACGGTCGAATGCATCAAGCTGCATGCATGCGTCGAACACACGCATGACGACAGGATAGGGCGAGAGGTCGCATTGGAAGCGCTTCGCATTGAAGATCTGCGGCGCGAGGCAGCAGTCGGCCATCGTGGCCGTCTCGCCGTGGCTGTAGCGCCCGGTCCCCGGCTTGCCGAGCTCCGCCTCCAGCTTGGCCAGTCCGTCCGCGATCCAGTGCCGATACCAGGCGTCCACCTCTTCCTGCGAGTGCCCGAGCACGTTCTTGACGTACTTCAGCGCGCGTGGGTTGTTCAGCGGATGGATCTCGCAGGCCACGATGAGCGAAAGACCGCGCACTCGCGCGCGGCCGAGCGGATCCGCAGGCAGCAGCGGCGGCCTCGGATGCGTTTCCTCGAGGTACTCCATGATCGCGAGGGACTGCGCGAGCAGCGCGCCCTCCGTCTCCAGCGCCGGCAGCAGGCCTTGCGGATTGATCGCGCGGTACGCGGGTTGCAGATGCTCGCCCTTGGCCAGATGCACGAAAGCCGGCTCGTAGGCGAGCCCCTTGAGGTTGAGCGCGATGCGGGCGCGGAAGGCCGCTGAGCTCCGGAAGTACGTGTACAGCTTCAAAGCGCGGGGACCATCTTCACCTTCAGGTCGCCGACGCCGTCGATGTGCGCATGCAGCTCGTCGCCCGGCTTCACCGGCCCGACGCCTGCCGGCGTGCCGGCATAGATGATGTCGCCCGGCTCCAGCGTGTAGTACTCGGAGAGGTAGGCGATCTGCTCGGGCACCGACCAGATCATGTCGGACAGGTCCGCCTTCTGGCGCTCCTTGCCGTTCACCTGCAGCCAGATGGCGCCCTTGGCGGGGTGGCCGATCTTGGCAGCCGTCACGAGCGTGCTGCACGGCGCGGCCTCGTCGAAGTCCTTGCCGAAGTCCCAGGGGCGCCCGTGGTCCTTGCCCCACTGCTGCAGGTCCCTGCGCGTCATGTCGAGCCCTACCCCGTACCCGAAGACGTGGCTGTTGGCGCTGGCCGCCTGGATGCGCCGGCCGCCCTTGGCGAGCGCGACCACCAGCTCGGTCTCGTAGTGGTAGTTCGAGGTCTTGGGGGGGTAATGCACATCGCCGCCGTTGGGAACCAGGGAGTGGGCGCTCTTGATGAAGAAGAAGGGCTGCTCGCGGCCGCTGCCTCCCATCTCCTTCTGGTGCTCGGCGTAGTTGCGGCCGACGCAGAAGATGCGCCGCACCGGGAAAGTGTCGCTGCCGCCGGCAATGGGCAGTGAGGGGGGGGTCCACAGCGGGATGACGTGAGCCATGCTGACCTCGGATGGGAAAAACGCGGATTCTATGCCGGCGCGGACGGATTCTGGGAGGCAGGTTCGAGAACTGCGGCACGGCCGCGGCTGCAAGCCGCCGGGGCAAAAAAAAACGGGGCGCTTGCGCGCCCCGTGAACTAGGTTGAGACCTAGGAGGAGACTTCGTTACACCTGCAAACCGGTATCAGCTGTTGTAGGCCGACTCGCCGTGCTCGGCGACGTCCAGGCCCTGGCTTTCCGCCTCGTCCGTCACGCGCAGCCCGACGATCATCGACACGACCTTCAGGATGATGTAGGTCACCACGGCGTCGTAGACGATGGTGAACCCGACGGCCTCGGCCTGCACGATGAACTGCGCGCCGATGCTGTCGTTGCTGCCGCCGAAGCCCTGGCCGCCGAGCGCCGGCGCGCACAGGATGCCGATGCCGAGCGCCCCGACGATGCCGCCGATGGCGTGCACGCCGAAAGCGTCGAGCGAGTCGTCGTAGCCCAGCGACTTCTTGAGGTACACCGCCGCCCAGAAGCAGACCACGCCCGCCACGACGCCGAGCACGATCGCGCCCATCGGACCCGCGTTGCCGCAGGCCGGGGTGATCGCGACCAGGCCGGCGACCGCGCCGGAGGCCGCGCCGAGCAGGCTCGGCTTGCCCTTGGCCATCCACTCCGCGAACATCCAGCCGAGCACCGCTGCTGCGGTGGCGAGCTGGGTGTTCATCATCGCCACGCCGGCGCTGCCGTTGGCCGCGACCGCGCTTCCGGCGTTGAAGCCGAACCAGCCGGCCCACAGCAGCGACGCGCCGATCAGCGTGAACGTCAGGTTATGCGGCGGCATGGCGACCTTGCCGTAGCCCTTGCGCGGACCGAGCACCAGGGCCGCCACCAGGCCGGCGACGCCGGCGTTGATGTGGACCACGGTGCCGCCCGCGAAGTCGATCGC
>DASUFW010000428.1:0-1241 GCA_036274335.1 Burkholderiales bacterium | reverse complement strand
GTGGCGCTACACGCGCAAGGACGGCACGCCCTACTGAGCCCGGCCGGGCCGCCGGACGCGATCCGGCGCATGCGCTATCCTCGGCCGGCCCGTGACTCTGCTGCTCTCCCTCCTCCTCGCCCTGCCCGCCGCGGGCGCCGACCAGACCGACGACCCGATGATCCGCTGGGACTGCGACCGCGCCGAGAGCCGCCTGGTGCTCGAGATGGTGCGCCCGCCCGTGCCGGAGGTCAGCTCGCGCGAGACGCTGATCCTGAGCGGCGCGCGCAACTTCCTGCAGTGCCCGCTCGACGGCGCCACCTGGACGCTGCTGGTCGACCTCGTGGAGTACGACTCGGGGCCCTGCGAGCCGGAGCCCGACACCATCGTCAGCCTGCTGCGCAACGAGAAGCTGGTGCTCTCGCGCGTGCCGGTCAGCCGCAATTGCCTGGAGCGCCCGGTGCTCGCCGCGATGCGCATCGTCGACGCGGCCGCCGACCGCCCGCCGCTCGCCGAGGTCTGCGCCGCGCCGGGCTACGGCGAAGCCCCCAGGTGCACGCCGCTCGACGTGGACGGGCTCGAGCAGCCGCTCGAGGGCGCCGCGATCGCCGCGCGGGCTGCCCGCTAGGGCCGGCGCGTCTCCTGCCGCAGGCTCGCGTAGGTGCCCGCGAAGATGATCGCCGCGCCCACCACGATCATGGGATCGAAGGGCTCGGCATAGAACAGCGCGCCGACCACCGCGATGAGCGGCAGGCGGATAAAGTCGATCGGCACCACCACGGTGGCGTCGGCCAGCCTGAACGCCCGGCTCATGCAGTAGTGCGCCGTGTAGCTGCCCACCCCCATGACCAGCATCCAGCCGAGGTCGCCCGGCGGCGGGGCGACCCACTGCGGGAGCGCCGTGAGGAACGAGAGCGGCGTCTGGATGACCGACATCCAGAAGAGGATGGCGAGCGGCGAGTCGGTCGCGGCCAGCCGCTTGGTGGCGATCATGTTGCCGGCGTAGAAGAGCGAGGCCGCCAGCGCGACCAGCGCCGCCGCATGGAAGACGCTCACGCCCGGCCGCAGGATCACCAGCACGCCCACCAGCCCCAGCACCAGCATGGTGATCCGGTTCGGGGTGAGCTTCTCCTTCAGCAGCAGCGCCGCGAGGATCGCGGTCCACACCGGCATGGTGAACTCGATGGCGAAGACGGTGGCGAGCGGCAGCGCGCCGATCGCGAACACCCAGCAGTACTGGCCGGCGAAGTGCACGACGTTCC
>DASUFW010000427.1:0-3307 GCA_036274335.1 Burkholderiales bacterium | reverse complement strand
CGGTAGAGCGCGAGCGCGCGCTCGCCGTCCAGGGCCTCCTCCATGGCCGGAAGTCTACGATAATGCCCGCATGCCCGAACGGACCTTGGCGGTCAACGGCCGGCACTATCGCTGGATGGAATCGCCGCTCGTCGTCGTCTGCGTGGACGGCTGCGAGTTCGACTATGTGCACCGGGCCGTGGCGGCGGGCGTCGCGCCGTACTTCGGCCGCCTGCTGCGCGAGGGCGCGGCGTTCGAGGCCGACAGCGTGGTGCCGACCTTCACCAACCCGAACAACCTCTCCATCGTCACCGGCGTGCCGCCTTCAGTGCACGGCATCTGCGGCAACTACTTCTACGACCGCGACGCGGACGCCGAAGTGATGATGAACGACCCGAAGTACCTGCGCACCGGCACGATCCTCGCCGCTTTCGCGAAGGAGGGCGCCTCGGTCGCGGTGGTCACAGCCAAGGACAAGCTGCGCACGCTGCTCGGCAAGGACCTCGCGGGCGTGTGCTTTTCCGCCGAGAAAGCGGACGAGGCCCAGCAGGCGCTCGCCGGCATGGCCCGGCCCTCGGTGTACAGCGCCGAGCTCTCCGAATTCGTGTTTGCAGCCGGCGTGAAGCTGATGGAGACGACCCGGCCGGACCTCATGTACCTGTCGACCACCGACTACGTGCAGCACAAGGCGGCGCCGGGCTCGGCGGCGGCGAACGCCTTCTACGCGATGATGGATCCGTACCTCGCGCGGCTCGACGCGCTCGGCGCGTCGATCGCGCTCACCGCCGACCACGGCATGAACGACAAGTTCGGCGCCGACGGCAGCCCGAACGCGATCTTCCTGCAGGACCTCCTGGACGAGTGGCTGGGCAAGGGCGCGGCGCGCGTCATCCTGCCGATCACCGACCCGTACGTCGTGCACCACGGGGCGCTGGGGTCGTTCGCCACGGTCTACCTGCCGCCGAAAGCCGACGTGATCGGGCGCCTGGCGAAGGTGAAAGGCGTGCAGCTCGCGCTGTCGAACGCCGAGGCCTGCGCGCGCTTCGAGCTGCCGCCCGATCGCCTCGGCGACGTGGTGGTCATCTCGGAGAAGAACACAGTGCTGGGCACCAGCCGTGCGCGCCACGACCTCTCGGGGCTGGACGCGCCGCTGCGCTCGCATGGCGGGATTTCGGAGCAGCCGGTGCCGCTGCTCTTCAACCGGAAGACCGGCGGGATCCCCGGCAAGGCGCGGCTGCGCAACTTCGACGCGTTCGACGTCGCGCTGAACTACCTCAGCTCCGCCACTTGATCGAGCAGCCGATCGACGGGGTCTGGTCCTGCGGACCGAGCCCCGTCTTCGCGACGCCGACCATCGCCTCGTAGAGCTCCCGGCGAGCGTTCGGCACCGCCTGGCGGCCCGAGGCGTCCAGCCGCCCGCGGTAGCGGAGCGCGAGCTTCGCGTCGAAGCCGAAGAAGTCGGGCGTGCACTGCGCGAGGTAGGTCTTGGCGACGTCCTGCGTCTCGTCGAGCACGTAGGGGAAGGGGAAGTGCTTGGCCTTCGCGACCCTCACCATGTTGTCGAAGGAGTCCTCCGGGTAGTCGGCCGGGTCGTTCGACATGATCGCGATCGAGCCGATACCCTGCGCTTTCAGTTCGCCGCAATCGCGCACGATGCGGTCGATCACCGCCTTCACGTACGGGCAGTGGTTGCAGATGAACATGACGACGAGGCCGTTCGGGCCGCGCGCCGAGGCGAGGGTGTGGCGCTTGCCGTCCACGCCCTTGAGGTCGAAGTCGGCCGCCTGCCAGCCGAACGGATGCACGGGGATCTGGATCTGGGCCATGGCGCCGATCATAGCGGATGCCGGCGGAAGAAATCGAGGATCGCGCGGTTGCCGCTCCAGCCGCCGACCGCCGGACCGATGATCCGCTCGCTCAAATAGCCCCAGCCGCCGGGCCAGACGTGGCCGCCGCCGTCCATTCGCACGAGCGCCGTCTCGGCCCGGCAGCCCGTCCAGCCGATCCGCTCGATCCGGATCCCCTTCGGCTGCGCGAGCAGCTCGGGAGCGCCGGCGGCTGCGCAGCCGTTGATCACGGCCCAGGTGCGCATCGACTCGTCCACCGAGATCTTGGCGAGGTCGTCGCGCTGCGCGCAGGCCTGCTTGCCGCCGTCGTACGGCCAGCAGGGATCGGCGGTGCCGTGGATCTGCATCACCGGCACCGGCCGCGGCGGCGCGCAGGACGCAGTCGTCGCGTACTGGTTGGCGCCGCCGAAGGCCGCGATGGCCGCGATGCGATCCCCCAGCTGGCAGGCGAGACGGTGGCTCATCGCGGCGCCGTTCGAGAGGCCGGTTGCGTAGACGCGCTTCGGGTCCACCGCGACCCCGCGCGAAAGATCCTCGAGCAGCGCCCTGAAGTAGGCGATGTCGTCCACGCCGTCCTTGCAGGCGCGCCCACTTACGCATTGCCAGCCCTTCTCGCCGCCGCCCGCGTTCCAGGTGCGCAGCCTGGCGAGCAGGCGCGAGGAGGTGCCGTTCGGATAGACCACCGCGATGCCCTCGCGGCCGGCCATCGCGTGCAGGCAGTCCTTGCTGGCGATGTCGCCACCGGGGCAGCTGGTGCGCGCGGCGCCCTGCGCGTTGCCGCCGCCGCCGTGGATCGCCAGGATGACCGGCACCGGCTTCGAGGGCGAGTAGTCGAGCGGGAGGTAGACGTCGTAGGGGCGTCCGGCAAAGCCCGGCACCTCGCAGGTGAGGACGGCGCCCGGCTTCGCGGACCCCGGTGCGCAGTCGTTCGGCTTCGCGCTCGCGCAGCCCGACAGGGCCGCGTAGAGCAGGATGCCGATCACCCGCATCCTCGCGTCGAACGTCACGGCACCTTCACCCACTTGTGCCTGCCGGAGGCGCCGCTCTTGATCTCGACGTCGGCCCTGCGGCAGCCGAAGTGCGCGGCGACGAGCGCGATGAGCTCCGCGTTCGCCTTGCCGTCCACCGGCGGCGACTTGAGCTGAGCGACCCACGTGCCGTCCGCTGCCTGCTCGAGCACGGAGGCACGCGCGCGCGGCTTGACCTTGACCTGGAGGAGCACCGGACGACTAGCCCGGGATCTCGGCCTCGACGAGCACTGCGAGCAGCGCGAGGGACTGCTGCCATCCGGCGTAGCAGGCGTCGAGCGGGATCGCCTCGGGGATGCCTTCCTGGACGACGTTCAGCTCGGTGCCGGACGCCACCTTCTTCAGCGTCACCGTGACCACCATTTCCCCCGGCAGGTTGGGGTCGTCGAATACGTCGGTATGGCGGATGCGCTCGCCGGGCACGAGCTCGAGGTACTTGCCGCCGAACGAATG
>DASUFW010000426.1:0-1101 GCA_036274335.1 Burkholderiales bacterium | reverse complement strand
GGATGCCGAGCTCGTTCACGTAGTCCGCCGGCAGGTTGGCGAGGATGGCGGTCAGCGAGATGAGGCCGAACAGGGCCACCTCGCGGACCCGCATCCGGGTCAGCAGGTCGTCCTTCTCGATCGATCGCTGGAATGCCACGCCGCCTCCGGTCGCCTCGCGTCAGCCCGGAATTCTGGGTGCTCCCACAGGCCGTGGCAAGTCGCGTGCGGGTAGAATCCGGGCAACATGTCGAAAGCGTTCGTGCGGGAAACCGCGGGCGAAGACGACGCGCCTGCGCCGCCCGAGGCGCCCGCGCCCCGCAGGAACTACATCACGCCCGCGGGCTTTGCCCGCCTGTCCGCCGAGCGCAAGCAGCTGGTGGAGGTGGAGCGGCCCGAGGTGGTGCGGGTGGTGGCCTGGGCCGCCTCCAACGGCGATCGCTCCGAGAACGGCGACTACCTCTACGGCAAGAAGCGCCTGCGCGAGATCGACCGGCGCGTGCGCTTCCTCATCAAGCGCCTGGAGAGCGCCACGGTGGTGAACAACGCTGGCCGCGACGAGGACCAGGTGTTCTTCGGCGCGACGGTGCGCGTGCGCGGCAAGGCCGGGGCGTCCCGCGAGGTCACCATCGTCGGAGCGGACGAGGTGGACACCGCGCGCGGGCGCATCTCGTGGATCTCGCCGATGGCGCGGGCGCTGCTCAAGGCGAGGTCCGGCGACGTCGTGGCGCTGCGCACGCCGGCCGGCGAGGAGCCGCTCGAGATTCTGGACGTGTCCTATCCGCAGATCGATTGACCAGGGAGAACGAAGATGAGCATGCTGCAGGAGTTCAAGTCCTTCGCCATGAAGGGCAACGTCGTGGACCTCGCCGTCGGCGTGATCATCGGCGGCGCGTTCGGCAAGATCGTCTCGTCGCTGGTCGGCGACGTGATCATGCCGCTGATCGGCCTGCTGGTGGGCGGCGTGAACCTGACCGGCCTGTCCGCGACGGTGGGCTCCGCGACGCTCGCCTACGGCAAGTTCCTGCAGAGCTGCCTGGACTTCCTGATCATCGCCTGGGCGATCTTCGTCGCCGTCAAGCTGATCAACCGCCTGCGCCAGGAAGAGCCCGCGGCGCCCGC
>DASUFW010000425.1:0-32388 GCA_036274335.1 Burkholderiales bacterium | reverse complement strand
GTCGGGTTGATGCCGGCGGTGGGCTCATCGAGCAGCAGCACCTTGGGCTCGTTCATGAGCGCCATGGCGAATTCCAGCAGCTTCTGCTGGCCGAAGGAGAGCGAGCCGGCGACGAGCTGGCGCTTGCTGTAGAGCCCGACGAACTCGAGCAGGCGCTCGGCCTTCTCGATCATCTCCGGCGGGTACTTGCGGAACATGTGCGACCAGGTGCTCTCGCGGTGCGGCAGCGAGATGAGCAGGTTCTGCACGCAATCCATCTTCGAGAAGATGCGCGTCTGCTGGTAGGTGCGCAGCATGCCCAGGCGCGCGATCTTCTGCACCGGCAGGCGCGAGATCTCGCGTCCCTCGAAGCGGATCGAGCCCTTGTCGATCGGGTGCTGGCCGACGATCGAGCTGAAGAGCGTCGTCTTGCCCGAGCCGTTCGGGCCGATCAGGCCGGTGATCTTGCCTCGCTCGACGTCGAGCGAGACGTCGCGGTTGGCGACGACGCCGCCGAAGGCCTTGCTCACCCCGCGCACCTCGATGATCGGGCTCAATGCCGCACCTTGACGCCGAACCACTCGGGCTTGCGCGCGCGCAGCCAGCCGAGGATGCCCTGCTGGAAGTACACCACGTTGACGATGATGAGGAGGCCGAGCGCGATGTACTGCCAGCCGAGGAGGTAGGTCCAGGTCACCTCGCGCAGCGTGTAGAAGAGCGTCGCGCCGATCACCGGGCCCCACAGCGTGCCCTTGCCGCCGAGCAGCGTCATCGCGACCATGAAGATGCCGAACGTCAGCGTCGGGTAGGCCGTTTCGAGCGGCTCGATGAAGCCGGTCATGTTGCCGAACAGCGCGCCGGCGATGCCGAGGAAGAAGGCCGAGACCGACCACGCGACCATCTTGTAGCGGCCGGTGTGCAGGCCGAGCGCCTCGGCCTTGTCCTCGTCGTCGCGGATGGCGTTGATGGCCAGGCGAAAGCGCGTCGCGTAGAGCCAGCGCAGGAAGAGGTAGCAGGCGATCGCGGCGATCATGCAGGCCGCGTAGAAGAAGCGCTCGCGCGCCCCCGGCGGTCCGGGGAACACCGGCATGGCGATGCCCTGGCCGCCGCCGACGTAGTCCCAGGCGTTGGTGAGCTCGGCGGCGGCGATCGCCACGCCGAGCGTGCCGATGGCGAAGTAGGGGCCGCGCAGCCCGAAGAGGATCCAGGAGAGCACCGCGGCGACGACCGGCGGGAAGAGCGCCGCGGCGACCAGGCCGAGCGCCAGGCCGTGGAAGTACTGGGTGTGGGTGAAGTTGACGCTGATCGCGCCGTTCGCCGCCGTGTACTCGGCCACGTCGTAGACGGTGCCGATCTGCACCACGGCGCACACGTACATGCCGAGGCCGAAGAACAGGATGTTGCCGAGCGAGTTGTACCCCATGTGCCCGCCCATGGTGTCCCAGGTGAGCGCGAAGAGCACGAAGACCCAGAACACCGCGAACTGCACGGTGTGCGCGGGGAAGAGGAACGGCGCGGCGATGCCTGCGGCGAGGATCGCCAGGTGGAGGACGGCCGAGCGCGCGGTCATTGCAGCGCCAGGCGATGGCGGCGCAGCAGCGCCTGGCGCCAGAGCAGGATGAGGAGCAGCAGCCCGACGATGGTCGCCTGCTGGAACTGCGCGCCGAGGACGAAGCCGCTGTACTGCTCGACCACGCCGAGGCCGAGCGCGGCGAGGATGACGCCGGGCAGGTTGCCGAGGCCCGCCGCGGTGACGATGACGAAGGCGCGCACCGAGTAGGCGATGCCGTAGAAAGGCTGCAGCACCCAGATCATGCCGACGATCACGCCCGCGGCGCCGCAGATCGCGGCGTTGATCGAGAACGTGAGCGAGTAGACCAGGTCGGTATCGATGCCGAGCACGCGCGCCGCGCGCGGGTCCTGCGCGGTGGCGCGGATCGCCTGCCCGAGCCGGCTCTTGGTGAGGAAGAGCACCATGGCGCCGGCCAGCAGCAGGCAGATGGCGAAGGCAATGAGGCGGATCCAGGTGATGCTCACCATGGCGTCGAACATCTCGAGCTGGCCGAAGCCGGCATCCAGCGTGACCACCTCGGGGCCGAAGGCGAGGTTCAGCGCCTGCTGGATGGTGATCGCGAGGCCGAAGGTGGCGAGGAGCGAGGTGAAGAGGTCGAGCTGGATCACCCGCCGGATCATCAGGCGGTAGAGGACCCAGCCGAAGCAGAACATGATCGCGGCCACCGGGACGATGGCGACGATCGGGTGTACGCCGTGGCGCGCGAACGCGACGCCGAGGTACCCGCCCATCATGACGAGGTCGCCCTGCGCCAGGTTCTTGATGCTCGTCACGCCCCAGACGAGCGCGAGCCCGTACGCGACGAGGGCGAACACGGCGCCGACCGACAACCCGTTCAGCCAGAGCTGGACGTTGAAGACCGGCGCGACGGTGAGGATCTGGACGTTATCCCACATGATCCAAACCCCGCGGTCGCCTTAGTCGTTCGCCTCCTTGCGCGGATAGACCACCGGCTCGGCCGCGTACTTGGTCGGCGCCACCACCACGTACTTGCCGTTCTGCACCTGGCGCAGCACCATCGGCTTGCCGATGTTCTTGCCGGCCTTGTCGAACTGGACGTGGCCGTAGAAGGTTTCCATGTTCGTCTTGGCGAGCGCGTCGCGCAGCTTCTGCGGGTCGAGCGAGCCGGCGCGCTTGAACGCGTCCGCCCACACCTCGACCGCGGCCGAGCCCTGCGCCACCTGGTAGGGCACTTCCTTGTACTCGGAGTGCGCCTTCAGGAACGCCTCGTTGTAGTCCATCGCCGTGCCGAACAGCTTGTCCTTGTACTTGAGCGTCTCGGCCCACTGCGTCGGGCAGAGGATGCCTTCGGCCGCGCCGTTGAACTTGCCGGTGATGTCCGCCGACTCGCAGTGCGTGAGCGCGACGATCGGTGCGGAAACGTTCATCTCCTTCATCTGCCGGGTCGCTGTGGTTGCGCCCTTGGTGTGGCCGGAGAACAGGATGACGTCGGGCTTCAGCGCCTTGATCTTGGTGAGCGTTGCCGAGATGTCGGAGAGGTCGCGCGGCATCTTGTCGTCGACCACGATCTTCATGCCGTACTTCTTCGCCTCGGTGACCACGCCCTGGCGCACGTCCAGGGAGAACGGGTCGTTCTCGAACGCCATGCCGATCTTCATGCTCGAGGGCTTCTTGCCGTGCTTCTTCGCCAGCTCGGCGGCGAGGTCGATCACCGGCGAGAGGTAGTAGTCGGAAGTGGAGAGCACCGCGAAGAGGTACTTGTAGTTCTGCGTGAACAGCGAGCGCGAGGCGCCCTCGGCCTCGACCATCGGGATCTTGTACTTCTCGGTCACCGGCGCGGCGGCCTTGGTCGGGCCCGAGCCGTAGGGTCCGAGCACGAACTTGATGCCGTCCTGGTTGATGATGCGCTCGAGGAGCTGCGCCGTGCGCGCCGGCGTGGACTCGTCGTCGTAGTACTTCACCTCGAGCTTGTAGGTCTTGCCGCCGACCTTGACCCCGCCATTTTCGTTGATCTTCTTCACCGCGAAGTTGTAGCCGTCGCTCGCGTTCTTGCCTTCCTGCGAGTACTTGCCGGTGATCGAGATCGCCGAGCCGAGGATGATCTTGTCGCCCTCGACCTTGGCCGCCGCGGGCGCGGCCAGGGCGGCGCCCACTGCGATCGCGCACGCCGTGCGCGACACTACCTTGACGTACGGTTGCATTGCCTCCTCCAGTCTTATCGTTGATTGAAATCCGCGCTTCCGCCGGGCTCCTCTGCGGGAGCACTGGAGGCGGGCACGTTGCTTCTTCGACGCGATTATGCGGGAAGCGTTCCACGCAAGCCAAACGAAAATCCCGTCCCCCGGTACGAATGTCGGATGCTGCGCTGCGACATGTCAGCATCCGGCACCCTTGCCAGCACAATAAATCTTATATATGATTTATACATGGCCAAGGCCAAGGTCAGCACGTTCTCGGCGACGGCGCGCGATTTTGCGATGCTGGATGCCGTCGCCCGGTACCACGGACTCAACAAGAGCGCCACGATCGCCAGCCTGGTGCGTCGCGAGTTCTGGCGCATCTTTCCCGCGGGCACCGAAAAGGTGCGGCCCGACCGCGGCGCGCGAGTGGAAGGAGACCGATGAACCCCCTGCGATTGCTCCTCTGTACCCTGGCGCTCGTCAGCACTCTCGCGCACGCCCAGTCCCGGCCGCTGCGCATCGGCGAGCTGAACAGCTACAAGACGTTCCCCGCCTTTCTCGAGCCCTATCGCAAGGGCTGGCAGCTCGCGCTCGAGCAGGTCAATGCCGCCGGTGGCGTGCGCGGTCGGATGCTGGAGGTCGTCTCCCGCGAGGACGGCGGCAATCCGGGCGACGCCGTGCGCGTGGCCGAAGAGCTCATCGCGCGAGAGCAGGTCGCGATGCTCATGGGAACGTTCGCGTCGCACGTGGGACTCGCCGTCTCCAACCTTGCGGCGCGCCGCAAGGTGGTGTTCCTCGCCGCCGAGCCCCTCACGGACAAGATCGTCTGGGAGGATGGCAACCGCTACACCTTCCGGCTGCGGCCCTCCACGTACATGCAGGTCGCCATGCTGGTTCCCGAGGCGGCCCGGCTGCACAAGAAGCGCTGGGCGCTGGTCTACCCGAACTACGAGTACGGCCAATCGGCGGCGGCCTCCTTCCGCAAGCTGCTCGCCGCGGCACAGCCCGAGGCGCAGATCATCGCGGAGCAGGCACCGGCGCTCGGCAAGATCGATGCCGGCGCCGTGGTGCAGGCGCTCGCGGATGCACATCCCGACGCGATCTTCAGCGCCTTGTTCGCCGCCGACCTGCAGAAGTTCGTCCGCGAAGGGAGCTTGCGCGGGCTGTTCGGCCAGGCCGTCGTGTTCAACCTGCTCGGCGGGGAGCCGGAATACCTCCTGCCGCTCAAGGAGGAGGCGCCGGAAGGCTGGTGGGTGACGGGATACCCCTGGCGACAGATCGACACGCCGGCGCACAAGGCATTTCTCGACGCCTACCGCGCGCGCTGGAACGAGGAGCCTCGCCTGGGTTCGGTGGTCGGGTACAGCGCCCTGCGCTCGGCGGCGGCCGCCCTCGCGAAAGCGGCGAGCACCGACAGCGAGAGCCTCGTCCGGGCGTTCGAGGGGCTGAACGTCGACACACCGTTCGGGCCGATCGTGTACCGGGCGCTGGACCATCAGTCCACCATGGGCGCCTTCGTCGGCCAGCTCGCGCGGCGCGATGGCGCCGGCGTGATGGTGAACTGGCATTTCGCCGAGGGCGCGCGCTACCTGCCGTCCGATGCCGAGGTCCGCGCGCTGCGCCCGAAGTGACCGGCCGGCGTTGAGCCTCGCATGAGCGGCGCCTCCGCCGCTGTCCAGTTCCTCAATGGACTGGCAAACGCCTCCACGCTGTTCCTGGTGGCCGCCGGCCTGTCGCTGATCTTCGGCGTCACGCGCATCGTCAACTTCGCGCACGGCTCGCTGTACATGCTCGGCATGTACCTTGCCGTGGCGCTCGCGCCGATCACGGGCTTCTGGGGCGCGCTCCCTCTGGCGGCGCTCGCCGTCGCCTTGACCGGCGCGCTGGCCGAGCGCCTGCTGCTCCGCCGCCTGTACGAGGCGCCCGAGCTCATGCAGCTCGTCGCCACGTTCGCGCTGGTGCTGGTGATCCGCGATGCGGCGCTGTGGGCCTGGGGTCCGGTGGATCTGCTCGGCCCGCGTGCGCCGGGGCTGAGCGGCGCCGTCGATTTCCTCGGCGCACGCTTTCCGCAATACGACCTGTTCCTGATCGGCCTTGGACCGCTGGTCCTCGCCGCCCTCTGGTGGGTGCTGCGCCGGACGCGTTGGGGCGTACGGGTCCGCGCCGCCACGCAGGACCGCGACATGGTGCGTGCGCTCGGCGTGAACGCCGGGCGCCTGTATACCGGCGTCTTTGTACTCGGCGCGCTGCTCGCCGGATTCGGCGGGGCGCTGCAGATTCCGCGCGAGCCGGCCACCCTGTCGATGGACCTGCAGACCATTTCCGATGCGTTCGTCGTCGTGGTCGTCGGCGGCCTGGGGTCGATCCCCGGCGCATTCCTGGCCGCGCTGCTGATTGGCGAGGTCAAGGCGTTCTGCATCGGGCTGGGCTATTCGGAGTTCACGCTCGCCCTCGAATTCGTGGTGATGGCGGTCGTGCTGGTGCTGCGCCCCTGGGGCTTGCTGGGACAGGCGCCCGACGCGGTCCGCGGGGCCGCCGCAGTGCCGCCGCGGCTCGTCGCGCCCGCCCCGCCTGCGCGGGCAGCGCTCGCGGCGCTCGCCGTGGCGCTCGTGCTCGTACCGCTCTTTGCGGGTGACTATGCCCTGGTCCTGCTCGGCGACATCCTGCTGTTCGCGTTGTTCGCGGCGAGCCTGCATCTGCTGGTCGGTTCCGGCGGGCTCCTGTCCTTCGGGCACGCGGCTTACTTCGGCCTCGGCGCCTACGGGGCGGGCCTTGCGCTGGTGAAAGCCGGCTGGCCCATGCTGGCGGCGCTTGCCGCCGGCCCGCTGCTCGCCGCCCTCGCGGCCGTGTGTTTCGGCTGGTTCTGCGTTCGCCTCTCAGGCGTCTATCTCGCGATGCTGACGCTCGCGTTCGCGCAGATTACGTGGTCGGTCGTCTACCAGTGGAACGCGGTCACGGGAGGATCGAACGGCCTGATCGGCATCTGGCCGTCGGCGCCCTGGACCGGACGCATCGCGTATTACGAACTCTGCCTGTTCCTGACGCTCGTAGCGATCGTGCTCCTCTGGCGAGTGCAGTTCTCGCCGTTCGGGTATGCGCTCCGCGCAGGACGAGACTCGCCGGTCCGGGCCGCTGCGACCGGCATCGAGGTCCGCGCCCACCAGTGGGCGGCGTTTGCCGGCGCGGGCCTGCTGGCCGGACTCGCGGGCGCCCTGTACGCATTTTCCAAGGGCTCGATCTCGCCGGAATCGCTCGCCGTGCCTCGCTCCGTCGACGGCCTGGTCATGCTCCTGCTGGGCGGGCTGCACACCTTGACCGGGCCGGCATGGGGTGCGGCGCTGTTCACCTGGCTCGAGGACACCGTGTCCCGGGGCTTCGACTACTGGCGGGCCGTGCTCGGCGGCATCATGCTGGTGCTGGTGCTCGCCTTCCCGAACGGCGTCAGCACCCTGGCGCGGCGCCGGCCATGAGCCTGCTCGAGGTCAGGCGCCTCACAAAGTCCTTCGGCGGCGTGCACGCGCTGCGCGGCGTGAGCTTCGAGGTCCACGCAGGCGAGGTGGTGGCGATGATCGGGCCGAACGGCGCCGGCAAGTCGACCTGCTTCGACGTGCTGGGCGGCCAGACCGCGCCGGATGCGGGAGAGGTCCGTCTGGCGGGTGAGCCTCTGCTCGGGCAGGCTCCGCCGCAGCGCCTGCGCCGTGGACTGGGCCGGACGTTCCAGATCACCGCGACGTTCGGGTCCATGAGCACGGCGGAGAACCTCGGGGTGGCGCTGCTCGCGCGCGAACGCCTTCTCTGGTCGACACGACCGGGGGCCCGGCTCGCGCTCGCGGGCGAGGCGCGCGACCTGCTCCGGCGCGTCGGCATCGTGCACCTCGCCGATCGAACCTGTGCTGAGCTTTCGTACGGGGACCTCAAGCGAGTGGAGGTCGCCATCGCGCTGGCCGCTCGCCCGCGCCTGCTGCTGATGGACGAGCCGACCGCCGGCATGAGCCGGGGGGAGCGTGACGAGCTCATGCGCCTGGCCGTCGACCTCTCCCGCCGCGAGGGCGTCGGCGTGCTGTTTACCGAGCACGACATGAGCGTGGTTTTTGCGCACGCACAGCGCGTGCTCGTGCTTCACCAGGGCGAGCTGATCGCGGACGGCGTCCCGGACGACGTGCGCGTGAATGCGCGTGTCCGGCAGGTCTATCTCGGGGACGAGGATGCTTGAGGTCCGCGGGCTGACCGCCGCCTACGGGCGCGCGCGAATCCTCTTCGGCCTGGACTTCAGCGCGCGGCGCGGCGAAGTCCTGGTGCTCCTCGGGCACAACGGCGCCGGCAAGTCGACCACCTTGAAATCCATGATGGGGCTGCTGCGTGATCGGAGCGGGTCGGTGTCTCTGGACGGCGCGCGCATCGACGGTCTGCCCGCCGACCGAGTTGCCCGCCGAGGCCTGGGCTACGTTCCGGAGGACAGGCGCATCTTCACCGGGCTGACGGTACTCGAGAACCTGGAGGTGGCTCGCCAGCCGGCGCGTGACGGACTGACGCCGTGGACGCCCGAACGTCTGTTCGAACTGTTTCCCGAGCTCGCGCCCATGCAGGCGCGCCTCGCCGCACACATGTCAGGCGGGGAGCAGCAGATGCTTGCGGTGGCCCGCACGCTGATGGGCAATCCCGCCGCCATCCTTCTCGACGAACCGACCGAAGGACTGGCCCCGCGAGTCGTCGAGCGCATGGCGGCCACAATCCGGGCGCTCAAGTCGGAGGGCATGTGCGTGGTGCTCTGCGAACAAAACCTGCGCTTCGCCCGGGCAGTCGGGGACCGGGCATGCCTGATGGAAAGGGGAACGATCAAGGCGACCGGAACGCTGGACGCAGTCCGCTCCGAGTACGCCCTCGACTAGCGGCCCCGCACTAGTAGCGGTACGGCTCCGCGCACTTGATGATTTCGGCGATCGTTTCCAGCTCGAGGCAGTGGCGTGCGTCGTCGTTCATGTGCTCGACCCGGCCCTTGCCGGCCGATGCCGTCTTCATCGGTTTGCTGGCTGGCTTGGCGGGGGTCTGAGCCGCCGGTGTGCCCTGCTCCACCTTGATGCCGGCCGGCTTCGGAGCATCGTTCTGGGCAGCCACGCCGCCCGCGGGCAAAACCAGAAGTACCGTAATAAGACTGGTCGCTAAGACATTGTTTGACATAGGCCTATCCCTGTTCGCGAACCCCCGATCGACATCCTAGATCCAACCGCCTCCGGAAGCAAATCCCCTGCTAGGCTTCCGCCATGCCTTCCCTCGCCCGCTACGCCTGGCTGTCCGTAGCGACGGCCCTGGTCACGATGGCCCTCAAGGGCGTGGCGGCGTGGCTGACCGGCTCGCTGGGCCTGCTCTCCGACGCGGTCGAGTCGCTGGTCAACCTGGGCGCGGCCCTGGTCGCGGTCTACACCTTGCGCGTTGCAGCCCGCGAGCCCGACGAGAAGCACCCGTTTGGCTACAGCAAGGCGGAGTATTTTTCCTCCGCCGTGGAAGGCTCGCTCATCATGCTCGCGGCGCTCGCCATCGTGGGGACGGCCATCCCGAGGCTCCTCTCCCCCCGCGAAATCCTGCACTTCGACACCGGCATCTTCGTATCGCTGGTGGCGGCCGCCCTCAACCTCGGCACGGCGCTCGTGCTGCTGGGGGCGGGCAAACGCCACGAGTCCATCGCGCTGGAGTCCGACGCGCACCACCTCCTCACCGACGTGTGGACGTCGATCGGGGTGGTGGTAGGGGTCGGCGCGACAGTCCTGACAGGATGGCTCGCGCTCGATCCGCTGATCGCCATCGCCGTCGCCCTGCACATCACCTGGACCGGCGCCAAGGTGCTGCGCCGCTCGGTGCTCGGCCTGATGGATCGCGCGTTGCCGGAGCCCGAGCTCGAGCGCATCCGCAAGATCCTGGAACCCTACCAGGTGCGCGGCATCGAGTACCACGCGCTGCGCACGCGTCGCGCCGGCCGCGTGCGCATGGTCGAGATGCACGTGCTGGTGCCGGGCGACATGAACGTGCGCGAGGCCCATCGGATCGCCGACGAGATCGAGGAAGCGATCCGCGCCGAGCTGCCCGGCAGCGCGGTGATCACGCACCTCGAGCCGATCGAGGATCCGGCCTCGTATCGCGACCAGGCCCTGCTCCGCTGACCCGCCGGGCTATTCGATCCGGCAGGCCTCGTCGAACGACAGGCGCGGGTTGCGCGGGAAGATCTTCGCCGGGTCGCCCTTGCCGAGGTTGATCAGGAAGTTCGACTTCCAGCGGCCGTCCGGGAAGAACGCCGCGTCCACCTTCGCGTTGTCAAAGCCGGACATGGGCCCGCAATCCAGCCCCAGCGCGCGCGCCGCGATGATGAAATAAGCGCCCTGCAGCGACCCGTTGCGCAGCGCGACGCGGTCGTTGGCGGCCTTCTTCTCGTCGCCGAGGAAGTTGTCCCGCGCCTTGGGATTGTTGGGGAACGTCTTGGGCAGGTTCTCGTAGAAGCGCGAGTCGTACGCGATGATCGCCGTGACCTGCGCCTTCAGGGTCTTGTCCAGGTTGCCCGGGCTGAGCGCGGGCGCGAGCTTCTCCTTGGCAGCCTTCGAGCGCACGAACACGATTCGTCCGGGCTGGCTGTTCAGCGTCGTCGGGCCCCATTTCATGAGCTCGTACACCTGACGCAGCCTTTCGTCGGTGACCGGATCGTCGAGGAAACCCTGGGGCGTATGGGCGTCCCGGAAGATGAGATCGAGCGCCTTGTCGTCGAGCATCGGAGCCTCCGTAACGGATGCCGCGCGATGTTAGCATCGTGCGCGTGGATCTCGCGCGATGGATTCGCCCCGGCGACGGCGTGGTTTTCGGCCAGGCCTGCGCCGAGCCGCAGACGCTCGTCGAGGCCCTGGTCGGGCAGCGCGAGGCTTTTTCCGGCGCGACGCTGTTCATGGGCGTCAACTGGTCCGGCACGGTGCGCCCCGAGCACGCCGATCACCTGCGGCTCTCCGCCTATTGCGGTTCGGGCCACAATCGCCGGCTCGCCGATGCGGGCGTGCTCGACATCCATCCACATCCCTACTCGCAGCTCGCGACGCTGATCCGCAACGGCCGGATCCGCGCCGACGTCGTGCTGCTGCAGGTCAGCCCGCCCAACGCGAAGGGCGAGTACAGCCTGGGATTGTCCGCGGAATACCTGGTGCCCGCCCTCGAGGCGAGCCGCGTGGTGGTCGCGGAAATCAACGACCGGATTCCCTGGACCTTCAGCGATCGCCTGCTGAAGCGGGGTGATTTCGACGTGTGCATCGAGTCCTCGCGCGATCCCGTCGCCCTGCCCTACGGCGCGCCGGGCCCGCAGGAGCGGGCGATTGCCCGCCATGCACTGCCCTACATTCCGGACGGCGCAACGCTGGAGACCGGGCTGGGCGCCCTGCCCGATGCGGTGCTGCGGCTGCTCGGTGAGCGCCGCGGCCTGCGCGTGCACTCCGGCTCCGTCGGCGACGGCGTCATAGAGCTCATGCGGAGCGGCGTCGTGACGCGCGTGGACGGCGGCACGCTCATGGGGACGCGCGCACTTTTCGAGCACGCCCGCGAAAACCCCGCCCTGCGGCTGCGCTCGATCGAGCATACCCATCATCCGCGGGTGCTCGGTACGATCGAGCGCTTCGTCGCCATCAATTCGGCAATCGAAGTGGACTACACCGGGCAGGTCAATGCCGAGGTCGCCAAGGGAAGCTACCTCGGGGCGGTTGGCGGCGCACTCGACTTCATCCGGGCCGCAAACCATTCCCCGGGCGGCGTGTCGCTCATGCTGATCCCGGCGGCCCGCATCGTGCCGTCGCTGCAGGGTCCGGTGGCGACGCCCCGCAGCGAGGCCGGCGTGATCGTCACGGAGCGGGGCGCCGCGGACCTGCGCGGCTGCACCCTGCGCGAGCGCGAAGCGCGCATGCGCGCCCTCGCTAGCGGAAGTTCCTGAGCTCGCGGACCGTCCAGAAGGGGGCCACCGCCATCGCGACCGAGCACAGCGACAGCGCAAACCCCGCGCGGTAGCCGCCCGAGAGGTCGTGCAGGACGCCGCCCATGAGCGAGCCGAAGGCGGCGCCCACGGCGTTGGCGGCGAAGATCATGCCGTAGATGGTCGCGACTCTCGGTCCCGAGAAAGTGCGCGTCGCGATCGCGGACACGATCGGGCCGCGCACCCCCATGCACAACCCGAAGACCGTCACGAAGACCGGGAGCAGCCAGGCAGCCGGGTACCAGGACATGAGCAGCAGCACCGCGACACCGCTCGCCGTCCCGGCAAAGCTGGCGCTGACGACCTGGCGGTAGCCGAAGCGTTCGGTGAGCAGGCCGCTCGAAGACACCGAAACGACCGACAGCATGCCGATCACCCCGTAGGCGCTTGCCGCGGCGAGGGGGGAAAAACCGAGGTCGATCAGGTAGACGACGGCCTGCACCAGCACCGTGAACATGGCGGTCGCCGTGAAGAAGAACACCCGCGTCAGCGCCCAGTACGTGCGGGAGCGCAAGGCGGCGCGCACGGTCCACCCCTCCTCCGCCGGCCGGCGATCGCGGCCTGACACGCTGTCCTGCGGCCCCGCCACGTACTTCCGCCACGGCACCACGAGCGCCGCGACCGGCACGGCGAGCAACAGCACCGCGGCAAGGATCCGGTAGGTGGTGCGCCAGTCGAGGGTCTGGATCAGCCACTGCGAGAGCGGCACGAACAGGAGCCCGCCCATGCCCATGGCCGAAAACGCGATGCCGATCGCGGTCGACAGGCGTGCCCGGTACCAGCGAGTGAGCAAAGCGGAGGCCGGCACCATGCCGACCATGCCCACGCCGACGCCAACCATCACACCGACGAACAGGTAGAACTCCCACAAGTTGCCGAGCGACGAGGCCAGGAAGATGGCCGCCCCGAGACACAGGAGCCCCCCGCTGTAGGTGGCGCGCGGCCCCAGGCGGTCGAAGAGCGTGCCGGCGAGCGGCGCCATGAAGGCGCCGACCAGCAGGTACATCGAGTAAACGCTCGTCAGCTGCGAGCGCGCCCAACCGAACTCCCGCTCCAGCGGCAGCAGGAACACCGCGTAGGTCTCGCCGACGCCGCGGCCGAGCAGATGGAAGAGGAACACGGTCGCCAGCACGGCGGCCGCAGTGCGCCCCCGGGGGTTCAATGCCGCGCGGGCTCCAGGCCGTAGACCTGGCGCAGGTAGGCCAGGTAGCCCGGGTCGGTGCTCACGGTCTTGCCGGGCGCATCGGACACCTTGGCGACCGGCTGGCCGTTGCACTCGGTCATCTTGATGACGATGTTGATGGGATCGTAGCCGACGTCGTTGGTGAGGTTGGTGCCGATGCCGAAGGCGGTGCGCACCCGGCCGTGGAAGCGCTGCGCGATCTCGATCGCCAGGGGCACCGACAGCTGGTCGGAGAAGATCAGCACCTTGCCGCGCGGGTCGACGCGGTTGCGCTGGTAGTGGGCGATCATCTTCTCGCCCCAGGTGAACGGGTCCCCCGAGTCATGCCGCGCGCCGTCGAAGAGCTTGCAGAAGTACATGTCGAAGTCGCGCAGGAAAGCCTCGGTGCCGTAGGTGTCCGAGAGCGCGATGCCGAGGTCGCCGCGGTACTCCTGGGCCCACTTGTCCAGCGCGTAGACCTGCGCGTCGCGCAGCCGCGGTCCGAGCGCCTGGCAGGCCTGCATGTACTCGTGCGCGAGGGTGCCGAGGGGCGTCACGCCGTGGCGCATGGCGAGCATGACGTTCGAGGTGCCGGCGAAGGACTGCGGAATCTCGTCCTTCAGCGTACGGATGATCTCCTCGTGCCAGGCGCCGGAAAAGCGCCGCCGGGTCCCGTAGTCGGAGATCTTGAACTCCAGCGCGGGGTCCACCTGGCGCACGCGCTCGATCTTGGCGCGCAGCCGCTTGCGGCCCTCGGCCAGATCGGCACGCGGCTGCGTGCGGCGGAAGTACACCTCGGAGACGATCGCCAGCACCGGGATCTCGAACAGGATCGTGTGCAGCCAGGGGCCGCGTATGGTGATCTCGATCTCGCCGGACGCCGGCGCCGCCGAGACCTGGATGTACTTGCGGTTGAAGTGGAACAGCGCCAGGAAGTCGACGAAGTCGGACTTCAGGAAGCGCAGGTTGCGCAGGTAGGCGAGCTCGTCGTCCGCGAAGCGCAGCTCGCCCAGCGCGTCGATCTCCTGCGCAATGTGCTCGAGGTGAGGCGCGAGCCGGACCCCCGGGGTCCGGCAGCGAAACCGGTATTCCACCTGGGCGGCCGGGAACTGATGCAGCACGACCTGCATCATGGTGAACTTGTACAGGTCGGTGTCCAGCAGCGACCGGATGATCATGGGCGGATTCTACCGGGGCGCCCGGCGCACGGCCGCCCGGTTTGCAGGACGCCCGATACTGGATATAATTCCATCACTGGATGGAGACACAGTAGCCGGAGGTCCGCATGGGCACCGCCGAACCCCTGACCGAACGCCAGGGCGAGATTCTCAAGCTGATCCGTGAGCTGACCGAGTCCGCGGGCTTCCCGCCCACGCGCGCCGAGATCGCCGAGAAGATGGGCTTCCGCTCGGTGAATGCGGCCGAGCAGCACCTGCGCGCCCTGGAGAAGAAGGGCGTGCTCGAGATCCTGCAGGGTGCGTCGCGCGGGTTGCGTGTCAAGGACAAGGTGGCGCCGCGCGCCGGCCGGCTGATGGAGCTGCCGGTCGTGGGACGCGTGGCCGCGGGCAGCCCGATCCTCGCCGAGGAGCACCTGCAGGGGCGCTATCAGGTGGACCCCAACCTGTTCACGCCGCGCGCCGACTACCTGCTGCGCGTCCGCGGCATGTCGATGCGCGATGCCGGCATCCTGGAGGGCGACTTGCTCGCCGTGCACCGCACGCAGGAGGCGCGCAGCGGACAGGTGGTCGTCGCGCGCCTGGGCGACGAGGTCACCGTCAAGCGTCTGCGCCGCCGGGGCCACAGCGTGCAATTGCTGCCCGAGAATCCGGCCTTCACCCCCATCGAGGTGGATCTGCGGCGGGACGCGCTCACCATCGAGGGGATCGCGGTCGGCGTCATCCGCAGCGGAAGAGGACTTTAGTCCGCAGCGGGCGTCCCCGCCCTGCCGATATAATCGGGGCGGAAGCCACGCCCGACGATGAATTCACCCAGCGCCGCTCCCGACGCCCTGGCGTCCGCGCCCGCAGCCGCTGCGCGCGCCACGCAGGGGGAGCAGCGTTCCGACCCGCAGCGGGTCCTGGCCGACCGGGTCGAGCAGCTCTACAGCCAGATGCCGCTCGGCATCGTGTTCACGCTGATCATCGGCGCGATCGCGACCTACGAGCTCTACGACACGCGCACGCGCGAGCTGGTCCTGTTCTGGTGGGGCCTGGTGCTGCTGATCACGGCGGCGCGCACGGCGTTGTGGCTCGGCTACCGCAAGAGCACCGATCGCATCGGCGAGGCGCGCCAGTGGCTGCGATGGCTCGCCATCAGCGCGCTCGCCAACGGCGCCAACTGGGGCTTCGCCGGCGCGGTGTTCTTTCCCTCGCATACCGACGAGCAGCAGGTGTTCCTCGCCTTCCTGCTGGCCGGCATCGCCTCGGCGGGCATCCCGACCTACGCCGCGTCCTGGCCGATGTTCGCCCTGTACGCCGCGGCGGTGGTGCTGCCGTTCGCCTATGTGCTGGCCAATTTCGGCAACCGCCTGTTCGTCGAGATCGCCGTGCTGGTGCCGCTCTTCTACCTCGCCAACGTCGGCATCGCGTACCGGCTCAACCAGGTGTTCCACTCCGGCTACCGGCTGCGCCATGCCTACGGCCGGCTGACCGAGGACTACACGACGCTGAACCAGCGGCTCGAGCGGCAGCTGGTCGAGCTCGACGAGGCGCGGCGCCAGGTCGAGGCCTCCGGGCGCAAGCTCGCCCTGTTCGCCGAGCGCGCGCCGATCGCGGTCCTCGAGCTGGACGCGCAAGGCCACATCCAGCAGATCAACCACGCCGCGGAGAACCTGTTCGGCTGGCCGTCCAACGAGGTCGCCACGCGCAAGCCCTCGGTCAAGATCCTGATCCGGCCCGAGTACCACGCGGAGTTCGACAAGCAATGGGCCGAGCTGATGCAGTCGCGGGCGCCGGTGGCGCACCTGCGGGTACGCAATCCGCGCCGCGACGGCCTGGAAGTGGTGTGCGAGTGGAACGTCACGCCGCTCGTCAATTCCGAGGGCGAGGTCGTGGGCGTGATCGCGCAAGGGCAGGACATCACGCGGCAGATGGAGGCCGACAAGCTCAAGAAGGAGTTCACTTCCACGCTGAGCCACGAGTTGCGCACGCCGCTCACCTCGATCATCGGCTCGCTGCAGCTGATCAATTCCGGGGTGCTCGGCGAGCTCGACAAGGACATCGCCGACCTCACCGGGGTCGCCGAACGAAACGGTCAGCGCCTTCTCGACCTGATCAACGACATCCTGGACGTCGAGAAGATCGAATCGGGCAATCTCGCCATGGTGCCCGAGGTGCTGTCGCTGGACGAGCTGGTGAGTGAGTCGCTGGTGCTGAATCGCGGCTTCGCCGAGCGGTTCAAGGTGCGCTTCGAAGTGGGCGGCGCGCTGCTGCCGGTGAAGGTGCATGCGGATCGCAAGCGGCTGCTGCAGGTCATGACCAACCTGCTGTCCAATGCGGCCAAGTTCTCGCCGCAGGGCGAGGCCGTGCAGGTCGTGATGCAGGACCAGCGCGACCGCGTGCGCATCGCGATCCTCGACCGCGGCCCCGGCATCCCGGAGTCTTTCCGGGGGCGCATCTTCGGCCGCTTCGCGCAGGCGGACTCGAGCGTCACCCGGCAGAAGGGCGGTACCGGCCTGGGCCTCGCGATCTGCAAGCGGCTGATCGAGCTCATGGACGGACACATCGGCTTCTCGAACCGAGAGCACGGCGGCACCGAGTTCTATTTCGACCTGCCCAAGCACGCCACGACCTGAACCCGCGAGGACCCTGATGCCCGCCCAGCCCCTGCAGCGCGTCTGCTACGTCGAGGACGACGAGGACATCCGCAAGATCGTGCGCATGTCCCTCGAGCGCATCGGCAAGTTCACGGTGGAGGTCGTCGGTGATCCGATGGTCGCCATCGAGGCGATGAAGGCCTTCAAGCCGGAGCTCGTGATGCTCGACTGGATGATGCCCGGCATGGACGGACCGACGCTCTATCGCAAGATGCGGGAAGTGCCCGAGGTCCGCGACCTGCCGGTGGTGTTCATCACGGCGAAAGCCTCCGAGAAGGAACTGAACGAGTTGCGCTCGTTGGGTGCGGCGGGGACGATCTCCAAGCCGTTTTCTCCCAAGGACCTGCCGGAGCAGTTGCGCGAGATCTGGCAGCGGATTCCCGGGCCCGCCGGCTAGCCGGCGGAGCCGAACTTCCGCGTCAGGTAGCCGAGGACCTCGTCGGCGTTGCGGAACCGGGCGTCGCGATCCTTCTCGAGCAGCTTGTCGAACAGGTGCTGGTACGCGCCCAGCGCTTCGGGCAGCGCCGGCGGCGGCGTGTTCAGGTGGTGCAGCGCCACCTCGACCGCCGTTTCCCCCTCGAACAGGTGCTTGCCGAGCATCATCTGGTACAGCAGGACGCCCGCGCTGTAGACGTCGGTACGCAGGTCGAGCGCGCGGCCCTGGACCTGCTCCGGGCTCATGTAGCGCGGCGTGCCGAGGATCTCGCCCTTGTTGGTGCGATCGACCGAATCCACGTGCTTGGCGACGCCGAAGTCGACGATGGCGAGGCTGCCATCGGCGCGGAACATCAGATTCTGCGGCTTGAGGTCGCGATGCAGGATGCCCTGCTCGTGGATGTCGCCGAGCGCCAGCATCAATTCGCGAAAGACGCGCAGCGCCTCCTGCGGCGGCAGCGCCCGCTCCTCGAGGCGCTTGTTGAGGTCGCCGCCCTCGCAGAATTCCATGACCAGATAGGCGTGGTTGTCCAGCACGCCGTGCGCGTGTACCCGCGCGACGTGCCGGTTCTGCACGCGCTCCACCAGGTTGTACTCCTCGACGAAGCGCGCCAGCGTGCGCTTGTCCTGCATGATCTCGCTGCGCAGGATCTTGACCACCAGGGGCTCGTCGTCCGACTCGCGGGACGCCAGGTAGACGCGCGACATGCCGCCTTCGCCGATGAGCCGCAGGATCTTGATGCCGGGGATCTTGAGCCGCGCCCCGAGCACGTGCCCTTCCATGCGGGCCGCGATGTCCGGCGTGACCGTCTTCTCGACCTTGCCGTGCGAGACGTCGCGGATCGCCGTGACCAGCCGCTCGCGGGTCAGCTCCTGCTTGCGCTGGTAGTCGGCCGCCCCGAGCTTCATGGCGCGCACCGCGATGACCTCGCTGCCCGCGCCCGTGAGGAAGATGATCGGCGGGCATTTCGGCCGCTTTCTCAGCTCCTCGAGCCAGCGCAGCCCGTCGCCGCGCCCGAGCATGTAGTCGAGGATGATGACGTCGTAGGACTGGAGCGGGAACTGCTCGCCCGGCATGTCGCGCTCCAGCGGGTCGTACTCTGCGATGTCTCCGGCGGGCCACTGGTGCCGGATGTACTGGACGAGCAGGTTGCGCAGGTCGGGGTCGTCGTCGATGATCAGGACTCTCACGCGGCGGCCCTCGCCGCCGCGCGTACCGCGTATACCGGGATCGGCTCGGACCGTCCACGCAAGGTCACGTCGCCGCGTCCCTCGACCGTGTGGCCGGACACCAGATGCCGGATTCGCTCGTACATCGGGCCGCAGAGCAGCACTTCACCCGCCGCCGCGAGCTGCATGAGGCGCGCCGCCGTATTCACCGGATTGCCGATGATCGTGTAATTCGCGTAGTGCTCCGAGCCTACGTTGCCGATGATCGCTTCGCCGGTGCAGATGCCGATGCCCACCCCCAGCGCCAGCCCGTGGCGTTTCTGCCAATCGGAGGCAACGGGCGCAAAACGCTCGACCATGTCGAGCGCGGTACGCCAGGCGCGCGCCGCCGCGTCCGCCTGCGGGAACGGCACGTTGAACCCGACCAGCAGGCTGTCGCCTGCCATGTTGAAGATCGTGCCGTCGTTCTGGTAGGCGGCGTCGGTCAGGACGCCGAAGTACTCGTTCAGCATGCCCACCACCGAGACGACCTCGGTCTTCTCCGTCATGCGCGTGAAACCGCGCAGGTCGGCGAACAGGGCCACCAGGTTCGTGCGCTGCGCGCGGCCCTGGAACGGATTGCCCTGCTCTCCGCCGTCCGCGATCCGCTCGGCCAGGCGCGGCGAGATGTAGCGCGAAAAGGCCTTGCGGACGGCCTCTTTGCGCTGCACCTCGGCGGCAAGACGCCGGCTTTCCAGCTCCTTGCGCGTCTCGTGCAGACGGCGAAGGGTCTTGACCCGTGCGACCAGTTCCTCCCGCTTGACCGGCTTGGACAGGAAGTCGTCCGCCCCCGCTTCGATGCCCCGCACGCGGCTCTGCGTATCCTCGAGCGCCGTGACCAGCACCACCGGGATGAGCGCGGTGCCTTCCTCGCTCTTGAGGCGTCGGCACACTTCGAAGCCGCTCGTGCCCGGCATCATCACGTCCAGCAGCACGAGGTCGGGGGGCGACGCGTGGATGCTGGCGAGCGCCGATTCGCCGTCGGATGCGGTCTCTACCCTGAGGCCCTCCTTGTGCAGGAGCATGGCCAGGAACGCCACCATGTCGGCGTCGTCATCCACCACCAGGACGCGGAAGGCGGTTCCCGCAGGCGCGGCGCGAGCGCCGACGCTGTCATTCATAGACGACTTTCACCCGGGCGAGGTAATCCGCGTACTCGGCAATGCAGGCGCCGATGGCGCCGCGGTCGGATTTGGCGGCCGCGTCCTCGACCCGTTTCCCGATCTCGGAGACCGTGACGAATCCGTAGGATCGACCGACGCCCTTCATTCGGTGCCCGAGCTGCTTGAGCTGCTCGAAGTCTCCGGCGGTCAGCGCGCCGCGGAGGGTTTCCACCTCCTTGTTGCGGTTGGTCATGAACACCGGGATCAGGTCTTCCAGATCCTTGGCGACGGTCACGGTCAGCGGGTTTTGGGTCATATCGGGGGCGATTATAAGCGGACGGGTTTTGGGCGCATTTTGAAATTGTCAAAGCAGGTCAGCAGGTTAGCATCAGTGAAAATCGCGCGAAGGGGCCAGGAGGCGGCCCAGGAGGCCGCTGTGGTCGGCCAGCCGCCCGGCGATCAGGTGCACGACTTCGCCGTCCCGCTCGAGGCGTCCCTCCACGCCCAGCAGCCGGGCGCCCAGCAATGCGCGGCGCTGGTGCTCTGCAACATTGCGCCAGACCACCACATTCACGCAGCCGGTCTCGTCCTCCAGGGTCACGAAGATCACCCCGCTGGCCGTGTCGGGCCGCTGCCGGCAGGTGACCAGCCCCGCGGTGCGCACCCGGCTGCCATGCCCCCGGGCACGCACTTCTTCGGCCGGCATTATTCCCAGGCGCCGGAGACGGGGCCGGAGAAGTGCGAGGGGATGCCGGCCGAGGCTCAGGCCCAGGCTGGCATAGTCGGCAACGATCTCCTCCCCTTCTCCGGGAGGCGGTAGCTGGAGCGCCGGCTCCTGCAGCAGGGCCCCGCGCAGGACGCCTTCTCCCCGCCGTACACCGGATGCCGTCCAATGCGCCTGGCGCCGGTGGCCCGCCAGGGAGACCAGTGCGCCGCCCGAAGCAAGACAGCGCAGGTCCCGGCGGTCGAGACCCGAGCGATGCGCCAGGTCCTCCACGGAACCGAAAGCCGCCTCCGCCCGCGCGGCCGCGATCCGCGTCGCCACCGCTTCCGCCAGCCCCGCCACCATGCGCAGCCCCAGGCGCAGCGTCCCGGACTCGAGCGCGCAGTCCCAGCCGCTGACGCAGACATCGGGCGGGCGTATCTCGACGCCATGGCGTTGCGCGTCCTGCACCAGCTGTGCGGGCGCGTAGAAGCCCATGGGCTGGCTGTTGAGCAGCGCCGCGCAAAAGGCCGCCGGATGATGGCGCTTCAGCCAGGAGGAGACGTAGACCAGCAGCGCGAAGCTCGCCGAGTGCGACTCCGGGAAGCCGTATTCGCCGAAGCCCAGGATCTGCCGGTAGATCGCGTCGGCGAACTCGCGCCGGTAGCCGCGCTCGAGCATGCCGTCGACCAGTCGCTTCTCGAACGGCTCGAGCCCGCCCTTGCGCTTCCACGCGGCCATCGAGCGCCGCAGGCGGTCGGCCTCGCCCGGCGTGAAGCCCGCCGCGACCACGGCAAGCTGCATCACCTGCTCCTGGAAGATCGGCACGCCGAGCGTGCGCTCGAGCACGCCCTGCACGGCGACGCTGGGGTAGACCACCGGCTCGAGGCCACGGCGCCGCCGCAGGTACGGGTGCACCATGCCGCCCTGGATGGGTCCGGGGCGCACGATGGCTACCTCGATCACCAGATCGTAGAAGTTCTCCGGCCGCAGGCGCGGCAGCATGCTCATCTGCGCGCGCGACTCGATCTGGAACACGCCGATGGTATCGGCCTGCTGGATCATGGCGTAGACGGCCGGATCCTCCGGGGGGATGTCCTGCATGCGCAAGCCGATGAATTGCAGCGCCCGGCGGATGGCGGACAGCATGCCGAGCGCGAGCACGTCGACCTTGAGCAGCCCGAGCGCCTCGAGGTCGTCCTTGTCCCACTGGATCACGGTGCGCTCGGGCATGGCGGCGTTCTCCACCGGCACCAGCTCGGCGAGCGGCCCGCGCGAGATCACGAAGCCGCCGACATGCTGGGAAAGATGGCGCGGGAACCCGATCAGATCGTCGGCGAGCCTCGCCAGCCGCGCCAGCACCGGGCTCTCCGGATCCAGTCCGGACTCGGCCAGCCGCTCCGGCAGCACCCGCCGCCCATCCCACCAGGACAGCGACCCGGCGACGCGCTCGACCTGCCCGGCATCCAGGCCGAGCGCCTTGCCGAGGTCGCGCACGGCGCTCCTCGGCCGGTAGCAGATGACGGTGGCGGCGAGCGCGGCCCGTTCACGGCCGTACTTGCCGTAGATGTACTGGATGACCTCCTCGCGCCGCTGGTGCTCGAAGTCCACGTCGATGTCGGGCGGCTCGTCCCTTTCGCGCGACACGAAGCGCTCGAAGAGCATCTGCATGCGGCCGGGATCGACCTCGGTGATGCCGAGCGCGTAGCAGACCGCGGAATTCGCGGCCGAGCCGCGGCCCTGGCAGAGGATTCCCTGCTCGCGGGCGAAGCGCACCACGTCGTGCACGGTGAGGAAGAACGCCTCGTAGCCGAGCTCGGCAATGAGCCGCAGCTCGTACTCCACCAGTGAGCGCACCTTCTGCGGCGCGCCGCCCGGAAAGCGCCACGCGAGCCCGTCCCGGGCGAGCCTGGCCAGCCAGCCGGCCGGTGTCTGGCCGGGGGGCACCAGCTCCTCGGGGTACTCGTAGCGCAGCTCCTCGAGCGAGAAGGTGCACCGCTCGGCGATCTTCAGGGTCTCGGCGAGCAGTTCGGGGGGATAGAGTTGCGCCAGGCGCATGCGCGCGCGCAAGTGCCGCTCGGCGTTGGGAAACAGCGCGCGCCCGCAGTTCGCCACCGGCGTCCCGAGTCGGATGGCGGTGAGCGCATCCTGCAGCGGGCGGCGCGTGCGCAGGTGCATATGGACATCCCCTGCCGCCACGAGCGGCAGCCCGTTCGCCTTCCCGAGCGCGCCCAGCGACTCGAGCTTCGCTCGATCCCCCGCCTCGCAATGCAGCTCAGCCGCGATCCAGGCTCGGCCGGGAAAACACCCGGCCAGCCAATGCGCGTCGCCCTCGAACAGCAGCGCGAGCAGCCCCTGTGCGGCTCGCGCCTCGACGTCGGCGCGTTCGAGCCGGTACGTCCCCTTCGGCGCGCGCCGCCGGCCCGTCGTGATGAGGCTGGACAACGCGCCGTAGGCGCGACGGTCGGGAGCCAGCAGCGCGAGGCGCGTACCGTCCTCGAGCCGAAGCTCGGCGCCGATGATCAGCTTGAGCTGCTGCTCGCGCGCCGCCACGTGCGCGCGTACCGCGCCCGCCAACGAGCATTCGTCGGTGAGTGCGAGCGCCGCGTAGCCGAGCGCCTTCGCGCGCGCCACCAGTTCCTCGGGGTGCGAGGCGCCCCGCAGGAAGGAGAAGTTCGACAGGCAGTGCAGCTCGGCGTAGTCAGGCAAAAAGCCCATGCAGGAACCAGCCTTCTCGCGCGCGATAGATCCAGGCGAGGGACGCTCCGCGCGCGGCGATGAAGTAGTCGCGCACCACGTCGTCGCCATCCCACCAGCCTGACTCGATGCGCTCCGGCCCGGCGAGAAGATCGAAATCGCCTTCCGCGAGGCGCCGCGGCGGCTCGAGCAGCCAGAGCGGCCGCGGCCCGGGCGGCGGCGCTGCCGGCCCTCTGACACCGCCCACCGCGACGGCGCGCCAGGCGCGCTCGGGCCGGTGCTCTGCCTGCGTGGCAAGCCCGTGCACCTGCGCCTCGCCCAGTCGCGCTTGCAGACGCTCGGTCAGCCGTTCCCAGGCCTCCGCCTCGGCATGCGCTCCCCCGAACAGCGCCCCCGAGGTGCCGGCCAGCGGCACGAGCGATCCCGCCTCGAGCAGAATCGCCTCCGCCGGGCTCGCCAGAGCGGTGCTGCCCAGCCGCTCGCGCAACAATCGCAGGACATGCTCGGCGTCGCGGTGCGGGGTGGCGAAGCCGAGATCGAGACGCGTCGTCCGTCTGCCGTGGTGCAGAAGGCTCAGCGTGCAGGCGCGCACGCCGGCCTGTCGCGCGGCGAGGAACCCCTCCATCTGCACAAGCAGCCGCCGCACGGCGAACAGCACCCGCTCGGCCTCGCTCGCCGGCGCCGGAAGGTCCAGCCGGGCGCGAAAGCGCTCGGGGGGGCGAAAGAACGCACGCGCTTCGGGTGCCCTGCCCGTGGCCTGGTCGAGGGCGTCGAGCAACGCCTGGCCGAAGCGCAGAGCGATTCCCGCGCGCGGCAGGCGCATCAGCTCGCCCAGTGTGCGGATGCCGAGCGTGTGCAGGAGCTCCCGCGCCTCCGGCGCAGACTCGATCGCCTCGACGGGCAGCGCCGACAGCGACTCGGCCTCGCCGCGCGCCAGCCAGAGCGCGGCGCGCGGCGTGGGGCCGGTGGCCAGCCGTGCCTCGAAACCGAGCTCCCCGAGTCCCTCGCGCAGACGGGCGATCAGGCGCGCGGCACCGCCGAACAGGCGCAGGCTGCCCCCGGCCTCAAGCAGCACGGATTGCGGCGGCTCGAGGGAAACTTTCGCGCTGAACTGGCCCACCCAGGTTGCGATCGCGTGCAGCGCTTCACGCTCCGCGTTCGCGTCGCGCGGCAGCGTGCGCAAGGACGGCGCGAGCGCCCAAGCCATCGCGAGCGCGCTGCCCGGACGTACCCCGGCGGCCTCGGCGGCTGCGCTGCAGGCCAGCACCGAGCGGTGTTCGACGACCGCCCAGAGCTCTCCCGCCGCCTCAGGCGAGGCACAGCTGCGCAGCCTGGCTTCGAGCGCGAGCCGGGGAAAGCAAAGCGCCACCCACAGCATGCACGGGCCTCGGGATCGGAACGCGCAGCGGCGTCGCCAGATGCGAACCGCGGCGCTTGAGAATGCGCACGACGAGCTGCCCCCCGTCGGGCTCGAGTGCAAGGCGCAAAGGAGCCGGCGAGGATTCCTGTGCGGCCTGGGGCGGCCGGAACAGCACGGCGATCGATTTCCCGGTCTCGGCGGCGAGAGCGAGACGCCTCAACTCGCCATAGCCCGCCCGCGGCAGCCAGAGGAGCAACGCCCGGCAGGCCCCGGCACGCAGCACCTGCTCCGCCGCCCACAGCGTGTCACGCCTTCCGGGTGCCCTGACGACGGTCAGGAATTCCAGACACACGCCGGCCGCCACGAGCGCCGGCGCATAGGGCAAATGCGGAGGCGCAAGCCAGGCGATGCGTCCCTGCGCCTGGGACAGGGCAGCGAGCGCCGGCAGCACGAGCTGCAGCTCGCCCACCCCCTGGCGGGCGCACAGGACCTCGCTCAGCGCACCCGCCGCCCAGCCCCCGCCGGGGAGCTCCTGATCGAGCGCCGGATAACCGCTCGGCACGCACGACGCGGCCGGGCAGGCAAGGCCTGCGCCGCGCCAGACAGGATGACGGTGGAGAACGGCCTCGAGGGCCGCGGTCGGGACTGCCATGGGGGCTCCAGTACTGTATTTATATACAGTATTGGCAGGACCGGCAAGACCCCTCCCCCGGGCGATCCGGTGCCGACTAGCGCCGCAGGCAGCGATACACGCTGAAGGTCTGCTTGCCGTCCTCGACCGGGGAGGTCGGCACGATCGTGTCGGCGCCCATCTTGGCCGCGGAATTCCTCGCGGTGACGTTGAGATTGTCCTGCACCGAGTCGGAACTGCGAGAGACACCCGCCACCTTGGCGACCACACTGGACGTGACCTTGCCCAGGTTCTCGCAACTGGCCACCGCCTCGGCGCTCGCAAGGCGCACGCCCGCGCCCTCCGGCGTCAGCTCGACCATCGAGCAGCCGCTCAGCACAGCCAGCGTACAGGCGGCCAGCAATGGAAAGATCTTGTCTCGCCTGAAGATCGGCATGGGGATCCTTTCGGAGAAATTGCAGAAGGCCCGAAGATTTTACACGCGCCCCCGGCGCC
Source organism: Burkholderiales bacterium (assembly GCA_036274335.1). Lineage (GTDB taxonomy): Bacteria > Pseudomonadota > Gammaproteobacteria > Burkholderiales > SG8-39 > JAABQT01. The sequence goes on along the minus strand of DASUFW010000425.1, from coordinate 7,096 downwards.
GGCACCGCGCAGCTGCGCTACTTGCGCTCGAGGGCGACGTCGCCGCTGCTGCTCGAAATGATGGCGATGACGTGACTGCGCGCCGTATAGCGCTCGCCGTCCCGTGCAGCATAGGTCACGAGCAGGCCCGTAGTATGCGCCGCGGCACGCTCCTGGTCATTCAGGCTGCGTGCCAGGTTGCCGACGATGGGTACGCCGCCTGCCGCCACGGTCAGAATCTGCCCCGGCGTCAGCTGCCATCCCGAAGGTCCGCTCGTCGAGAACTCCTGCAACGTGACTTCGAGGCAGCGTGTCCCGCACGCCGTCCGGACCGTCATACCCGCATCCAGGAGTTGCGTGCGCAGCAACTCGGCGACGATCCGTTCGACGCCGACCCCGCCAGCGCCCGCAGGATTCACGACCAGGGGCAGCCCGCGGTAACCCTCGTCGCCGGCCCGGCGCTCCGTCTCGCTCTTCAGGCTCGCCACCACCTTGCCGACCGCTTCCACTGGGTGAGTCGGGCGCGCGGTGGCACCTGGGCCGGCTGTACAAGCGCTCAAGGCCAGCATGAGCGCCGCGGCGCATGCGGTGGCCGCGAATCCGGCGCGCTTGCTCCTGTTCATGGATTCCTCCGTCCCCTGGTCTGCGATCCCGGCGAGGCCCCTACACCAGACGATACCGGATCACTTCGGCCCGCGCGTGGCGCGCGGGATGGCCGTAGGCCAGGCGGCCCTCGCCACGCAGCATGATCTCCTGCCGCCGCAGCCTGAGTTCGTCGTCGCCCGCGATCGCGACGTAGGTACCGTTGGTGCTCAGGTCGACGTAGAAGAAGTTCTCGAGCCGGCGTTCGATTCGTCCGTGCAGGCGCGACGCCGAAGGATGCGCGATCACGATGTCGCTTGCAGCGTCGCGGCCGATCAGCACGGCGGGCCGCGAGGCATCCACCGTCAGGCTCAGGTTTCCGTGCTCGAGGACCAGCACCCGCGCGGCGGCGCCCCCCGATTCTTCAGGCAGGCTCAGGACGGTGAGGTCCTCGTCGTCCTGCCACAGGACCTCGCAGACGCGGATCTCGCTCTGCTTACCCTTGACGCTCACGTGCTCGAGGTCCCGCACCCGGCCGTGGAATTCGGCTGGCAGGCTCTCCGCGGTCGCCGCCGTCGTGACGATCTGGCCGCTCTTCGCGACGCCGGCCATGCGCGCCGCCGTGTTTACCGCGTCGCCGAACACGTCGCCGTCCTCCTCCAGCACCTCCCCGGCGTGCAATCCGACGCGCACGCCCACGCGCACCCTGGGGGCCTGCCTTATGGCGCTCACGCGTTCCTGGATCTCAATGGCGGCCCGAGTGCCGGACTCCGGCGTCTCGAATACCGCCATGATCTCGTCCCCCAGCGTCTTGACCACGCGTCCTCCGTGCCCGCTGGTCGCCGCGCGCATCTCTTCCAGCAGCGCTTCCACGGCCTTGCGGGCGCGTCGGTCGCCGAGCGACTCGTACAGTGCGGTGCTACCGCTTACGTCGGCAAACAGGATGGCGAGGACGCGGGCCATGGTGCGAGGGTTCAGTCTCGAATATACCGCCGGCGCCCGTGCGGGCTTACTTCAGATCGCGAAGCAGCCGCTGAAAGTCCGGGGACTCGCGCAGCAAGCGGCCCGCGACCGCACGCACCTTGTCGATCTGCTCCTTGGGAAGCTGCAGGCGGGTCTTGATCCCTTCGAAGTACTGGCGTTCCCCGGCCTCCTTCAGGTTCGCGAACGTGACCTGGACCAGATACGCGCGCCGCGGCGCACCGTCGGCCGGCCTCTGAGACTGCCACGTTGCCAGCTGATCGCGCACCTGCTCCACCGTGTCGAAAGTGATCCTGTCCACGGGAATCGACCACATCTGATCGGTCACGGTATCAGTGTCGGGGGGCGCGGGCGACCGCTCCCAATCCACTTCCGGGAAGCGCAGGGCGTTGACCGCGATCACGACCACCGTCCGGGCGCGCCGCAGCGACGGCATGACCGACTGGTCCGAATCGAATTTCATGATTTCGAATGCGCGGACCACCTCTGCCAGCCCCACGTTCTCGGAGAGCCCGCCGTCGAAGAGGTGGATGTAGGGGCGCCCTGGATCCGCGTAGGACTGCAGCACCCGCGCCCGGAGCAGCGCGCGCCCCGGCGTGGGAGACTTTGCGGCGGCAGCCTCGGCGGCGATCTCCCAGGATGCCGGTGTCCGGCCGCAGCTCCCCCCGCGGTTCTCGAGCGTGATGGGCGTGAGCAGGGGTGGCAGCGCAGTCGAGGTCGCAACGGCGCGTGCGAGTGGGAACTTCGAGAGATCCGCACAGAGGGCGTCGAATTGATCCTGGGTGAAGCTGAAGCGTGCGCCGCTCGTGAGGTCGGTGCCGTTGATGATCACGAAGGGCCCGTTCGACCGCTGCAGGTCTGCGAATGTCGCGTGGTCGAACACCGTTTCGTCGTAGAGCTCCGCGAACAGGTCGGACTTGCCGAAGGTCCCGGAAGGAAGCCGGAACCAATTGGCTGGATTGAGGATGATGCGCTGGGCCAGTTCCGTCTCGAAGCGGCGCAGGAGAACCTTGTCCTCAAATTCATCAAAGGCCTTCTCTCCGCGCAGCGCGTAGTAGGCCGCCGGGAACGTGCCGCCCGATACCGCCGAGATGACATCCACCTCGTCGAGCAGGCTCCGCTTGTGGCCGCCGACGGTCACTTCGGTGCGGCGCAGCTCTTCCAGGACGCCGTAGCCGAGCGCCGCCGCCCTCGTGCCACCGCCGGACATTGCGAGCACAACGAGCAGATCGTCCGACTGTCCGGGGCGGGTGACAGCGCCAACCCGGTAGCCCGGCGCCCCGGCATGCGCCAGCGGCGGGGTCGGCGGCCAGTGGGCACAGCCGCCTGCCAGCAGGCCGGCCGATGCCACCAGCAAGGCCGCGGCGCCTTCCCGCAAGCCTGCGCAAGCCCTCCCCAGAAGGCCCCGGCTCATTCGCGATCAGCCGCCCAGCGCCATGATCGCCGCGAGCAGAACGGCGCCCACTGCCGCAAGGCCGCTTCCCCAACGCCAGGGACTTCCCCCCGCATAACGGGCCAGCATCCAACCTCCCCCAAAGAGGAGCACGAGCGCCGTGATGCGGGAAGCGAGCAGCGCGCGCGACAATTCGTCGAAGACCATGAACGGCACCACCAGCGGGAAAGTCGAAAGGGCGACGAGCAGAAATACGCCAAGTGCCCCCCAGTAGTCGTCGAACACGAGACCCGGCGCCCGCGGCGGCTCCGCCCCCGCTACCGCTCCCGCCCGAAGGGCGAGCGTGTGCTCCCGTGTACGCTCGGTGAGTACTCCGACGAGGTACATCACGGCATCCGCGAGGCCCCAGGCGAGGTTGCAGCCCAGCGCAGCGATCATCGCCGTGCGCACCTCCTGCCGGCCCGCCTCCGCCACGTTGAGTGCACCGATGAAGGTCATCGCCATCAGCACGCCGAACACGATCTCCGACACCCGCTCGATCGGGTCGAGCACCTCCTTCACTTCGCCTCCGGCAGAACATAGAACATCAGCGCGATGATCAGGTATACGGCGATGAGCTGCACGCCCTTGTACCAGTTCGAACGCCCGTCGCCCGCCACGATGGCCCCGAGCAGCGCCGCCATGAACAGCGCCGCCACTTCGGCCCGGCTGAAGGAGAGCTCGAGCGGCTGGGGCGCGATGACGTAGCTCGCGAGCACCAGCACCGGCGCCACGAACAGCGCGATCAGAATGCAGCTGCCGAGCGCAATGCCGACAGCAAGGTCCACCTTGTTGCGCCAGGCCATCGCCACCGCGGAGCTGGACTCGGCCGCGCCGCCGACAATGGCGAGGAACACGATGCCGATAAAGACTTGCGACATGCCCAGTGCCTCACCGGTCCCCTCCGCGGCGCCTACCAGGATTTCGCTCATCCAGGCCGCGAGCAGCGAGGCGCTGACGAGACCCCCGATCGCGCGCGGCAGGCTCCATCGCGTTCCGGGCGCTTCCGGCTCACCCTCGCCCGCCTTGAATTCGTCGGGGTGCGTCTTGAGCATGAATACGAGGTAGAGCGCGTAGGCGAGGAGCAGCACTACGGCCAGGCCGAGGTTGAGCAACGTCTCCTCGCGCACGGTCTCCTGCGGGGCGAGGAAGCGGCTGAACGTACTTGGCACCGTCAGCGCAAGCGCGGCGAGCAGCATCATCGAGCTGTAGAGGCGCGCCGCCGATGCGTTGTAGGTCTGGGTACGAAAGCGCAGGCCGCCGGCGAGGAACGCGATGCCCAGCGCGAGCAGCAGGTTGGCGAGGATGGCGCCGGCGATGGAGGCGCGCACCATGTCGACCAGGCCCGCCCGGAGCGCGACCAGCGCGATGATCAGCTCGGGCGCATTCCCGAAGACCGCGTTCAGCAGGCCGCCTACCGTGTCGCCCGTATAGGTTGCCAGCTGCTCCGTCGAATGCACGATCAGGCGCGCAATCGGCACGATGGACAGCGCCGCCGAGAAGAAGATCCACGGATCGGCGACCCCGGCGTGTTCCAGCGCCAGCGTCACCGGGAGGAAGACGAACAGCCAGTGGATGGAAGGCCTCATGGTCATCGTCTCCTCGCGACACGAAGCGAGAGGCGCAGGTCGACGCGCTGTACGGCCGGCGTCGCGAGGATTCGCCTACCGGCGGCCGCCCGAGAAACCGAAGCCCAGGCCAACCGACGAGCCGCGTGTGGCCACCGGACTCGGCCTCCCGTAGAACCCTGCTCGCATTCCCGGGCCATGCCCCGGCGAGCGCAGCACCGGTCCGCCGTAGTAGACGGGATAGCCGCCGTAGCCATACCAGGGATAGGCGTAGGGAACGAAGCCGTCTCCGCATTCGGCCCGGTACGGGCACTGGGGAATCGTCATCGCCAGCATGTCCTTCTCGATCGACAGCCGCTGGCGCTGCAGGTATTCCTGCTCGACGTACTCCTGGCGGCGCAACGCCTGCGCGCGCATGTCGGCGATCCCGGTCTGCAGCGACGGGTCCGAGGGCATGACCGAGACGCGCTCTTCGATCATCGTGGCCTTGACGGCCCCGGCCGGCGGCGTGGACGAGTAATGCGTGACACCCTTCTCATCCACCCACTTGTACGTCTCCGCGTGCAGCGGAAGCGCGAGGGCAAGGGCGGCGGTCAGGAGCAACCTCACGCAGCCATGTTACTCCAGGTCGTCCGTGGGAAGTGACTTCCCGCCTCCATCGGAATGCTCCGGTTGTCGCAAGCGCGACCAGGCTGAAGCCGGCCCCTCGCGAGGGGCTCATCGCGCCGATCCGGTGCCCGGTGTCCCCGAATCGGGCGGCGCAGGCGGTTCGCTGCCCGACGCCGCCCACTCGATGAAGATGCGGTACCCCAGGGCGACCAGCGTGGCGCCCACGAACATCCCGAGAATCCCCCCGCTCGCGAGCCCCCCGAGGGCGCCAAACAAGATGACCGGCATCGGCGCGTCGACTCCCCGGCCCAGCATGAGCGGCTTGAGCACGTTGTCGACCATACCCGCGAGCAACAATCCGATCGTAAACGCGATCGCCGCGCCAGTGCCCTGATCGGCGCGCGACCAGAGGTAGAGGACCGCGGGCAAGGTCACGACCAGATTCGGGACCTGCGCGATACCCAGGATCAGCGCCACGATCGCCAGCACGCCAGCTCCGGGGATGCCCGCCGCGAGCGCCAGAAGACCGACAAGGATTGCCTGGATGAACGCGACGCCCAGCACCCCCGCCGCGACGGCACGAATGGTGGATGTCGACAGCGCCGCCAGTGCTTCGCCGCGTGACGCCCCGGCAACGCGCGCGAAGATCATACGGATCGCCCGAGCGCCCGGATCGCCGTACGCCATGACGATTCCGGCGATTACGAAGGACGCGAGGAACAGCAGCAACCCGCCCCCGATGCTCGCGACGAATGCCAGGGCCTGTCGCGCAATTTCGCCGATCTTCGGTTGCATCGCTTGTACGAGCGCCGGCAGATCCTCGTGCGCCGCCAGCCAGGTCGCGTACACCCGCTCGCCGACCACCGGCCACTGCCTGACGCTCTGCTTCGGCGCGCCGACCTGCAGCGTATTGTCCTGAACGCGATGAATGAAGTCGCTCACCGTGTCGCCGAGCGAGTTCATCAGCAGTGCGGTGGGCGTGACGATGATGGTCACGCCGACCATTACCAGAACGGTCGCCGCGAGGCCCTGCTTGCCGCGCAGCCCGCGCGCCAGCGATTGATGGAGCGGATACAACGTGACCGCCAGGATGGTGGCCCAGACCAACAAGGTCACGAACGGCGACAGGACGACGTAGGTCAATGCCGCCATCGCGACGATCAGCGCGGCGCGAATCAGCACATCGAGCAGCCGCGCCGAAATGCGATCCATCAGTTCCCGATCGGACGGCGAAGGCGCGTTCATGGACGGAGATCCTCGTCAGGGCCGCGTCATTGAGCGCAGCCTATAACAAAAAACCCCGGTCCTCTTTCGAGTCCGGGGTTCTTCGTCTGAATATGGCCTGGCGGTGACCTACTTTCGCATGCGATTGCACACTATCATCGGCGCAAACCCGTTTCACGGTCCTGTTCGGGATGGGAAGGCGTGGTTCCAGGCTGCTATGGCCGCCAGATTGAGCTTGGGCCCGTCCCGTCGACGCCCCAATCAGGCGCCATCGGCACGAGCCGCGATCCGGAGAAGCAAAGCGTGGGCAGAGATGCTGCCAAGCGACCGTCGAGCGCAGTTGCATGCTCACGGTTATAGGGTCAAGCCGCACGGGCAATTAGTACAGGTTAGCTCAAGGCCTCGCAGCCCTTGCACACCCTGCCTATCAACGTCCTAGTCTAGGACGACCCTTCAGGGGGGTTAAACCCCCGGGAAGTCTCATCTTGAGGCAAGTTTCCCGCTTAGATGCTTTCAGCGGTTATCTCTTCCGCACATAGCTACCCGGCGATGCCACTGGCGTGACAACCGGTACACCAGAGGTGCGTCCACTCCGGTCCTCTCGTACTAGGAGTAGCCCCTCTCAAACTTCCAGCGCCCACGGTAGATAGGGACCAAACTGTCTCACGACGTTTTAAACCCAGCTCACGTACCACTTTAAATGGCGAACAGCCATACCCTT
>DASUFW010000424.1:0-1429 GCA_036274335.1 Burkholderiales bacterium | reverse complement strand
CCGGATGCCGGCCGCGTAGATTTCCTCGAGCGGCGGATCCTGCGTGACCAGCTCGAGGAGCAGCTCGTGCCCGGTCGCCGTGCAGGCTTCCCGGATCTGGCGCAGGCGCGGCAGGTCGCGCGCTTCGTAGTGCACGAGGCATTTGGCGACGTGCTGCGCCGGCCACGCCCGCAGGCGCAGGGCGATGTTGTCGCCCCCTTCGAACTCGAGCGGCCGGCGGCCGGCAGCCTCGACGGGCCGCGCGACCCAGAACGGGCCGTCGCCCAGCGCGAAGAGCGCTTCTTCCCCGTAGCGGTCGTCGACGATCGCCCCGCCGCCCGGTACCTTCGCCTGCCTGAGGCCCTCCGCGACGAGGCGCTTGAACTTGCGTATGCGGTCCGCAGGACCCAGCTCCTCGAGCTGCGTGCGGTGGTCGAACGCGAGCGCCAGCACTTCCGGCCACGGGCGCCGGACCGTGGTCACGCGGTGCAGATCTTCGAGCGGCTCCGATTCGCGCAGCCGGTGCGGCCAGTCGCGCCGCGCGAGAAACGCGTCGAGCTCCTCGGCCGAAGGCATTGCCGGCGCGCAACCGTGGCGCGACACCACGAGCGCGCCGCAAGCATTGGCGCGCCGCGCGCACTCCTCGAGCGGCAGGTCGTGCAGCCAGCCGGAAAGGAAGCCCGCGGCGAACCCGTCGCCGGCCCCGAGCACGTTGTAGACCTCGACCGGGAAGCCCTCGCCGCGCAGCGTGCGCTCACCCGCGTGCACCGTGCACCCCAGCGGTCCGCGCTTGACCACGAAGACCGCCTGCGACAGCTGCTGCAGCCGGCGCAGCGCCTCGTCCGTGTCTTCGCACCCGCCGGCGATGTGGAATTCCTCCTCGGTGCCGATGACGAGGTGCGCATGGCGGATGACGCCCTGCAGCTTTTCGGTCACGTGGCGGGAAGCCACGAAGCGCTGCTCCCCCATCCCCGGCGAGGTGAGCCCCCACAGGACGGGCCGGTAGTCGATGTCGAACACGAAGCGGCGGGCGCGGCCGATGGCCTGCTCGCAGGCGGCCGCGGTTTCCGGCTGCGAGAAGTGCGTCCCCGAAATGAGCAGGGCCCCGGCGGACTCGATGGTGCCGGACGGGATCTCCTCCGCCTTGATCGCCATGTCCGCGCAGTCGTGCCGGTAGAAGAGAAGCGGGAAGGTGTCGCGGTCGCGGATCGAGAGGAAGACGAGCGCCGTCAGCTTGCGCGGGTCGGTCTGCAGGCAGGAGACGTCCACGCCCTCGGCGGCAAGCGCTTCGCGCACGAAGCGGCCGTTCTGCTCGTCGCCCACGCGCGAGAGCATCGCCACGCGCAAGCCGAGGCGCGACGCGCCGACCGCGATGTTCGCGGGGCAGCCGCCGAGGTATCTCGCGAAGCTCGACTGGTCCTCGAGGCGCGCGCCGATCTGCTCGCCGTAA
>DASUFW010000423.1:0-1482 GCA_036274335.1 Burkholderiales bacterium | reverse complement strand
CTACCTGCTGATCGCGCTCGGACTGTCGTTGATCTTCAGCGTGGGCGGGGTGGTGAACCTCGCCCACGGCGCGTTCTACGCGATCGGCGCCTACGTCTCGCTGGAAATCGCGAAGCGGCTCGGCTTCGGCGGCGCAGTGGCGCTCTCGCCCGTGGCGGTGGCGCTGCTGGGCCTGGTCTTCGAGCGCTTCATCCTGCGGCGCTTCTACACCGCCGACCCGATCCTGTCGTTGCTCGTGACTTTCGGCCTGGCGCTGGTCGCGGAGCAGGCGATCCGCATGATCTGGGGCGCGGCGCCGTTGCCAGCGTCGATGCCGCAGGCCCTCAAGGGCAGCGTGGTGCTGGGCGACTTCCTGTTCTCGAAGTACCGGCTGATGCTGCTCGCGATCGTCGCGGTCGTGCTGACGGGCCTCTGGCTGATGCTGCACCGGACTTCGTTCGGGCGCGTGGTGCGCGCGGGCATCCAGCGACCCGACATGGTGGCGGCGCTCGGCATCCGGCTGGAGCCGTACATGATGGCCATCGTCGCGCTCGGCGTCGGCATGGCCGGGCTCGCCGGGGCGCTCTTCGCCCCGATCGCGCTCGTGCACCCGGCGATGGGCGCCGAGATCATCGCCGTCGCGTTCGTCGTGGTGGTGATCGGCGGGCTGGGGAGCTTCTGGGGCGTGGTGCTCGCCGCGATCCTCGTGGGCGTGGTGCGCGGCGTCACCATCTACTTCGTGCCCGCGGCGGGCGAGGCCTCGATGTACGTGCTCATGTTCCTCGTGCTCATGTTCCGGCCGCGCGGACTGCTGGGCGAGCGCATCGAGAAGTTCGAATGAACCGGCGCCGCACGCTCGCGATCGGCGCGGGGGCGCTCGTGCTGCTGCCCTTCGTCATGGCGCTGCTCGGCCTCTCGGTCAACACCGCGACGCAAGTGCTGTGCTTCGCGGTCGCGGCGCTCGGCCTCAACGTGCTGGTCGGCTTCACCGGCCTCACGTCGTTCGGCCACAGTGCCTGGTTCGGCATCGGCGCCTACGCGGCGGCGATCGCGCAGAAAGAATGGTTCGCGGGCCAGATCGCGCTGCCGCTCGCCTTCGGGGTCGCCTGCGTTGCGGTGCTCTCGACGGTCGTGGGGCTGCTGTTCCTGCGCCGGCGGGGCGTCTACTTCGCGCTGCTCACGCTGGCGTTCGTCGCGCTCACCTACACGGTCGCGTTCCGCTGGACCGCGCTGACCGGCGGCGAGGACGGGCTCGGCGGTCTCGCCCGCGGCGGCTTCGCAGCGATCCCGCTCGCCAATGCCTACGTCTACTACGGCTTCGTGGCGGTGGTCGCCTTCGGGGTGATGGTCCTGCTGCTGCGTGTCGCGCGCTCGCCGTTCGGCCACGTGCTGGTGGCGATCCGCGAGAACCAGCAGCGCGCCACCTTCCAGGGCTATCCGGTCGACCGCTACCGGCTCGGCGCGTTCGTGCTCTCGGCCTCGGTGACCGGGCTGGGCGGCGCG
>DASUFW010000422.1:0-11081 GCA_036274335.1 Burkholderiales bacterium | reverse complement strand
TCGGCCAGCTGCGCGAGCGGGCCATGGGCCTGTTCGGGCACACGGGCGGCCAGCCGGCGCTATTCTCGGTGCACGGCGTCTCGTTGCGCGAGGACGGCAAGGCGCGGCACGTTGAGCACGCTCCGGCGTCGCACGCGCATGCCCTGGCAGGCTGGTGCTCGCCCGAGTCCGGGCACCACGGCGATCTGCCGGACGCGAAGGCGAGGCCCGCCGGCGAGCACGAGGCCGGCGGCCGGCCCGCGCGGGTCGATTGGCATGACTCGTATCATGGGCTGGGCGCCTCGGCCGTGAATCCGGGCGGCAAGCGCGGCCAGACGCATGCCAATCTGGCGGCGTTCGATCCGCCGGGCAAGGGCGCGGGCAAGTCCGGCCGGTGAGCGGGGGTACGATCGTCCCGTCCCTCCCTATGGCGCCGCCGGCGGCGTCGCGGGCTGGAGTAGAATAAAAATCAGATAGTTGGTGCATGTCCGGGGCGGCGTTCCGCCGTGCCGGCGCATGCGTGTTGAATCGCAACCAGAGGACCTCATGGCCACCAAGACTCCAGAAACCACCCCCGAGATCCGCGGCGACACCGCCGGCATGAAGATCAAGTGGGACGACTCGATGATGAAGAGCTCCTACGCCAACGTGTGCAACATCACCAGCACGCGCGAGGAGGTGGTCCTGCTCTTCGGCATGAACCAGGCGTGGAACCGCGGGCAGAAGGAAGTGACCATCCAGCTCACCGACCGCATCGTCATCAGCCCGTATGCCGCGAAGCGGATGATGATGCTGCTCGACAGCGTGGTGAAGGAGTACGAGAAGCGGTTCGGCCCGCTCAACATCGAGGCTATGGGCGGCGCGCCGAAGCCCTAGCGGCTGAGGTCGCCCCGCGGTGAGCTCCAGCACACCGGAAATCCACGAGACGGTCGGCCACGGTCCGGTGGCCGACCTCGCCTCGCGCCGGGCCTACGAGCAGGCGTGGCGCCAGTTCGCGCAGCAGCAGGACAGCGCGGAGTCGTTCTGCCGCAACTGGCTGCTGATCCAGTGCCACGCGATCGGCGGCGTGAGCGACGGCGCGGTGGTGCTGCAGAAGCCCGGCACGAAGTCCTTCGTGCCGGTGGCGTTCTATCCCGACAACCCCAAGGACCGCACCCACCTCGCGCGCATCAGCGAGCGGGCGCTGCAGGAGGGGCAGGGCGTCGTCGAGCCCGGCGGCGCGGCCGCCGAGGGCGATCCCGGACCCGCCTACCAGCTCGCCTATCCGGTGCGGCTGGACGGCGAGATCCGCGGCGTGGTGGGCATGGAGATCGCGTGGCGCTCCGAGGCACGGTTGCAGACGGCCATGCGCGAGCTGCAGTGGGGCTCGTCCTGGCTCGAGGTGCTGCTGCGCCGGCACGCCGATCCCTCCGAGGCCGAGCGCCAGCGCCTCAAGCTCGCGCTCGACCTGGTCTCGACGCTGCTCGAGCTGCCCGGCCTCAAGGACAGCAGCACGGCGTTCACCACCGAGCTCGCCTCGCGCCTGGGCTGCGATCGCGTGACGCTCGGGATGCTCGAGGGCAAGCGCGTGCGCATCGCGGCGGTGTCGCACTCCCCGCAGTTCGAGAAGCGCGCCAACCTGGTGCGCGCCATCGAGCGCGCCATGGAGGAGGCGGTGGACCAGGAAGACATGGTGGTGCACCCGGCCGAGCGCGACGGGCGGCCCGTGGTGTCCCAGGCGCACGAGGCGCTGCTGCAGGAATCCCAGGCCGGCAGCGCGGCGACCTTCCCGCTCGAGCACGGCGGGCAGGTGATCGGCGCGCTCACCTTCGAGCGTGCGCCGGGCCACCGCTTCGACGTGCCTTCGCTCGAGCTGTGCGCCGCGGTGGCCTCCGTCGCCGGGCCGATCATCGAGCTCAAGCAGGGCAACGAGGCGGGGCTTCCGCAGCTCGCCGGGCGCTCGGCCAAGAACCTCTGGCAGAAGCTGGCCGGCCCGGGCCACCCGGGCTGGAAGCTCGCGGGGCTCGGCGTCGTGGCGCTGGCGATCTTCCTTGCGTTCGCCCACGGCGAGTACCGCGTGTCCGGCAATGCGACGGTCGAGGGCGTCGTGCAGCGGGCGATCAGTGCGCCGATCAACGGCTTTGTCACCGAGGCGCCGCTGCGCGCGGGCGACACCGTGAAGGCCGGCCAGGTGATCGCGCGCCTCGACGACCGCGACCTGCGGCTGGAGCGCGCGCGCATCGAGGGCCAGCGCGAGCAGTACACCAAGCAGTTCCGCGAGGCGATGGGCAAGCGCGAGCGCGCGCAGATCGCGATCGTCAGCGCGCAGATCGCGCAGGCCGATGCGCAGCTCTCGCTGGTCGAGGAGCAGCTGGCGCGCACGACGCTCGCCGCGCCCTTCGACGGCGTGATCGTCAGCGGCGACCTGTCGCAGAAGCTCGGCTCCCCGGTCGAGCGCGGCCAGGTGCTGTTCGAGGTGGCGCCGCTGGAGGACTACCGGGTCGTGCTGCTGATCGATGAGCGCGAGATCGCCTACGTGGCCGACGGCCAGCAGGGCGAGCTGACCGTGACCTCGATGCCCGGGCAGCGGTTCGCCTTCGCAGTGCGCAGCGTCACCCCGGTCAACGTCGCCAAGGAAGGGCGAAACTACTATCGCGTCGAGGCGACGCTGGCGCAGGACGCCAGGACGCGGCTGCGCCCGGGCATGGAGGGCGTCGGCAAGATCGGCATCGAGGAGCGCAAGCTGGTGTGGATCTGGACGCATGGCCTCACCGACTGGGTGCGCCTGTGGCTCTGGTCGCACCTGCCGTGATGCGCGGGGCCTGAGGCCGGGCCGTGTCCTTCGACCTGCTCAGCGCTTCCTGGTACCGGGTCGCGGACCTGCGGCCGCGCCTGCGCGGCCACGTGCGCATCCACCGCCACCACTATCGTGGCGAGCTCTGGTACGTGCTCGAGGACCGGGTGTCGCGCCGCATGCACCGATTCAACCCGGTGGCGCACTACGTCATCGGGCTGATGGACGGGCGGCGCAGCGTGCAGGAGATCTGGGACGCGGCGATCGAGCGCTTCGGCGACGACGCGCCGACGCAGGACGAGACCATCCGGCTGCTCGGCCAGCTGCACGCCGCGGAGGTCCTGCAGTCGGAAGTCACGCCGGACGTGGCGGAGCTGCTGCGGCGCTCGCGCAAGGGCAAGCCCTCGACCTGGATGCAGAACCTGCGCTCGCCGCTCGCCGTGCGCCTGCCGCTGTTCGACCCGGACGCGTTCCTCGAGCGCTGGCTGCCGTGGTACCGGCCGCTGTTCGGTCTGGGCGGGTTCCTGCTCTGGTGCGTCGTGGTCGGCTGGGGCCTGACCGCCGCCGCGAGCCATTGGGACGAGCTGACCCAGGACTTCTCCAGCCGGGTGCTCGCCCCGCAGAACCTGCTGCTGATGTGGCTGACCTTCCCGCTCATCAAGCTGTTCCACGAATTCGGGCACGCCTGCGCCACCAAGGCCTGGGGCGGCGAGGTGCACGAGATGGGCGTCATGTTCCTGGTGCTGATGCCCGTCCCCTACGTGGACGCCACCGCCGCCACCGCTTTCCGCCAGACCCACCGGCGCGTCCTGGTGGGGGCCGCCGGCATGGTGGTCGAGGTCTTCATCGCCTCGCTGGCGCTGGCGCTCTGGCTGCAGGCGCAGCCGGGCCTGTTCCGCGCCGTGCTCTACAACGTCATGGTCATCGCGGGCGTGTCCACGGTGCTGTTCAACGCCAACCCGTTACTGCGGTTCGACGGCTACTACATCCTCGGCGACCTGCTTCAGATCCAGAACCTGCGCCAGCGCGGGCAGCAGTACCTCGCCTGGCTCGCCGAAACCAGGCTGTTCGGCGTGAAGTCGCCCGAGTTCGACGCGACGCCGTCCGAGAAGCGCTGGTTCGTGCTGTTCACCCTGGCTTCTTTCGTCTACCGCGTGTTCATCATGCTCGCCATCGCCCTCTTCATCGCGCGCGAGTACATGATCGTCGGCGTGGCGCTGGCGCTGTGGGCGCTCGCCACCGCCTTCGTGCTGCCGCTGGCGAAAGGCGTCGGCTACCTGCTGTTCCAGGCCAAGCTGCGCCGCAACCGCGGGCGCGCGGTCGCCGGCAGCCTGGCGATCGTCGGCGTGCTGGCGGGACTGCTGTTCGCGCTGCCGCTGCCGTACTGGACGCGGGCGGAAGGCGTGATCTGGGTACCGCACGACGCGCAGGTGCGCGCCGGCGCCGACGGCTTCGTGCGGCGCATTGTCGCCGCGCCCGGCTCGGTCGTCGCGCGCGGCAGCGCGCTGCTGGTGAGCGAGAATCCGGAGCTGATGCCCCGCATCCGCGTGCTCGAGGCGCAGCTGCGGCTGCTGGAGGCACGCGCCCAGGCGCAGCTGATGGAGGACCGGACGCGGCGCGAGATGACGCTCGAGGAAGCTGCAACCACCCGCAAGGAGCTCGAGCACGCGCGGCGGCTCTACGAGGACCTCACGCTGCGCAGCCCGACCCGCGGCACCTTCGTGCTGTCATTGCCCGAGCAGGACCTGCCCGAGCGCTTCCTGCGCAAGGGGCAGGAGATCGGCTACGTGGTGCCCGTGGAGACGGTGACCGCGCGCGTGCTGGTGTCGCAGGACGACATCGACCTCGTGCGCTCGGACACCCGGGCGGTGCGGGTCAAGCTGGTCGGGCGCCTCTATGAGACCTTCGATGCCGAGCTGGGCCGCGAGGTGCCGGCGGCGAGCACCCGCCTCAGCAACCTCGCCCTGTCGAGCCTGGGCGGCGGACCCGCGCCCCTCGACCCCCAGAATTCGCGCGAGCCCAAGGCGCTCAATACCTGGTTCGAGTTCGAGCTGGTGCTGCCCGCGACGCAGACCTTCGTGCTCGGCGAGCACGTGTACGTGCGCTTCGAGCACCCGGCCGAGCCGGTCGCGTGGCGCATCTACCGGTCGATCCGCCAGGTGTTCCTCAAGCAGTTCGCGGTCTGATGGCGGCGGCGAGCTCGACCCTCGCCGGCGCGCCGTACCCCGAGCGCGAGGAGCTGCGCGAAGGCCGGCTCGAGCGGATCGTCACGGCGCTTCGCTATTTCACGGGCGGGGCGCGCATCGGCGAGCGCGGCCTCGCGCGCATCGTCGCGGCGGCGCAGGCGGCGGGCATCGCGCTGCAGGGCGAGTCCGACGAGGCGTTGCGCGCGCGCGCGACCGGGCTGCGGGCGCGGCTGCGCCGCGAGGGCTTCGACGCGCTCGCGCCGGCCGCCGAGGCCTTCGCGCTGGTGCGCGAGATGGCGTCGCGCACCATTGGCCTGCGCCATTTCGACGTGCAGCTGATCGGCGGCTGGGCGATGCTGAACGGCATGCTGGCCGAGATGGAGACGGGCGAGGGCAAGACCCTGACCGCCACGCTGGCCGCGGCCACCGCGGCCCTTGCCGGCCGGGCGGTGCACGTCATCACGGTGAACGACTACCTCGCCGAGCGCGATGCGCAGTGGATGCGCCCGGTGTACGAGGCGCTCGGCATCTCGGTGGGCTGCGTGAAGCAGGGCATGGATCCCGAGTCGCGCCGCGCCGCCTACCGCTGCGAGGTCGCCTACTGCAGCAACAAGGAGATCGCCTTCGACTACCTGCGCGACCGTCGCGTGCTGGGCGGGCGCCCGCGTGCCATTGCCATGAAGATGGACACGCTGGGCGGCGCGGGCGTGGGGCCGCGCCTGCTGCTGCGCGGCCTGCAGTTCGCGATCGTGGACGAAGCCGACAGCGTGCTGGTCGACGAGGCGCGCACGCCCCTGATCCTCTCGGCGGAGGCCGATCACAGCCAGGAGGAGGCGCTGCACGCGCAGGCGCTGGAGCTCGCCCGCCAGCTCGGCGAGGAGGACTACCGGCTGGGCGACGGCGGCGTCGAGGTCACGGAGCGCGGCCTCGAGCGCCTGGAGACGCTGGGCGGGCGCATGCACGGCGTCTGGCGCGGCCCGCGGCGGCGCGAGCAGCTGGTGCGCCAGGCGCTGAGCGCGCTGCACGCCTTCCAGCGCGACAAGCACTACCTGGTGCGCGACGACAAGGTGGTGATCATCGACGAGAACACCGGGCGCCTGATGCCCGACCGCTCCTGGGAGCACGGCCTGCACCAGCTGATCGAGCTGAAGGAAGGTTGCAAGGTCACCGGGCGGCGCGAGACGCTCGCGCGCATCAGCTACCAGCGCTTCTTCCGCCGCTACCTGCACCTCGCGGGCATGACCGGGACGGCCAGCGAAGTGGCCTCCGAGCTGTGGGCGGTATACCGGCTGCGCGTCGCGACCATCCCGACTCACCGGCCGGGGCGGCGCGTGCGCCTGCGTGACCAGGTCTATGGCCGCTCGGCGCAGAAGTGGCAGGCCGTGGTGTCGACGATTGCGGCGCTGCGCGCCGAGGACCGGCCCGTGCTGGTCGGGACGCGCTCGGTCGCGGCGTCCGAGACGCTCGCGGAGCATCTGGACCAGGCCGGGATCCCGTACCGGCTGCTCAATGCCCGCCAGGACAAGGACGAGGCCGAGATCGTCGCGGCGGCGGGCGCCCCCGGCTGCGTCACGGTCGCCACCAACATGGCGGGCCGCGGCACCGACATCAAGCTCGAGCCGGCGGTCGCGGAGCGCGGCGGGCTGCACGTGATCGCGACCGAGCTGAACGACTCGGGGCGCATCGACCGCCAGCTCTACGGGCGCTGCGCGCGCCAGGGCGACCGGGGCAGCTGCCAGGCGATCCTCGCCATCGAGGAGGACCTTGTCGCCACGTTCCTGCCGTCGGCCACGTCGTTGCGTTCGCTCGGACGGCTGCCGCCATGGCTCGGCCGCGTGGTGTTCAAGACGGCGCAGTGGCGGGCAGAGCGCGCCTTCTCGCGCGCGCGTCGCGACCTGCTCGATCTCGACGACTATCTCGGCGACATCCTCGCGTTCTCGGGGCGCGGCGAATAGCGCGCTAGGCGCGCGCCGAGATCAGCGCCCGGCGCGCGAGGTTCTCAAGGACCGTGCGCAGCGCGGGGCCGAGCAGCTCGCGCCGCTCGGCGTCGTCGGTCACCACGGTCTTGTCCGCGTCGCGGTGCAGGACCAGCTCGTTGCGCCGCATCGCCTCGAGCAGGGTCTCGACCAGCTGGCCGTGGTCGCGCTCGCCGTCGAGCTGGCGCAGCGTCTGGCGGTGGATCTCGTCGAGGGTGACGAGCTCGCCGCGCAGGTTGGTCACCCGGTAGCCCTGGCCGGCCTGCAGGCGCGCGAGCGGCGAGGTCGCGGGACGCTCGCCGACCGCCGTGGTGAACGGCGCGGGCGCGAGGTACCACTCGACCACGTTGCCCGCCATGCCGATCAGCATCTCGCTCGCCAGGAACTCGCGCGCGGTCGCCTCGTCGTCCTCGTAGCCCGAGGCGGACGCGTCGGCCCGGCTGCGCGCCACCAGGGAATCGAAGGCGACGGGCATCGGCCACTCGCGCCGCAGCAGGCGCAGGGCCGCCTTGGTGAGCGGCGAGCGGCAGGTGATCTTGCCGCCGGCGGGGGTGCGGAACACTGCGTCGCCCGGCGTGTCGGCCGCGCCGCTCTCCGCATTGGAGGCGAGCAGCATCCCCGACACGACCGCGGGCGTGATGGTGCGGTTCAGGCGCACGCCGCTGTGGCAGATCAGCGACTTGCGGAAGTAGCGGCAGCGCACGTAGTCCATGTACTGCTCCATCTGGATCAGATCGTGCGCGCCGAGCTCGTTCAGCGTCGCGGCTACCTCGGGCGAGAAATTCGAGCTGACCATGGTCGAGAATTCCGCGTCGCCCAGGTACTGCAGCCCGTTCACCGCCAGGCGCCGGGCGAACTCGTGGAAGTACAGCGGCTGGTTGTTCTCCTCGAGGTGCTCGTGGTGCAGGTAGTAATCCTCCATCCGCCCGATGTGCTCGAGCTCGCTCTGCAGCAGCCGCTGGTAGGGCGTGTCCGAGTCGCGCGAGGCCTTGGCGACGAAGGCGACCAGCGACTTGGCCTGCGCGAGGCGCGTGTCCGGGTCGGCGAACTGCATGCCGCGGTAGAGCATCATGTCGCGCACGATGCCGCGGATGTGCCAGCCCGGATAAGTGTTGTAGCTGATGTAGGCGATACCCTCGGGCGCCAGGTGGCGCTTGCAGATCTCCAGCATCCGGTCTTGCACCTCGGTCGCCACCCAGGAGAACACGCCGTGGCTGATGATGTAGTCGAACTGCCCGAGGTCCTCGCCGACCTCGAGGATGTCCTGGTGCCGCAGCTGGATGTTCTTCAGGCCGAGCGCATCGATGGTCTTCCAGCCCTCGGCGATCTGGCGCGAGGAGGCGTCGATGCCCAGGCAGCGCGCGCCGGGATGGTCCTGCGCGATGACCATCAGGTTGCCGCCCATCGAGCAGCCGAGCTCGAGCACGCGGCACCCGGCCGGCGCGGTCGCCTCCATGCCGAAGAGCCGGGCGACGGCCGCGAGCCGCTCCGGACGGCTGTACCGGAACGGATTGCTGGGATAGGGGATCGCGTCGTACGCGGTCTGTCTCTGGGCCATGGGAAGCGGGGCCGCTGCGGCACGAGCCGCGCCGCGGCGCGAAGCGGATTGTTCTGCGCGCAGTATATGCTACGTGCTGCTTCTTTTCCTTCCTCGTCGATGAGCAGCGATGCCGGAGCGCGGGCCCTGATCGCCCGGATGTCCTCGGGCGAGGCGCCGGCGCCGGAGGTGGTCGACCGGTACTACACGCTGTGCATCCCGTTCTACCGGGAGTTCCTCGGCAACCACTGGCATACCGGCGACTACGCCGCGAGCGGGCCGACCGGGCCGCAGGACCAGCTGCGCCTGGAGCTGCGCATCGCGGCGGGCGCCGGCCTGCGGCCGGACTGCGACGTGCTCGACGTCGGCTGCGGCATCGGCGGGCCCGCCTGCCACCTCGCGGCGCAGACCGGCGCGCGCATCCGCGGCCTCACGCCGAACCTCGAGCAGCTCGAGCTCGCCCGCAGGCTCGCTCGCTCGCGCGGGCTCGAGGCGCGCGTGGCCTTCGACCGCGGCAGCGCGAGCGAGCTGCCGTACGAGGACGCCGCCTTCGATGCCGTGCTGTTCTTCGAGTCGCCCTGCCACTTTCCGGACCGCGCGCGGTTCTTCCGAGAGGCGCGCCGCGTGCTGCGCCCGGGCGGCCGGCTGGCCGGCGAGGACTGGCTGGCCGCGGAGGGGCTCGACGCCGCCGCGCAGGCGCGCTGGATCCGGCCCCTTTGCGCCGCCTGGGCGATTCCCGCGCTGGGCACGCGCTCCGGCTATGCGCGGGCGATGCGCGAGGCGGGGCTCGCCGTGCGCGAGGCGGTTGACCTGCGCGAGGAGTGCGCGCTGCTGCGCGGATTCGTGGTCGAGCCGGCGGATCGCGACGCGATCCGCGCCGAGCTCGAGGGCACCGCCGATCCGGTCCGGCGCGCGATCATGGAAGGGCTCCTGCGGCTGGGCGAGGCGGCGCAGGCCGGCGCGTTCACCGTCGGACGCTTTCTCGCGGTGCGCGAGGCGACGGCGTGAAGGCGCTGATCTTCGAGGAGCATTCCTCGGTGCTGCCCCACTGGTGGGCGCAACGCGCGCGCGCGCGAACGCTCGTCTACTTCGACGCGCACCTCGACCTGCAGTACGTCGGCCCCGGGCGCATCGGCCGGCTCGAGCAGTGCGCAAGCGTCGCGCAGGTGGCGGCGCTGGAAAAGCCGCACGACCTGCATCCCGACGCCGGGTACAGCTATAGCCTGGAAAATTTCCTCTATCCGGCCGCGCGCCTCGGCCTCATCGGCCGGCTGGTGTGGGTCGCGCCCCCGCACGTCCGCGCCGGCCACGCGGCGCTGGCGATCCGCGAGCTGCAGAAGATGGACGGCGTCGCGATGGAGGACCTGCTGAGCTTCCGCCGCGTCGACGGGCGCATCGAGGGGCGCCTGATGGGGCTCGAGGTCGTGATGTGCGGGCTCGAGCAGCTGCGCGAGCTGGCGCTGCCGGCCGACAGCCTCCTCGACCTCGACGCCGACTACTTCGTCGAGGTGCCGGGCGACCGGCCATGGACCGATCCCCGCGAGGTGATCGACGTGCTCCATGCGCTGCCCGCGCGGACCGATTGCCTGACGATCTCGCGCTCCGTCAGCAGCGGCTTCATGCCGCTGCGCCTGCGCTTCTACGCGGACTACCTGGCCGCGCTCTGGGAGCGCCGGCAGGACGAAGCCGATCACTACGCGCGGCTGTACGCGCTGGATCTGCGCCTGGGCGCGGGCGAGCGCGAAGCCGTCGCGCGGGCGCTGCAGGCGGAAGCGGCACGCTGGCCGTCGTGCGCCGCGACCTGGCACCTGCTGGCGCTCGCGCAGGCGGGCGCCGCGGAAGCGGCGGACAGCCACGCGCGGGCCGTGGCGATCTCGCCCGCGTACGCGCCCAGCGTCCTGCGCGCCGCCTGCGAGATTCGCAACCGCCGCCTGGCGGCCGATCTCGCCCAGGTCATGCAGCTCGGCCGGCAGTTGAGGGATCTCGCGGGCACGGAGCGCGCCCTGGCCAGCGCGGCAGTGGGGCTCCTCTGCTGCCGGTTCGGCGACGTGAGCTCGGCCCGGGCGTGCTACCGGCAGGCCGCCTCGGCGCTCGCGACGCAGGGCGAGCTCGCGCTGGAGATCGCCGAGCTGCTGCTGCGCGCGGAGCGTCCGGACGAGGCTGGCGAGTTCCTCGCCGCGGCGCTGGAGAGCGACAAGTCGCGCAGTGCTGCGCTCAGCTTTCTCGGCCACCTGTGCGCACGAGGCGGCCGGCTGCCGGAAGCGCGCCGCCATCTGGAGGAGGCGCACCGGTCGGCGCCGTGCTGGCGCGAGCCGCTCGCGCTGCTGGAACGGGTCTATCGCCAGGCCGGGAACGATAGGCTGGCGGGCGAGTGCGCCGCGCGCATCGCCGTCCTGCGCGAGCAGGAGGGCACGCTGCAACGGCAGCTTGCGCCTGCCGCCTAGAGCGGCCGGGTCTCGTAGTAGATCGTGAGGAAGTCGCGGCCGTCGCGCCCGACACCGCCGGAAAGGTGGCCCAGCGGCCGCGCGCGGATGCCCGAATAGAACGCCAGGAAGCGGTCCTCGGGCAGCGCATAGCGGCGCGCGGTTTCCCGCACGATCGGCTCCACCTCGGCGAGCGTCAGGTTCGCC
>DASUFW010000421.1:0-1164 GCA_036274335.1 Burkholderiales bacterium | reverse complement strand
TCCCCCGACCGCCGCAACGTCCTGATCGTCGACGATCACGAGCCGACGCGGCTCCTGATCGGGCGCATCGTGACGCAGGAGATGGGCGCGCGCGTCACGCTCGCGGGCACCTGCGAGGAGGCGCTGCGCCTCGCGCAGCAGAGCCGGTTCGACGTGATCCTGCTCGACCTGCTGATGCCCGGCATCGGCGGCTACGAGGTGCTGCGGCGCGTGCGCGCCGAAGGCGCCAACCGGGCGACGCCGATCCTCGTCATCTCGGTCATGTCGGATCACGACTCGATCGAACGGTGCCGGCTGCTCGGCGCCACCGCGTTCGTCGCCAAGCCCGTGGATCGCGAGCTCGTCACGACGATGCTGCGCAGCCTGCTGGTGCCGCGGCGCGCGAGCGCGCAGCCGGGCGCGCGGGACGGCGCTCAGGAGAACGGCAACTAGGCGGTCCGGCCATTCTAGGCGCGGGGCTTCTCAGGTAAGCTCCGCGGCATGTTCGAGCAGTTCATCGGCGTCAAGCCGGTCGAGGAGCGGCACCGCATCGACGCCGACCGCCTGGCCGGATTCCTGCAGGGCAAGATCGAGGACTGGCGCGGCGAGCTGCTCGTCGAGCAATTCAAGGGCGGGCAGTCCAATCCCACGTATCGCGTGACGGCAGGTGGGCGCCGCTATGCGCTGCGCCGCAAGCCCCCCGGCAAGCTCTTGCCCTCGGCCCACGCCGTGGACCGCGAGTACCGGGTCATCAAGGCGCTGCACGGCGTGGGCTTTCCGGTGGCGCGGCCCTGGGTGCTGTGCGAGGACGATGGCGTCATCGGCACGGCGTTCTACGTCATGGACTGCGTCGAGGGACGGGTGCTCTGGGACCAGGCCTTGCCCGGTCTGTCCCGGGAAGAACGCGGCGCCATCTGGGACGAGCTCAACCGCGTGATCGCATGGCTGCACGGCATCGACTACAGGTCGGTGGGGCTCGAGGACTTCGGCAAGCCGGGCGACTACATCGCCCGCCAGGTGTCGCGTTGGAGCAAGCAGTATCGGGCCTCCGAGCTCGAGCGGATCGAGGAGATGGACCGGCTGATCGAGTGGCTTCCGGCGAATATTCCCGCGGGAGACGAGACCTCGGTCGTGCACGGCGACTATCGGCTGGACAACACGATCTTCCATCCGACCGAGCCGCGA
>DASUFW010000420.1:0-8964 GCA_036274335.1 Burkholderiales bacterium | reverse complement strand
CGCTCCTCTTCGTTTCGACCGCAGCCTCCGCCCAGCTCTATCTCTTCGCCGGCGCCGGCGGCGGTACGCTGCGCTTGAAATCCGATGATCTGGTCACCGCCGGGTTGGATACTTTCGTGTCTCGCCGCGAGGACAACAAGGACGTCACCTACCAGCTCGGCGTCGGCTGGCGCTTCAACCCGTATTGGGCCGTGGAGATCGCCGGCGCGGACATGGGCGACTACTCGATCGATATCGAGGACATTGCCACCAACCGGCTGGTCGCCACCCACGAGGTGAAGGGCTTCAAGACCGCGGTGCTCGGCATCTGGCCGCTCACCGAGCGCTTCTCCGCCTTTGCCAAGCTCGGCATCGCCTCCACCAAGGCCACGGTGAGCGGCACGCTCAACGGCACGCCCTTCTCCGCCAACGAGAAGCGCAACAGCCCGCTCGCCGGCTTCGGCGTGCAGTGGATGTTCTGGAAGAACATCGGCGTGCGCGCCGAGTACGAGAACTGGGGCGAGGTGGGCAACGAGACCGACACCGGCCGCGGCAAGCTCGATACGCTCAACCTGCAGGCGGTGTTCAGCTTCTGAGGCTTGCTAGAATCCGGCTTTCCCGCTTAGAAAGCCGGCCATGCGCTTCCAGGGCTCGTCCAGCTACGTCTCCACAGACGACCTGACCCTCGCGGTCAACGCCGCGATCACGCTGCAGCGCCCGCTGCTGGTGAAGGGCGAGCCCGGCACCGGCAAGACCATGCTGGCGGTCGAGGTGGCCAGATCCCTCGGCGTGCCGCTGCTCGAGTGGCACATCAAGTCCACCACCAAGGCGCAGCAGGGCCTGTACGAGTACGACGCGGTCAGCCGCCTGCGCGACTCTCAGCTCGGCGACGAGCGCGTGCACGACATCCACAACTACATCGTCAAGGGCATGCTGTGGCAGGCGTTCGCCGCCGAGCAGCCGGTGGTGCTGCTGATCGACGAGATCGACAAGGCCGACATCGAGTTCCCGAACGACCTGCTGCGCGAGCTCGACCGCATGGAGTTCTACGTCTACGAGACCAAGGAGCTGGTCAAGGCGCGGCACCGCCCGATCGTGTTCATCACCTCGAACAACGAGAAGGAGCTGCCCGACGCCTTCCTGCGCCGCTGCTTCTTCCACTACATCCGCTTCCCCGACAAGGAGACGATGGAGAAGATTGTCGGGGTGCACTTCCCGAGCCTCAAGAAGTCGCTGCTGCGCGAGGCGATGGAGGTGTTCTTCGAGGTGCGCGAGGTGCCGGGCCTGAAGAAGAAGCCCTCGACCTCGGAGCTCCTGGACTGGCTGAAGCTGCTGCTCGCCGAGGACATCCCGCCCGAGGCGTTGCGCTCGAGCGACCGCAAGACCATCATCCCGCCCCTGCACGGGGCGCTGCTGAAGAACGAGCAGGACGTGCACCTGTTCGAGCGGCTGGTGTTCATGACGCGCGCCAAGGGCGGCTAGGCCGCCCGCTTGATCTTGGTCAAAGGTTTAACGCCCCGAATGCGGTTTCATGCCACCTGCGTCCCGTGCCCCGGGGACGCCGGCGCCAGCCGGGCGACAGTGGGGCGCAAGGTTTCGGAGGGAGACCCGTCATGAGATTCATCGCTGCAGCCGCAGGCGCGCTGCTGGCGCTCGCGCTCTCGGGCGCCGCCAGTGCCGCACCGATCGTCATCAAGTTCAGCCACGTGGTGGCCGAGGCCACCCCGAAGGGCCAGGGCGCGCTCAAGTTCAAGGAGCTCGCCGAGAAGTACCTGCCGACCAGGGTCGAGGTGCAGGTGTTCCCGAGCTCGCAGCTGTTCGGGGACGGCAAGGAAATGGAAGCCCTGCTGCTCGGCGACGTCCAGCTGATCGCGCCCTCGCTCTCCAAGTTCGACCGCTATACGAAGAAGCTGCAGGTGTTCGACCTGCCCTTCCTGTTCGACGACATCGCCGCGGTCGACCGCTTCCAGAGCGGGCCCGACGGCAAGGCGCTGCTCGAATCGATGAAGTCCAAGGGCATCCTGGGCCTCGGCTACTGGCACAACGGCATGAAGCAGCTCTCGAGCGACAAGCCGCAGCTGAAGCGCCCGGATGACGTGAAGGGCCTCAAGTTCCGCATCCAGCCCTCCGACGTGCTCGAGGCGCAGTTCCGCGCGCTGGGCGCGAACCCCCAGAAGATGGCGTTCAGCGAGGTCTACCAGGCGCTGCAGACCGGCGTGGTCGACGGCCAGGAGAACACCTGGTCCAACATCTACTCGCAGAAGTTCTACGAGGTGCAGAAGACCATCGCCGAGACCAACCACGGCGTGATCGACTACATGGTCATCACCAACGCCCCGTGGTGGGCCGGGCTGCCCGCCGACGTGCGCGCCGGGCTGTCGAAGGCCATGGACGAAGCGACCGCCTACGCCAACAAGCTCGCCTACGACCTCAACGAGCGGGATCGCAAGCGCATTGCGGAAGCGGGCAAGGCCGCCATCCAGACGCTGGGCAAGGATGACGTCGCGGCCTGGCGCAAGGCGATGCATCCGGTCTGGAAGAAGTTCGAGGCCGACATCGGCCCCGAGCTCATCCAGTCGGCGCTCAAGTCGAACAAGTAGGACCTGTCCCGCCCACGGGCGCGCGGTGAGCGCACTGCGCGAGTGGATCGACCGGCTGGAGGAAGGCCTGATGGCCCTCCTCCTGACCGTCATGACGCTGATCACCTTCATGCAGGTGATCGCGCGCTACGTCTTCAACTACAGCTTCGTCTGGGCCCTCGAGCTCAACACGTTCCTGTTCGCCTGGCTGATCTTCCTCGGCGCCTCGTACGGCGTGCGCGTCGGATCGCACATCGGCGTCGAGATGCTGGTGCGCGCGCTCAAGCCCGGGCCGGCGCGGGCGGTCGCCATCCTCGCCACGGTCCTGTGCATGGTCTACGCGGGCATCGTCTTCGTCGGCGGCTGGGTCTACGTGAGCAAGATGTACACGATCGGCATCATGGCGCAGGACATCCCCGTCCCGCAGTGGGTGCCGCGCCTGGTGCTGCCGATCGGCTTCGGCCTGCTGTTCCTGCGCTTCGCCCAGGTGCTGTGGCGGCTGGCGACCGGACGTGACGCGCACCTGCTCGGCGACGAGGTGAAGGAAGCCCTGCAGCACGCGGCCCCCGACGGCAAGGCGGGCGGCGCGTGACCACCGCGATCCTGTTCGTCCTGCTGTTCACCTTCATGCTGATCGGCATGCCGGTGGCGATCGCGCTGGGCCTGTCCTCGCTGCTGACCATTCTGTTCTTCGGCCGGGATTCGCTCGCCTCGCTGTCGCTGAAGCTGTTCGAGACCTCGGAGCACTTCACGCTGCTCGCGATCCCGTTCTTCATCCTGTCGGGCGCGTTCATGACCACCGGCGGGGTGGCGCGCCGCATGATCCGCTTCGCGATCGCCTGCGTCGGGCACCTGCGCGGCGGCCTCGCCATCGCCTCGGTGCTCGCCTGCATGCTGTTCGCGGCGGTCTCGGGGTCCTCGCCCGCCACCGTGGTCGCGGTCGGCTCGATCGTCATCGCCGGCATGGTGCGCGCGGGCTATACGCAGGAGTTCGCCGCCGGGGTGGTGTGCAACGCGGGCACGCTCGGCATCCTCATCCCGCCCTCCATCGTCATGGTGGTGTACGGCGCGAGCACCGAGACGTCGGTGGGCAAGCTGTTCATCGCCGGCATCGTCCCGGGCATCCTGCTCGGGCTCATGCTGATGGGCGCGATCTACCTGCGCGCCCGGGCGATCGACCTGCCGCGCCAGCCGCGGGCCTCGCTGGGCGAGGTGCTCGCCGCCGGCCGCGAATCGCTGTGGGGGATGCTGCTGCTGGTGATCATCCTGGGCGGCATCTACGGCGGCGTGTTCACGCCGACCGAGGCCGCCGGCGTCGCGGCCGTGTACGCGTTCTTCATCGCGGTATTCGTCTACCGCGACGTGAAGGTCCGCCAGATCCCGAAGGTGCTGATCGACGCCGCCAAGGTCACGGTGATGCTGATGTTCATCATCGCCAACGCCCTGCTGTTCGCCCACGTCCTCACCACCGAGCGCATTCCGCAGGCGATCGCCGAGCAGATCGTGTCCTGGGGCATGCCGTCCTGGGGCTTCCTGATCGTGGTCAACCTGCTGCTGCTTGCCGCGGGGGCCTTCATGGAGCCCACCGGCATCATCCTGATCCTGGCGCCGATCCTGTTCCCGATCGCCACCCAGCTCGGCATCGACCCGGTGCACCTGGGCATCATCATGGTGGTGAACCTGGAGATCGGCATGGTGACGCCACCCGTCGGCCTCAACCTGTTCGTCACCGCCGGCATCACCAAGATGTCGATCGGCGAGGTGCTGCGCGCCGCCCTGCCCTGGCTTGGGGTGCTGCTGCTGTTCCTCGTCATCGTCACCTACGTGCCAAAGATCACACTCGTCCTGCCCCAGCTGCTGTTCTGACCCGGCGGCCGCCCGCGCCGCGCGGGCTAGAATCGGTACCCATGCCGTGCCGCGCCCTCCGCCGCTGCCTCGCCCTGGCGATCGCCTGCGCCGCGCCGCCCGCGTTTGCCGACTACGAAGCGGGGCTCGCCGCCGCGCGCGCGGGCGACTACCCCGCCGCGCTCCGGGAATGGCGCCCCCTGGCCGAGGCGGGCAACCGCGACGCGCAGTTCAACCTCGGCCTGCTCTACGAGAACGGGCTGGGCGTGCCGGCCGACGGCGGGGAAGCGGTGCGCTGGTACCGGCGGGCCGCCGAGCAGGACGACCGCGGTGCGCAGGCCTACCTGGCCGAGATGTACGCCAAGGGGCTCGGCGTCGGGCGCGACGACGTCGAGGCGCTGCGCTGGTACCGCAAGGCCGCCGAGCGCGGCCACGCGGCCGCGCAGTACAACGTCGGCCTGTTCTACGCGCTCGGCCGCGGCGTCGCGCCCGACCCGGTGCAGGCCGTCGCCTGGATGACGGTGGCGCGCGAGAGCGGCGCGCCGCAGAGCGAGGTGCTCGAGGCGCTGGTGCGCAACCTGGGCGCCGCGAACCTCGCCGAGGCGCGGCGACTCGCCGAGGACGTGCGCCGGCAGTGCCGCCTGGACTGACGATGGAGCGCTACCAGGACTTCCTGCAGCACGCGAGCGACGCGATCTTCCGCTTCGAGCATCGCCCGCCGGTGCCCGTGGCGCTGTCGGAGGAGGCGATCGTCGAGCGCATGATGAAGGCCAGCGTGCTGGCCGACGCCAACGCCGCGTTCGTGCGCATGTACGGCGGCTCGGAGCTGCGCGAGCTGCTGGCGCGCCCGCTCGAGAGCTTCGGCGGGCGCGACGCCACCCACAAGCTGGTCCGCAGCTTCGTGCGCGCCGGATTCCGCCTCGACGACATCGAATGGCCGGAGCGGATCAACGGCACGACACGCTGGTTCCGCGGCTCCTTCCGCGGCGAGATCCGCGACGGCTTCCTGCACGGCGCCTGGGGCATGCAGACCGACATCACCGAGCGCAAGTCCGAGGAGGAGGCGCTGCGCGAGAGCGAGGAGCGCTTCAGGAGCCTGATCGAGCTGTCCACCGACTTCTACTGGGAGCAGGACGAGCAGCTGCGCTTCTCGCACCGCATCGGCATGCGCTGGGAGCGCGAGGACGCGCGCAGCGAGCCGATCATCGGCAAGACGCGCTGGGAGCTGCCGGCCGCCAACATGAGCCCGCAGGACTGGGCGCGGCACCGCGCCGACCTGGAGGCGCGGCGGGAATTCCGCAACCTCGAGATCGAGCGCATCCTGCCCTCGGGCGAGCGCCGCTGGATCAGCACCAGCGGCCGCCCGATCTTCGACCCCCAGGGGCGCTTTCGCGGCTACCGCGGCATCGGCCGGGACATCACCGCGCGCAAGCAATCCGAGCTCGAGCTGCGCACCAGCGAGCAGCGCTACCGGGCGCTGGTCGACCTCACGGCGGACTTCTACTGGCAGACCGACGAGGAGCACCGCTTCACGTTCCGGGAGGGCCAGGTGCTCTCGCGCATGGGCCTGCCGCCGGAGGGCGACTACGGCAAGCGGCGCTGGGAGATGGAGTTCCTCAACGTGTCGCCCGCCGACTGGGACGAGCACCGCGCCCTGCTCGCCCGGCGGGAGGAGTTCCGCGACTTCCTGCTCGCGCGCCGCGGGCCCGACGGGCGGGTGTACTGGGCCTCGATGAGCGGCCAGCCGCTGTTCGGCGCCGACGGCGCCTTCCTCGGCTACCACGGCACCGGGCGCGACGTGACCCGCCAGGTGCAGGCCGAGCAGGCGCTGCGCGAAAGCGAGGAGCGCTTCCGCGGCCTCACCATGCTGTCGTCCGACTGGTACTGGGAGCAGGACGCCGAGTACCGCTTCACCTCGATGTCGGGCGACGTCGCCGCCCGCTCGGGCATCGGCGCCTCCGAGCATCTGGGCCGCACCCGCTGGCAGCTGCCGACGCTGAACCTGAGCGAGGCCGGGTGGCAGGAGCACCGCGCGCTGCTCGAGGCGCGCCGGCCCTTCCGCGACTTCCTCATGCGCCGGCCCGACCGCGCCGGCCGCGAGCACTGGGTCGCGATCAGCGGCGAGCCCAAGTTCGACGAGGACGGGCGCTTCGCCGGCTACCGCGGCGTCGGGCGCGACGTCAGCGACGCGGTGCTCGCCGAGCAGGAGATCCGCCGCCTGAACGAGTCGCTCGAGCAGCGCGTGCGCGAGCGCACCGCCGAGCTGGAGGCGGCGCTGCGCGAGCTCGAGGCCTTCTCGTACTCGGTGTCGCACGACCTGCGCGCGCCCCTGCGCGCGATCGGCGGCTTCGCGCAGCTGCTCTCCGAGGACGAGGCGGCGCGCCTGTCCGGGCGCGGCCGCGAGATGCTCGGCGTGATCGAGCGCAACATCCACCGCATGGGCGAGCTCATCGACGCGCTGCTGATGCTGGCGCGCGTGTCGCGCACCGAGCTGCATCGCGCCTCGCTGGACGTACGGGAGATCGCGCAGTCCGCGGCCGAGGAGCTGCGCCGCGGCTACCCGGCGGCGCAGGTGGACGTCGGCGCGCTGCCGCCGGCGCGCGGCGACGCGGCGCTGGTGCGCCAGGCCATGGTCAACCTGCTGGAGAACGCGCTCAAGTACTCCGCGCGCGTCGCTGCGCCCCGCGTCGAGGCGGGCTGGAGCGAGGCCGAGGGCGCCTACTTCGTCCGCGACAACGGCGTCGGCTTCGACATGGCGCAGGCGGGCAGGCTGTTCGTCGCCTTCCAGCGCCTGCACGCCGAAGCGGAGTTCGCCGGCAGCGGCATCGGCCTGGCCATCGTCGAGCGGATCGTGTTGCGCCATGGCGGCCGCGTCTGGGCGCAGGCCGCGCCCGGCGCCGGCGCGACCTTCTACTTCACGCTGCCGTCCCAGGCGTGACCGACTCCGCGCCGCGGATGCGCGCGCTGCCCACGCAAGCGCCCGCCTGGATGGTGCGCTGCCTGACGCCGCTCATCGCCAAGCACGTCGCCTTGCAGATGGCCCGGGAGCATCCGGGTCTCGAGCCCGGCGCCATTGCCGGGCGGATGCGCGCCGACCTCGGCCCGACCCCCGACGCGCAGGCGCTCGCGTTCGTCGACGCGGTGGAGCGCTACCTGCCCCCGCCGGCGCCGCCGGGCACGGCGGCCGAATCGCCCGGCGCCACCACGATCGCCCTGCTCGCCGCCAACCTGGTGCCGCTGTACGGCGTGCTGGCGCTCGGGTGGGAGGTCTTCCCGCTGGTGCTGCTGTTCTGGATCGAAAACGTCGTCATCGGCGCGCTCAACGTCGCCCGCATGCTCTGCCTGGATCCGCGCGATCCGGCGTCCTGGATGGCGAAGCTGTTCGTGGTGCCGTTCTTCTGCTTCCACTACGGCATGTTCACCGCGATCCACGGGGTGTTCGTGTTCAGCCTGTTCGGCGGACAGGGCGTCTCCCGGGTCCGCGGCCTGGACGTCCTGGGGCCGGCGATGGACGCGGTTCGTGCCTACGGGCTGGAGATCGCGGTGCTGGCGCTCGCCGCCAGCCACCTGTTTTCGTTCTTCTGGAACTACCTCGGCCGCGGCGAGTTCCGGCGCGCGTCGCTGCGCGCGCTGATGGCCGCCCCCTACAGCCGCGTCGTGGTCCTGCACCTCGCGATCCTGGGCGGCGGCTTCGCCGCCTCGGCGCTCGGTTCCCCCGTCTGGGCACTCCTTCTGCTGATCGCACTCAAGGTGGGATTCGACCTGCGCGCCCACCTCAAGGAGCACCGGGCGGCATGAGCGAGGAGCGGCTGCGGGAGGACCGCCGGCTGCTCGGGCGCCTGCTCGGCGACGTCGTGCGCGAGCAGGCGGGCGAGGCCACCTTCCAGACCATCGAGCGCATCCGGCAGACCGCCGTGGGCTTCCGCCGTGCGGAGACCGGCGAGGCCGCGCTCGCCTCGCAGCTCGACACGCTGGACATCGAGCAGACGCTGCACGTGGCGCGCGCCTTCAGCTACTTCTCGCTGCTGCTCAACATCGCCGAGGACGCGCACGCCCACCGCGAGGCGGGCGCGGGGCCGGGGAGCTTCGCGCACGCGCTGGGCCGCGCCCGCGCGGCCGGCGCGACGCCCGCGGCGCTCGACGCCTGGTTCGCGCGCGCGCGGGTCAGCCCGGTCCTGACTGCCCACCCGACCGAGGTGCAGCGCCAGTCGATTCTCGACTGCGAGCGCGGGATCGCCCGGCTGCTCGCGCAGCCGGCGGGCGCGGCCCGCGACGCAGCGCTCGAGGGCGAAGTGCTGCGCCTGTGGCTCACTTCGATGCTGCGCCTGACGAAGCTGGAGGTGGCCGACGAGATCGCGAACGGCCTCGCCTACTTCCGGCTCACCTTCCTCGAGGAGCTGCCGCGCCTGTATGCGGAGCTCGAAGCGGCGCTCGGCACCTCCCGGCTGCCCAGCTTTCTCTGGATCGGCACCTGGATCGGCGGCGATCGCGATGGCAACCCGAACGTCGGCGCGCGCACGCTCCTGCTCGCCCTCGAGCAGCAGGCGCGGCTCGCGCTCGG
>DASUFW010000419.1:0-21019 GCA_036274335.1 Burkholderiales bacterium | reverse complement strand
TGGGCGAGTGCGCGCGCTTCGTGGCGGACAACAGGATCGACCTGGACCGGATCTTCACGCACCGCTGGAAGCTCGACCAGGCGACCGAGGCCTACCGGCTCTTCGACCAGCAGTCCTCGGGGAAGGGCGTGATCGAGTTCTGAATGGGGACAAGTCCCTATTTAGGCTTGGGGCGATCCGCCCAGTACGCCCATGCGGGAAGCAGCAGCAGCGCGACACCGCTCCACGCTACCGCCTGCGCGCTCGGCGGCGGCGGGCCGAAGGCCGCGCCGAGATACACGAGTACGAAGAATGCGAGCAGCGCCCAGAAGCTGATCCGCGGCCGGCCCACCGCTCTCGTGTAGATCACGGCGCTGGCGACGAACATCGCGAACTCGATGACCAGCGTCGCCGGCACGGAATTCCACAGGCCCAGGCCAATCCGGGTCTCGCTTCCCGGCCAGAGCGGCAGGTCCGGCCGGTGGGAGATCGCGTCCAGCGCCCAGTGGCTGAAGACGAGCGCGCCCATCACGAGCGCGGCGCGCTGCCCGAGCTTCCAGCAGGCGAGGCCAAACAGCACGGCCCAGACGAGCGCCGCGGCCAGGCTGTGCGACCAGGGATAGTGCGAGAAATGCAGCGGCGTGAACGCCGTGTCGCCCGGCGCGATTTCCACCCGCTCGATCCCGGCGAGGACCAGCACGGGCCAGATTAGGTCGAGCCAGTAGGTTGCGGCTATCGCCACGCCGAGATTGGCGCGCGGCGCGAGCGGCCTGGCCGCCATCGCCAGGGCCGCGTGCCCGATGAACATCGGCTATCCGCCCGCCACGCCCTGCGTGTTGACGTACAGCGCGTAGAGGGAGGTCGTGGCCGCCATGAACAGGCGGTTGCGATGCAGGCCGCCGAAGCAGACGTTCGCGCTGCGCTCGGGAAGCTCGATGCGGCCGATCAGGCGCCCGTCGGGATTGAAGACGTGCACGCCGTCGAGGCCCGCCTCGCCCATGCCCCAGCCGCACCAGAGGTTGCCGTCGATATCCACGCGGAAGCCGTCGGGGGTACCCTTGGGACCGGCGTCGATCAGCACGCGGCGGTTGGCGAGCGTCTTTCCGCCGACCACGTCGTAGGCGAGGATCTTGCGCGGCACCGCGCGCGACTCGACGATGTAGAGGATCGACTCGTCCGGGGAGAAGGCGAGGCCGTTGGGCTGGTTGATGCCCTCGGCCACCACCGAGAGTCCGCCCGCCGGGTCGATGCGGTACACATGCGTCGGCACTTCCGGCTCGGCCTTGTTGCCTTCGTACCAGCCGAGGATGCCGAAGCTCGGGTCGGTGAACCAGATCGAGCCGTCGGTCTTGCACACGATGTCGTTCGGCGAATTGAGGCGCTTGCCTTCGAAGCGGTCGGCGAGCACCGTCAGCGAGCCGTCCGGCTCGGTGCGCACCACGCGCCGCCCGCCGTGCTCGCAGGTCAGCAGCCGGCCCTGGCGGTCGCGCGTGTTGCCGTTGGCGTGCCCCGAGGGCCGGCGCCAGTGCCCCACGGCGCCGGTGGTCTCGTCCCAGCGCCACATGCAGTCGCCGGGCACGTCGCTCCACAGCAGGCAGCGCTGGTCGCCGAAGTACACGGGCCCCTCGGCCCAGCGGGTGATCCCGGTGGCGAGGCGCTCGATCTTGGCGAGCGGCAGGCGGTAGCGCGTGAAGGACGCGTCGACGTCCTTGACCGCGGCGTCGGGGACGCGCTCGCTCGGGCGCCAGCCGTCGGTCATCGCGACGCTTTCTGCAGCGCGAACTCGAAGGCGAGCTCGCTGAACCCGCTGACGCGCTCGCGCCCCACGAGGATCAGCGGCACGCCGCGGCCGCCCAGCTTCTTGAACTCCGCGTGCGCGGTCCCGGACTTCTCGACATCGAATTCGGTGTAGGCGATGCCCTTGGACCTGAAATAGGCGCGTGCCTTGGCGCAGTACGGACACCAGGAGGTGGCGTACATCACGACGGGCACTGCCGTCGCGGCGGGCGCGCCCGGCGCACGCGGCGCGGTCTGGGGGGCAACCGAGCTCGTCCGCGGCCGCACGGCGTTTGCCGGGGTGCCCGGCGGCGGTTCGCTGGTGTAGTGGATCTTGCCCTGCGCGTCGGTCCAGCGATAGACCGACTCGGCCGCCGCAATATTCGCGGCGGCCAGCACGCCCGCCAGGAGCAGGACCCGTATCATGGGCCTGCTTAGTAGCATAGCGGCGGCATCCAGGCAATGTGTCCGACCCAAGGGGGGTTCCTGACATGAAGACCATCCTCATTACCGGCGCCGCGGGCGACGTCGGCACGCATCTGCGCCGCGAGCTGGCGGGCAAGTACCGTATCCGCGCCTCGGACCTGCGCAGCCTGAAGAAGGCGGGGCAGGAATCGTTCATGCGGGCGGACATCTCGAAGATGGCCGACGCCCTGCGCATCACGAAGGGCGTGGATGCCGTCGTGCACCTGGGTGGCTACTCCGTCGAGGGCCCCTGGGAGGGAATCCTGAGCGCCAACATCGTCGGCTGCTACAACGTCTTCGAAGCGGCGCGGCGCAACGGCGTGAAGCGCATCCTCTTCCCGACCTCCAATCATGCCGTCGGCTTCTACCGGCGCGACCAGACCATCGACCACCGGGCCAACCCTAAGCCCGACAGCCGTTACGGCGTCTCCAAGGTGTTCGGTGAAGCGCTGGGGAGCCTGTACGCCGACAAGTACGGCATGGAGGTGTTCTGCATGCGCATCGGCAACGTGAACCCGGCGCCGATCGACAAGCGGCGCCTGTCGATCTGGTTCAGCCCGCGCGACCTCGCGCAGCTGGTGACGATCGGCATCGAGCATCCGGACATCCGCTTCGAGATCGTGTACGGCATCTCGGGGAACAAGCGCGCCTGGTACGACAACGCCAACGCCTTCCGGCTCGGCTACCGGCCGCAGGACGATTCGGAGGCCTTCGCGGCCGAGGTGCTGGCGCGCGAGAAGCCGGGCAATCCGGTCGCCGAGATGTTCCAGGGCGGTGTGTTCTGCGCGGTCGAGGAAGTGCCGAACCCGGCGCCGCTGCCGAAGCGAAAAAAATAGGGACAGACCCTATTTTTCAGGATGCGATAAATAGGGTCTGTCCCTATTTTTGTCAGTCGTCCGCGTGCGCGGACGGCTTGTAGGCCGACACGAGCTTCTGCTGCAGCTGCGGCGGCGCGGGGTCGTAGTGGCTGAACTCCAGCGAGTAGGAGCCGTGCCCCGCGGTGATCGACTTCAGCCGCGCGGGGAAGTGCTCGAGCTCGGCGAGCGGCGCCTGGGCCATGATCTGGACGGTGCCCGGGCGCGGCGAATCCGAGCCCTTGATCTGGCCGCGGTGCCCCGAGAGCTCGCCCGCGATGTCGCCCATCTTCGTCTCGGGGGCGACGATGTCGACGTTGACGATCGGCTCGAGCACGACGGGCCGCGCCTTGGCGAGCGCGTCGAGGAAGGCCTTGCGGCCCGCCGACATGAAGGCCACGTCCTTGGAATCCACCGGGTGGCTCTTGCCGTCGTACACGGTGACGCGCACGTCCTGGATCGGGTAGCCCGCGACGAAGCCCGACTCGAGCACGCCGCGCACGCCCTTTTCCACCGACGGGATGAACTGGTTGGGGATCGCGCCGCCCTTCACGCTGTCCACGAACTCGAAGCCCTGCCCGCGCGGCAGCGGCTCGACCTTGAGGAACACCTCGCCGAATTGCCCGGCGCCGCCCGTCTGCTTCTTGTGGCGGTTGTGGCCCTCCGCGCGCGCGGCGATCGTCTCGCGGTAGGGGATGGAGGGCGGGCGCGTGTCGAGCTCGAGCTTGTGCTGGCCCGCGATGCGCTCGAGCGTGGTGCGCAGGTGCATCTCGCCGAGGCCGCGCATCACCGTCTCGTTCGCCTGCGCGTTGTGCTCGATCCGCAGGCACGGGTCCTCGGCCACCAGCTTGTGCAGCACGTCGGAGATCTTCTGCTCGTCGCCGCGCTTCTTGGGCAGCAGCGCGAGGCCGAAGACCGAAGTCGGCAGCTCGAGCGGCTTCGCGTGGATGTGCGCATCCTCGGCCGAGTCGTGCAGGATGTGATCGAACAGGATGTCGTCCACCTTGGCGATGGCGCAGATGTCGCCGGGGATCGCCTCGCTCACCTCGACCTGGGTCTTGCCGCGCAGCAGGTACAGGTGCCCGGGCTTGATCGGCTTTCTCGCCTCGCCCACGTAGAGCTGCATGCCGGGCGTCAGGCGCCCCTGGTGCACGCGGAACACCGCGATGCGCCCGATGTAGGGGTCGATCTCGACCTTGAAGACGTGCGCGAGGGCGTGCTGCGAGGGGTCCGGCACCGCCTGGATCTCCCCCGGCGCGCCGCCGTCGGCCGGCACGCTCGCGTACTTCGGCGGATTGCCCTCGGCCGGGTTGGGCAGCAGCTTCACGATCACGTCGAGCAGCTCCTGCACGCCGGCCCCGGTCTTGGCCGAGCAGAACACGACCGGAATCAGGTGCCCGTCGCGCATCGCCGCCTCGAGCGGCTCGTGCAGCGCCTCGGGCTCGATCTCCCCCTTCTCCAGGTACTCCGCCATCAGCGCCTCGTCCACCTCGACCACCTGGTCGACGAGCGCCCGGTGCGCCGCTTCCACCGAAGAGAAGTCCGCCTCGCCCGAGGGGGCGAAGAAGCAGTCGGAGACTTTCGAGGCCTGGCCGGCCGGCAGGTTGAGCGGCAGGCATTCCTTGCCGAACGCCTCCTGGATCTCTTCGAGCAGGCGCTCGAGGTTCACGCCGTCGGCGTCGATCTTGTTGACGATGATCAGCCGGTCGAGGCCGCGCTTCGCCGCCCACTGCAGGAACCGGCCGGTCATCATCTCGATGCCGTTCTGGGCGTTGATGACGATCGCCGCCGTCTCGACCGCGGCGAGGGCGGGCAGCGCGTGGCCGAGGAAGTCCGGGTAGCCGGGCGTGTCGAGCAGGTGGACCACGGTCGGCGCCTCGCCGCCGTTCACCTCGAAGCTGGCGACCGCGAGCTTGAGCGAATGCTGGAGCTGCTTCTCCAGCGGCAGGTAGTCGCACGTCGTGGTGCCGCGATCCACGGCGCCAGCCGCCGGGATGGCCCCGGCGCGCGCCAGCAGCGCCTCGGCAAGCGAGGTCTTGCCGCTGCCGGCCTGGCCGACCAGCGCGACCGTCCTCAGGTGCTTGATCGCATGCTTGCCCAAGGCCCCTCCTCCAGGTACCTATGCTACTTCGGGAGGCGGCGTGCGCGCTACTTCTTCGCGGGGTCCTTCTTGTCCAGCATTTCCGAGCGCTTCTTGAGAACGTCCTCGAACTTGTGCCGGGAAATGAGGAGCACCTGGCCCTCCAGCGCATGCTCGCGCGGCAGGCGCTCGGCGATCTGCTTGGCGCGCTTCTCGGCGTCCGGGCCGGTGACCTTCGGCTCGCCGGCGACCCACACCATGGCGTAATAATCGTCGCC
Organism: Burkholderiales bacterium; assembly: GCA_036274335.1. Lineage (GTDB taxonomy): Bacteria > Pseudomonadota > Gammaproteobacteria > Burkholderiales > SG8-39 > JAABQT01. The sequence goes on along the minus strand of DASUFW010000419.1, from coordinate 15,587 downwards.
GCGCAGCTTGCCGAGCTTGAGCGTGTAGGTGAGCGCATCGAACGTGGACGCGACCACGGTCACCGGCTTGTCGAGGCCGGTCTCGTCCGGGCGCAGCCCGGGGGGCGCTACGTCGTCGATCGCCACGCGGTGCAGCGAATAGGACGCGGAGTTCGCGCGGATCACGTCGAGCTTCTCGCCCGCATAGAGCGGGGTCAGCTTCCACTGGGTGTCGTCCTTGGTTCGCGAGATGCGCCACTTGCCGTCGGCGGGCGAATCGACCTCCATCGTGCGCACCAGCTCGGCGCCGAAGCCTTCCTTCGACACCCAGGGCGCGCTCTTCGCGCTCGCCAGGCGCAGCGGGTCGGCGACCACCAGCGCGGTCCCGGCGGATTCGGGCACCCGCACGAAGCGGCCGTCCGGCGCAGCGGTGGCCGCATCGCGCGGCTCGCGCTTGAAGTACTTCTTGCCCACGATCAGCGCGGCGAGCGGCTTGCCCGCCTCGCCGCGGAATTCCAGGCGCGTGCCCGAAGCGTCGAGCTGCAGGCCGGCGCGGTCCTTCTCGGCAATCTTCTCCACCTGCCCCACCTTCAGGCCGATCGCGGCGAGCACCAGCTCGCGCACCTTGTCGACGTCGGCGGGAAAGTTGGCGCGCTCGGCGACCACCCAGCCGTTCGGGCGCCGCAGGAGCGTGAGCGTCGCGCCCGGTTCGCGGACCTCGATCGACTGGATGTCGGCCGCCTGCAGGCCCGCGAGCACCGGCTGCCCGAGCTGGGCGGCCGAGGCCGGCGACTGCGAACCCTCCTTCCGGTAGAGGAGCAGCGCGCCGCCGCCGAGCGCGGCGAGCAGCACGACCAGCACCACGGCCACTCGCGCGTTCATGGCTGTCCGGCCCCGCGCGCCTGCCGCCGGCGCCGCACGAGCGCCACGCCGAGGCCGGCCAGCGCCACCAGCAGCGGCATCAGCGCGATGTTGGCGATCTTGGTGAGGAACACGAGCTGCTCCGAATCGTGGCGCAGGTTCCTGCGCAGCTCCTTCAGTGCGAGGCGCGTCTCGGCGACCTTCTTCTTGAAGCGGTCGATCTCGGCCTGCTGCTCGGGCGTCAGGATCTGCGCGCTCGCGGCCGCGCCCTTCGCAGGGCTGCCCTCGAGCTTCTTGAGCGAGTCGTTGGTCTTCTGCAGCTCGTCCTCGAGCTCCTTGATCTTGCCGAAGTACTGCAGCTGCGCCTTCGCCTCCATCTCGCGCACGACGGTGAGCGGCCGGTAGGCCGAGGCGCGGCTCTTGAGCGACAGCAGGCTCTCGTCCGAGCTCAGCTGCTCGACCAGGCCCTGCGCGAAGGCGAGGTTGCCGTTCGAGGGCACCACGACGCGCCGGCCGAAGACTTCCTGCACGTCGACCGCGGCGCCGTCCTGCAGCATGTCGGTGTCGGCGACCAGCACCACCGCGTTCTCGCGCGCCGCCGCCTTGAGCCCCGGCGCGGTCGCCGGCGCGGTAGCGGGCTTGGTGTCCTTCGGCGGGCCGTCCGGGAACGCCGTGCGGAACTTCCCGCTGAGCCGCAGCGCGAGCAGCATGCTGTGGCCGCTCGGCACGAAGTCGTTGGTCGCCGCCGGTCCGGCGGCGGTGGCCTTGCCGCTCTCGACCAGCATGCTGTTGGGCGAGCTGCGCACCAGCGGGGAGACCGAAAGCCCGTCGGCCGGCTTGACCTCGAAGGCGCCGCCGAACGCGTAGAGCAGGGACTCGAGCTGGGAGGTGACCACGTCGTCGCGCGAGAAGGCGGTGCGATTGAGGGTCAGCACCGTCGGCGTGTAGCGCGGCCCCTGGCCCGAGCCGTACACGACGTCGGAAACCACCTTGTCGGGGCTCATCCCGACCCCCCAGGCCTTGAACAGGTGCGGCAGGCTGGAGCTCGTCACCTGCGGCGGCATGCCGGGCATCGGCGTCGGCAGCTGGTCGAAGTAGGCGTAGGGGTCGACGAAGGCGATCAGCTTGCCGCCGCGCAGCACGAACTGGTCGAGCGCGTACTCGGTCTTCCCGGTGACGTCGCGCGGGTGGATCAGCAGGAGCACGTTCACATCCGCCGGGATCGACGCCGCAGCCGGGTCGATCGTCTTCACCTCGAAGTCGCGGCGCAGCTCGTTGGCGAGCACCCAGGGGTCCGTGGCCTGCTGGCGCGTGTAGGGATTGAAGCTCGCGCCGAGCACCGGCAGCGGACTCATCAGGCCGAGCCTGGGCCTCTCGGGATTGGCGGCGCGCGCGACCGCGCGGATCAGGTCGTACTCGAGCAGCCGCTCGCGGGCGGGCGCCACCACGGGGATCACCTGCTTGCGGTCGAGCCGGCTCGCCACCAGGCCGAGATAGAACTGCTCGCCGGTGGCGAGCGTCTGCGGCTCGATGCCGTCGAGCTGCGCGGCGTCTTCCGCCTCGCTGTCGGGGCTGGGATCGTAGCGCTCGACCACCAGGTTCGAGCCGGCGACCGAGCGGAACTCGTCCACCAGGGTCACCACGCGGCGCGCGAAGCTGCGCATGGGGACGGGCATGGCGTCGCCCGAGCTGATGTAGAGCTTCACCTTCACGGGCGCCTGCAGGCCGCGCAGCAGCTTCCGGGTGGCCGGCGAAAGGGTGTGCAGCTTGCCTTCGGTCAGGTCGGCGCGCACCGGCACCGCCGAGGCGAGGAAATTGGCGGCAACGAGCAGCAGGAACAGGGCCGCCAGCCCGACGATGGAATAGACGACCGCCTCCTGCCGGCGCGAGAGGCGCTTCATCGGCTGCGCAGCATCACGCCGGTGGCGAACAGCGAGAAGCCGATCACCGACAGGAAGAACAGCACGTCGCGGCTGTCGATGACGCCCCGCTGGAATCCCTCGAAGTGCGTGACCACCGAGAACGAGGCGACGACGTCGACGAACGCCGAGCTCGCCCAGCGCCCGAGCAGGTCGGTCACCGGCGCGAACCCGGCCAGCAGCAGGAACAGGCACAGGACGACCGCCAGGATGAAGGCGATCACCTGGTTGCGCGTCATGGCGGACGTGAGGCAGGTGACCGCCAGGTAGGCGCCGGCGAGGAACAGGCTGCCGAGGTAGCCGGCGAAGATCTGGCCGTTGTCGGGTTCGCCGAGCACATTGACGGTCACCGCCACCGGGAAAGTGAGGGCGAGCGCGATGGCGAGGAACGCCCACGACGCGAGGAACTTGCCGAGGATCGCCTGCCAGGGCGCGACTGGCAGCGTGAGCAGCAGCTCGAGCGTGCCCGCGCGCCGCTCCTCGGCCCACAGCCGCATGCCCACGGCCGGCACCAGGATCAGGTACACCCAGGGATGGAACACGAAGAAGGACGCGAGGCTTGCCTCGCCGCGCTCGAAGAACGCGCCCGCGGTGAACGTGAGGAAGCCGGTGAGCAGCAGGAAGATCACCAGGAACACGTACGCCACGGGCGAGGTGAAGTACGCGACCAGCTCGCGCCGGGCGATCGTCAGCATCGCGTGGGCGGCGTTCATGCCTTGCCGGCCGTGTCGGAGAGGGTCAGGCCGCGGAACACCTCGTCGAGCTGGCCCTCCTCGGTATGCAGGGCGTCCAGCGTCCAGCCTTCGCGGTGCGCGAGCTCCACGACGGCGACCGCGAGCTGCGCGGCGGCCGACTTGTCCCGGGGATAGACGCGGAACGCCCCGTTCACGGGCTCGACGCGTCCGAGCGCGGCGAGCTTCTCCGCGCTCGCGCCGGCGGCGTGCAGCGTCACCGCGCCCGCGTGCGCGGACATCGCGCGCAGCTCGGCGGGCGTGCCGTTCGCCACGATGCGGCCGCGGTCGATGATGATCGCGCGCGTGCAGGCGGCGTCCACCTCCTCCAGGATGTGCGTGGAGAAGACGAGCGCCTTGGTGCGTCCGAGCTCGCGGATGAGGTTCCTCACCTCGTGCTTCTGGTTCGGGTCGAGCCCGTCGGTGGGCTCGTCGAGGATCAGCACCTCGGGATCGTGGATCAGCGCCTGCGCGAGGCAGGTGCGGTGGCGGTAGCCCTTGGAAAGCGTGTCGATCGACTGCGCCAGCACCGAGGAGAGGAAGCAGAGCTCCACGACGCGGCCGATCGCCCGGCGCTTCGCGTCGCCGGCGAGGCCGCGCATGTCCGCCGCGAACGCGAGGAAGCCTTGCACCGTCATGTCGGGATACGAGGGCGCGGCTTCCGGCAGGTAGCCGATCAGGCGCTTCGCCGCGAGCGGCTCGTCCTCCACGTCGTGGCCGCCGATCGACACGCGGCCGCTGGTCGGCGGCAGGTAGCCGGTGATCATGCGCATGGTGGTGGACTTACCGGCGCCGTTGGGGCCGAGGAAGCCCAGCACCTCGCCGCGCTCCACGGCGAAGGACACGCCGTCCACAGCGCGCTTCGCGCCAAAGGTCTTCACCAGGCTTTCAATGTGGATCATCGGGTCCGCGCGGCTTCAAAGGGGGCGCATTATCGCAAAACTTGGCGGGTGGACTAGAATTCCATCCCCTCGCCCCCGGAGACAGACCATGCTGAAGCTCCTGAAGTTCCTCGCCGGCCTCGCGTTCGCCGGCGCGGCGGTCGCGCAACCCAGCCTCAAGATCATGATTCCCGCCAACCCGGGCGGCGGCTGGGACCAGACCGGGCGCAACCTCGCGGCCGCCATGCAAAGCGCCAGCCTCGTGTCCTCGGTGCAATTCGAGAACAAGGGCGGCGCGGCGGGAACGATCGGCCTTGCGCAGTTCGTGAACGGGGCGAAGGGCGACCCGAACGCGATGATGGTCGGTGGCATGGTGATGATCGGCGGCATTCATCTCAACGGCTCGCCGGTGAACCTGACGATGGTCACGCCGGTGGCGCGGCTGACGAGCGAGTGGGAAGTGATCGTCGTGCCGGCCGGTTCGCCGCACAAGACCCTGGCCGACCTCGTGAAGGCGTTCAAGGCGAACCCGGGCGCGGTGTCCTGGGGCGGGGGGTCGGCGGGCGGCACCGACCACATCCTCGTCGGACTGATCGCCAGGTCGGTCGGCGTGGATCCCGCGAAGATCAATTACGTTCCGTTCAAGGGCGGCGGCGAGGCGATCGCGGCGATCGTCGGCGGCCACGTGACGGCGGGCGTCTCGGGCGTGGGCGAGTTCGCCGAGCAGATCAAGGGCGGCCGGATGCGCGCGCTGGGCGTGTCCGCGCCCGCCGCCTTCGAGGGCATCGCCTCGCTCAAGTCGCAAGGCATCGACGTCGAGCTCGGCAACTGGCGGGGCATCTTCGGTGCGCCCGGGATCACGACCGCGCAGCGCGATTCGCTGGTCAAGCTGGTGAAGGCGGCGACCGAGACGCCCGCGTGGAAGTCGACATTGGAAAAGCTCGGCTGGACGGGCGTCTTCCTCGGCGGCGACGACTACGCCAAATTCCTCGCCGAGGACACGCGGCGGATCGCCGGCATCATCGATTCGCTCGGCATCAAGCGGAAATAGCATCGTGCGCCGCGCCGGCGCCGAGATCGCGCTTTCTGCGGGGGTGATCGCGCTCGGCGTGGGCGTAGCGGCGGGTACGGCGATGCTGCCCGCCGAGGGCGGCTACGCGCGCATCGGGCCGAACTTCATTCCCGGCGTGGTGGCCGCGGCACTGATCGCGGTCGGCGGATTCCTGCTGTACGAGGCGCTTTCGGGTGGCTGGCGCCGCATGCCCGAGCCCGAAGCGGGCAGCGAGCACGCCTTCCACGCGGGCGCGTTCGCCTGGATCAGCGCCGGCCTGATCGCGCACCTTGCGCTCATCCAATGGGCCGGCTTCGTGCTGGCCGGCGCGCTGCTGTTTGCCTGCGTGGCGCGCGGCTTCGGCAGCCGGCGGTTCGTGCGCGATGCCGCGGTCGGCGGCGGGCTCGCCCTCGCGGTGTTCCTGTTCTTCGTGCAGGTGCTCAATGTCAGCCTGCCCGGCGGCTGGCTGCAGCCTCTGCTCGGCGGCCTGTGATGGAATCGCTCGCGGCGCTTCTGCACGGCTTCGAAGTGGCGCTCAAGCCCATCAACCTGCTGTGGGGCTTCATCGGCGTCACGCTGGGCACGTTCGTCGGCGTGCTGCCGGGCGTCGGCCCGGCGCTCACCGTCGCCATGCTCCTGCCGCTGACCGTGAAGCTCGACCCCACCGGCGCGCTCATCATGTTCGCGGGCATCTACTACGGGGCGATGTTCGGGGGCTCGACGACCACCATCCTGCTCAACACGCCGGGCGAGTCGGCATCGATCGCCACGGCCCTCGAGGGCAACCGCATGGCCAAGAATGGCCGCGCCGGACCCGCGCTGGCCACCAGCGCAATCGGCTCCTTCGTGGCCGGCACGCTGGCCGTCGCGCTCCTCACGCTGATCGCGCCGCTGGTCGTCGAGCTTGCGCTGAAGTTCGGGCCCGCGGAGTACTTCGCGCTCATGGTGTTCGCGTTCACGACGGTGGCCGCCGTGCTGGGCGCCTCGACCACGCGGGGCCTCGCCAGCCTGTTCGTCGGGCTGTTCCTCGGGCTGATCGGGATCGACAGCCAGACCGGGCAGCCGCGCTTCGCGTTCGGCGTGCCCGAGCTCCTCGACGGCATCGATGTGGTGGTGCTCGCCGTGGGGTTGTTCGCGGTCGGGGAGACGCTGTACGTCGCCGCGTACACGAGCCGGCTGCCGGAGACGATGGAGCGGCTCGCCGGCTCGCTCTGGATGTCGCGCGAGGACTGGAAGCGATCCTGGCCGGCTTGGCTGCGGGCCACCGCGATCGGCTTTCCTTTCGGCTCGATCCCGGCGGGCGGCGCCGAAATTCCCACGTTCCTGTCCTACTCGCTCGAGAAGAAGCTCAGCCGCCATCCCGAGCAGTTCGGCAACGGTGCGATCGAGGGCGTGGCGGGGCCCGAGGCCGCCAACAACGCCTCGGCCACGGGCGTGCTGGTGCCGCTGCTCACGCTCGGCATCCCCACCTCGGCGACCGCGGCGATCCTGCTGACCGCGTTCCAGAACTACGGCATCCAGCCGGGCCCGCTGCTGTTCCAGATGCAGACCGATCTGGTGTGGGGCCTGATCGCCAGCATGTACGTCGGCAACGTGATCCTGCTGGTGCTCAACCTGCCGCTGATCGGCATCTGGGTGAGGGTCCTGGCCATCCCTCGCCCGATGCTCTACGGCGGGATCCTGCTGTTCGCCACGCTGGGCGCCTACAGCCTGCACCAGTCGTGGGTCGACCTCCTCACGCTGTACGTGTTCGGCCTGCTCGGCTTCGCCATGCGTCGCTGGGACATTCCGGTCGCGCCCGCCGTGATCGGGCTCATCCTCGGGCCGCTCGCCGAGACGCAATTCCGGCGTGCGCTGTCGATCAGCCAGGGCGACGCGAGCGTGTTCTTCACGCAGCCGATCGCGGCGGGGCTGCTCGCCGCGACCGCGATCCTGATCGTGGCGCCATGGCTGCTGCGCCGGCGAAAGTCTGCGCCACAGTAGCAACGGGAGGTCGGGGACGGAATTAGCTATCGTTATGCCCCGAACGAATTTTCGATGCGGCTTCGGCGGCGTCCCGCTTGTGCCGGTACGAAGTCTTTGAGTACCCTACACTTAGAACCAGTCCGGGACGACCCGGTAGGAGGAGACGAGGAGATGCAAACGATCCGCAGAGATCTGTTGAAGGCGGGCGGCGCGCTCGCCGTGGCGGCCGCGTTCGGCGGCGCGCTGCTCAGGCCCGGCTCGGCACGCGCGGCCTGGAACCAGGCGGCGTTCCAGGCGAAGAACGCCGCCGACGCCATGCGCGCGCTCGGCATGCACGACGCGGCGGAATCGAAGGACATCGAGATCCGCGCCCCGGACATCGCCGAGAACGGCGCGGTGGTGCCGGTCGACATCACCAGCAGCATTCCCGGCACGACGAGCATCTCGGTGTTCATCGAGAAGAACCCGTTCCCGTACACGGGCACCTTCGACTTCGCGGCGGGCACGATGCCGTACGTGCATCTGCGCGCCAAGCTCGGCGAGTCCACGCCGGTGCGCGTGGTGGTGGCGGCGAACGGCAAGTTCTACACGACCGCCAAGGAAGTGAAGGTCACCATCGGCGGCTGCGGCGGCTGAGGACAAAGGGAGAGCCATGCCAGATCCGATGAAGATTCGCGCCTCGGTCGAGGGCGACGTCGCCACCGTGCGCGTGCTGATGGCGCACCCGATGGAGACCGGCCAGCGCAAGCAGGGCGGCAAGGTCGTGCCGCTGCATTTCATCCAGACCATCACCGCCCAGCTGAACGGCAAGACGGTGCTCAGCGCCGACATCAGCCAGGCGATCTCGCGCAACCCGGTGTTCGCGTTCAAGGTGAAAGGCGCCAAGGCCGGGGATAAGATCACGGTCACCTGGAAGGACAACATGGGCGAGTCGCGCACCGACGAAGCAACGGTGAGCGGCGGAAGCTGACCCGACGGGGCCGGGGCCGCAGAAGCCCCGATCGTCTGAACTGGAGGAGGTGAAGATGAGACGTGCGCTCATGGCGGGTATCGCTGCTGCTGCGGTGATGCCCTGGCTGCAGGCGGTCGGGCAGACCGAGGACCCGGTCGCCGCGGACTTCGACAAGTTCCGCGCGATCATGGAGGAGGCCAACCCGGCCGAGCTGTTCGAGGCCAAGGGCGAGGAGCTGTGGAAGACGCCGCGCGGCCCGAACAAGGTCTCGCTCGAGAAATGCGACCTGGGCCTCGGGCCCGGGGTCGTCAAGGGCGCCTACGTGCAGATGCCGCGCTACTTCGCCGACGCCGGGCGCGTCATGGATGCGGAGGCGCGCATCGTGTACTGCATGGTCAAGCTGCAGGGCTACGATCTCGACAAGCTCGACGACAAGCCCTTCAGCAGCGCCACGAAGACGCCGGATCCGGTCTCCCTCACCACTTACGTCGCCGGGCAATCCCGCGGCATGAAGATCGCGCCGTCGCAGTCGCACCCGAAGGAGAAGGAAGCCTACGACATCGGCAAGGCCCTGTTCTTCTACCGGGCGGGCACCTACGACTTCTCCTGCGCGAGCTGCCACGGCGTGGACGGCAAGCGCATCCGCACGCAGCCGCTGCCGAACTTCACCAAGCCGGAAACCGCGATCGCGGCGGTGCAGGGCTGGCCCGGGTATCGCATGACCGGCGGCGTCATGCACACGATCCAGTGGCGCCTCAACGACTGCTACCGGCAGCAGCGCTTCCCGGAGCCCGACTACACCTCCGAGATGCTGAGCGACCTGCTGATGTATCTCACCGTCAACGCCCAGGGCCAGCTGTACAAGGGCCCCGGCATCAAGCGCTAAGGGAGCCGACATGAAGAAGACTGCGACCCTCGCCGCCGTGGCCGCCGGCGCTGCGGCGCTCGCCGCGTGCGCGATGCTGCAACCCTCCCCCCAGGATCAGGCGATGAAACGGATGCAGGAGGACTTCCACGCCGCAGGCATCGTGGGCATGGACCGCCTGAAGGCGGACACCGTGGTCGCCGCCTGCAACAAGTACGACAACAACCCGCCGGCCGAGCTCACCGACAAGCTGCAGCGGAAGGAATACGCCACCGTCAAGTTCCCGGCCGACGGCAAGCTGCTGGGCAACTGGAAGTCCGGCGAAAAGGTCGCGCAGAACGGGCGCGGCATGACCTTCAGGGACAAGGGCGGCGTCGGCGGCGGCTGCTACAACTGCCACCAGATCGGCCCCGACACGACCTCGTTCGGCACGATCGGCCCGAGCCTGTACCACTTCGGCAAGCTGCGCGGCTACACGACCGAGGTGCAGCGCTACGCCTACGCCAAGATCTACAACGCGAAGGCCTACAGCGTCTGCTCGCAGATGCCGCGCTTCGGGTACGTCCACGCGCTGACCGAGGACCAGATCAAGGACCTCGTCGCGCTGCTGATGGACCCGAACTCCCCGGTCAACCGCTGAGCTTCGGCACGCTCGCCTCGAGCGGCGGGATCGTGCGCCGCGCGCGCAGGTAGCGCGCGGCCACGTCCCACACCGGCTCGCCGCTCGCGCCGGCGGCCACCGGCGCCCAGCCCGCCACCTTGTAGCGCTTGCCGGCCTCGAGCGGGCGGCCGCGCAGGCGCATGTCCGAAATGCGGCTGCCGATGGCCGCTGCCGGATCGCAGGCGTAGGTCATGCCGCCGACGCGCACCATGTCGCCGCCCTGCTGCAGGTAGGGATCCTCGTTGAACAGGTTGTCGCCCACGTCTTCGAGGATCGCCTTGATCTGCCCGCCGGTCAGCTCGTTCAGCGTCGAGTGGGCGTAGGTGATCGCGGTCTGGTCCATCAGGTGCTCGACGGTGATCGCGTCGCCGGGCAGCAGCGTTCCGCCCCAGCGGAAGCCCGGCGAGAAGGCGATTTCGGCGTTCTTTTCGGCGAGCAGCGCTTCCAGCAGCAGCTGGTCCCAGGTGCCGTTGAAGGTGCCGCGCCGGTAGAGCAGCCCGTCGGTGACGGCGAGCTTCTCGCCCAGTCGCGCCCGGTAAGGGCTGCGCACGCCGTCGATGTACTTCGCCATCGCTGCGTCGGCCGGCAGCAGGTGGGAGAACACCGGCAGCAGGCGGTACCGGTAGTCGGTCACCGCGCCTGCCTTCACCTCCAGGTCGAGCACGCCAAGGAACTTGCCGCTCGCCCCTGCGTTGGTCACCAGCGTGCGGCCGACGCGCACCGGCGCGGGCATGCCGTCGTGCGTGTGGCCGCCGAGGATCGCGTCCAGGCCCCGCACGCGGCCGGCGAGCTTGAGGTCCACGTCCATGCCGTTGTGCGAGAGCAGCACCACGACCTGCGCGCCCTTCGCGCGCACCTCGTCGACCAGCTGCTGCAGCCGCTCCTCCTGGATGCCGAAGGTCCACGCCTCCACGAAGTAGCGCGGATTGGCGATCGGCGTGTAGGGGAAAGCCTGGCCGATCGCCGCCACGCGCACGCCGTTCAGCGTGCGCATCGCGTAGGGCTCGAACACCGGGTCCTCGAAGTCGAGCGTCTTCACGTTCTGCGCGATGAACTCGATGGGCGGCAACTCGCGCTCCACGGCGCGCTTCACCCGCGCGGCGCCGTAGGTGAATTCCCAGTGCGCGGTCATCAGGTCGACGCCGAGCAGCTTCTGCGCGCCGATCATGTCGGCCCCCTCGGTCCACAGCGCCGTGGCCGTGCCCTGCCAGGAGTCGCCGCCGTCGAGGAGCAGCGAGTGCGGGCGAGAAGCCCGCAGGCGCTTGACCAGCGTCGCGAGGTGCGCGTAGCCGCCGACCTTGCCGTAGCGCTGCGCGGCCTCGACGAAATCGAGGCACGTATAGGCATGCGCGAGGCGCCCGCCGGCCGCAATCCCGAAATGGCGGAGCAGCGCCTCGCCCACGATGTGCGGCGGCGTGCCGGTGCGGCCGCCGCCGCCGAGGTTCATGCTCGGCTCGCGGTAGCGGGTCGGCAGCAGCTGTGCGTGCGCGTCCGTCACGTGCAGCAGCGACAGCTGCCCGAACGCGGGGAGCGCGTAGAGCTCGTCGGCTGCCTGCCGGTCGCTCGCCCCGGCGCGCAATGACGCGCCGGCAGCCGCGGCCATGGCGAGCATCCTGAGGAATTCGCGCCTCTGCATGAGCGCATTCTGCCCGAGGGCGGATGCCCGGGCGGATCAGAGGGCCTTATCGGCGGATCAGATCAAGGGGGTTGCCGAGCCGCGCGGCCGCTGCCGACAATGCGGGCATGGCCGGACTCGTTCGTCCCCACGGAGGCGGCGCCCTCAGGCCGCTGCTGCTGTCCGGAGGCGCATTGGAGGCCGAGCGCGCGCGCGCCGCGTCGCTCCCGCCGCTGCGCGTCAGCTCGCGCGAGAAGGGCGACCTCATCATGCTCGGCATCGGCGGCTTCACGCCGCTCGGGGGCTTCATGACGCGCGCCGACTGGGAAGGGGTGTGCGACGGCTACCGCATGGCGTCGGGCCTGTTCTGGCCGATCCCGATCACCCTGTCCGCGGGCGAGGCCGCGGCCGAAAGCATCCGCACCGGCGCGGAGATCGCACTGGTCGACCCCGAGGGCGACGAGGTGCTCGCCACGATGCGCGTCACCGAGAAGTACCGGATCGACAAGGCGCACGAGTGCATGTCGGTGTTTCGCACCGCCGACCTTGCGCACCCGGGCGTGAAGCTCGTCATGCAGCAGGGCGAAGTCAACCTCGCCGGCCCCGTCAAGGTCCTCTCGGACGGCGGCTTCAAGGCCCGCTACGGCGCGCTGTTCATGACGCCGGCGGAGACTCGCGCCGAGTTCGAGCGGCTGGGCTGGTCGCGCGTGGCGGCCTTCCAGACGCGCAATCCCATGCACCGCTCGCACGAGTACCTCGCCAAGGTGGCGATCGAGACCTGCGACGGGGTGCTCGTGCACTCGCTGCTCGGGGCGCTGAAGGCCGGCGACATTCCGGCCGAGGTGCGCACGCGTGCGATCTCGGTCCTGATCGACGGGTACTTCCGCCCCGGCACCGTGGTCCAGGCGGGCTATCCCCTCGACATGCGCTACGCGGGTCCGCGCGAGGCGCTGCTGCATGCGCTGTTCCGCCAGAACTACGGCTGCTCGCACCAGATCGTGGGCCGCGACCACGCCGGTGTGGGGAGCTACTACGGCCCGTTCGATGCGCACCGCATCTTCGACGAGATCCCGGCGGGCGCGCTCGAGACGCAGCCGCTCAAGATGGACGTGACCTTCTGGTGCTACCGCTGCGGCGGCATGGCCTCGGGCCGCACTTGCGCGCACGGCGACGCCGACCGCCTGCAGGTCTCGGGCACGCAGCTGCGCAAGTGGCTGTCGGACGGCAGCCCGGTGCCGGCCGAGTTCAGCCGCGCCGAGGTGCTCGAAGTGCTCCGCGGGTACTACGCGACCCTGGAGGAAAAGGCGGGCGCACGCTCGGCTTGACGCATGTCAATCCCGCGCGGGCGGCGTGCGCGAGGATGTCGGCATGACGCTGCTGGAATTCGCCCGGGGCCCCGCGCTCGCCTTCGCGACGGCGGTGATGGTGGCGGGACTCGCCTGGCGCCTGTTCGCCATCTTCCGGCGCCCGGTGCGCGTCGAGCGGTCCGCGCCGCGCCACCGGGACCTCGTGCTGGGCGGCCTGCGCGCCATCGCGGCGCGCATGCTTCCGCGCCGCGGCGTGAACACGCGCATCGTGGCGATGGTCAACGCCTACGCGTACCACATCGCGCTCGCCATCGTGGCCTTCGCCTTCGCGCCGCATATCGCGTTCATCAAGCATCACCTCGGCGTCGGCTGGCCGGCATTGCCCGCGGCCTTCACCTACGTCGCCACGGCGGTCGCGATTCTCGGCCTCGGCTTCGCGTTCATCCTTCGGCAGAGCGATCCCGTGCTGCGCCTGCTGTCCAACTTCGACGACAAGTTCAGCTGGTTCGTCACGCTGCTGCCCCTGATCACCGGCATGGCGGTGCTGCCGCCGCCCGCGGACCCCGGGCCGCTCGCCATCCACCTGCTCAGCCTCGAGCTGCTCATGATCTGGCTGCCGTTCGGCAAGCTGTCGCACGCCGCGCTCGTCTTCGTGTCGCGCTACCGCACGGGGGCGGACTTCCGGCGCAAGGGGGCCGCCCTGTGAGCGACCGCAGCGAATCGCATCCGATCGACTTCGACACCCCGCGCTTCACGATCAAGCGGCCGGAGGTGCGCTACGACAAGCAGGGCGACGCCCCGGACGAGGCGCGTGCGCAGGCCGCGCTGCAGGCCTTCCTGCGCGACATGACGCGCTCGGCCGCGGTCTACATGGAGTCCTGCATCCATTGCGGACACTGCGCTGAGGCCTGCCACTTCTACGTGACGAGCGGCGATCCGCAGTACACGCCGATCTGGAAGCTCGAGCCCTTCAAGCAGGCCTGGCAGCGCGAGGCGGGGCCGTTCGCGTGGCTCTATCGGGCGCTCAACCTGAAGAAGCCGGTGACCGCGGCGCAGTTGCGCGACTGGCAGGAGCTTCTCTACGACTCGTGCACCATGTGCGGCCGCTGCACGCTCGCCTGCCCGATGGGCATCGACATTGCGGGCCTGGTGGCGCAGGCGCGCCACGGCATGTTCGCCGCGGGCCTCGTGCCGCACGAGCTGTGGGCGGTCGCCGAGCGCGCGGAGCGCGAGGGCAGTCCGCTCGGCGCGACCCCGAAAGTGCTGAAGGAGCGCGCCGAGTGGCTCGCCGACGAGCACGGGGTCGAGATCCCGCTCGACCGGCCGGAGGCGGACCTCCTCGTGACGCTGTCCTCGATCGAGATCATGAAGTACCCGCAGTCGATCGTCGCGCTGGCGAAGATCCTCGGCCGGCTGGGCGTTTCCTGGACGCTGCGCTCGGACGGCTACGAGGCGACCAACTTCGGCCTGTTCTCGGGCAACGCCGACTGGCAGCGCGACATGAGCCTGCGCGTCATCCGCGCCGCGATCGCGTGCCGCGCGAAGACGCTGCTGCTGCCCGAATGCGGACACGCCTACGGCGCGATGCGCTGGCAGGGGGCGAACATGTACGGGCAGGCGCTGCCGTTCCGCGTGCTGCACGTCTCGGAGTACCTCGCCGAGGCGGTGCGCGAGGGCCGGCTGAAGCTCAAGCCCCTGGAAGCGACCTTCACGTACCACGATCCCTGCCAGGTCTCGCGCCGCGGCGGCGCCGGGCAGGCGCCGCGGGAGATCTTCGCGGCGCTCGGCGGCGCGCTGCGCGAGATGCCGCAATCGGGGGACGCCAACTGGTGCTGCGGGGGCGGGGGTGGCGTCGTGACGCTGCACCGGGCCGATGCGCACCGCTACCGCGCGTTCGAGATCAAGATGAAGCAGGTGGAGGCCGCGGGCGCGGAGCGGCTCGCGACGAGCTGCTCGAACTGCCGCCTGAGCTTCGACGACGGCCAGGCCCACTACGCCTGGGACCGCAAGATGGAGAGCCTGCTCGAGCTGGTCGCCGACCAGCTCGCCTGACTCAGGCCGCCGATCGCTGCGCGCCGGCGCCCGGCGCGGCCGCCAGGCGCTCCTTGGCGAACTGCACGAAGCTGTTCACCAGGCGCGAGTGGAAACGCTCCTTCGGGTAGACCGCGGACAGATGCCGCGTCAGGGGCGGCGAGAGGGGGATGCAGGCGAGCTCGCCCGCGCGCTGCTCCCGGGCGACGATGGCGCGCGACATGATGGCGAAGCCGTTTCCGGTCGAGAGCAGTCCCTTGATCGCCTCCGGGCTGCCGAGCTCCATGACGACCTGCAGCGACTCGGGCGACACGCCCGCCTTCTCGAGGTAGTGGTCGATCACCTCGCGCGTGCCCGAGCCGGGCTCGCGTCCGACGTAGGCATGCTCGACGAGCTGCTGGGGCGTCACCGACTTCAGCTTCGCGAGCGGGTGCGCAGGTACGCAGACCACCTGCAGCTCGTCGTCGCCGCACTTGTCGGTCACCAGCGAAGGCAGGTGCGAGTCGCCCTCGATGAAGCCCAGGTCGAGGGTGCGCTCGGCGATGCGCGCCTGCACCGCCTCGGAGTTGGCGACGAACAGGCGGGGCACCACGCCCGGGAACTGCATCTTGAACTCGCCCAGCACGGGGGGCAGCAGGTACTCGGCGATGGTCATGCTCGCACCGATCAGCAGCGCCCCCGCCACCTGGCCGCCCATCTCCTTCATGCGGGTATCCATCTCGGCCGAGAGCTCCAGGATGCGCTCGGCGTACTCCAGGGCGGACTGCCC
>DASUFW010000418.1:0-10603 GCA_036274335.1 Burkholderiales bacterium | reverse complement strand
GAGGTCGTTGCCGATCATCGACACGCGCGTCAGCGCGTCGGGCCCGTTGCCGATCAGCGTCGCGCCCCTCACCGGATAGGTCACCTTGCCGTCTTCGATCATGTAGGCCTCGGACGAGGAGAACACGAACTTGCCGCTCGTGATGTCGACCTGCCCGCCGCCGAAGTTCACGGCGTAGAGGCCCTTCTTCACGCTGCGGATGATCTCCGCGGGGTCGTGGCTTCCCGCCAGCATATAAGTATTGGTCATGCGCGGGAGCACGAGGTGGGCGTAGGACTCGCGCCGGCCGTTGCCGGTCACGGGCATCTTCATGAGGCGCGCGTTCAGGCCGTCCTGCAGCAGGCCGCGCAGCACGCCGTCCTCGATCAGCACCGTGCGCGTCGAAGGATTCCCCTCGTCGTCGACGGTGAGGGACCCGCGCCGGCCGGGGAGCGTGCCGTCGTCGATCACGGTGACGCCAGGCGCGGCGACGCGCTGGCCCATGCGCCCGGCAAAAGCCGAGGAGCCCTTGCGGTTGAAGTCGCCCTCGAGGCCGTGGCCGATCGCCTCGTGCAGCAGGATGCCCGGCCAGCCGGACCCGAGCACCACGGTCATGGTGCCCGCGGGCGCCGGCCGCGCCTCCAGGTTGACGAGCGCCTGGTCCACGGCCTGGCGCGCGTAGGTCTCCAGGACCTCGTCGGTGAACATCGAATAGTCGGTGCGCCCGCCGCCGCCGCTCGAGCCGGTCTCGCGACGGCCGTTCTGCTCCGCGATGACCTGCACGGACAGCCGAACCAGCGGCCTGACATCCGCGGCGAGGCGGCCGTCGGCGCGCGCGACGAGCACCACTTCGTACTCGCCGCCGAGGCTCGCCATCACCTGGATGACCCGCGGGTCGCGGGCGCGGCAGAGGCGCTCGAGCCGCTCCAGCAGCGCCACCTTGGCGCTCGATTCGAGCGACGCGAGCGGATCGATCGGCTCGTAGCGGCGCGGCACCGCCGCGCGGCGCGCGATGCGCGCCTTGCGCGAGCCGCCCTGCGCCGCGATCGCCCGCGTCGCGCGCGCCGCGTCCTGCAGCGCGTCGAAGCTGATCTCGTCGGAGTAGGCGAAGGCCGTGCGCTCGCCGGAGAGGGCGCGCACGCCCACGCCCTGCTCGATCGCGAAGCTGCCTGACTTGACGAT
Source organism: Burkholderiales bacterium (assembly GCA_036274335.1). GTDB lineage: Bacteria > Pseudomonadota > Gammaproteobacteria > Burkholderiales > SG8-39 > JAABQT01. Next base: position 9,442 of record DASUFW010000418.1, on the reverse strand, counting down.
GCCCTCCTCCAGGCTCCAGCCCTCCGCGCGGGTGTACTGGAAGTAGAGGTCGGCGGCGTCCATGCGCCGTCCGGCGAGCGCGCCGAACACCGCGTCGAGGCGCCCGGCGCCGAGGTCGTGGGGCGCCAGCAGGCAGGCGTCCGCGGTCGCAATCAGGGTATCGGTGTCCATGGGTCCGCTATTCAATCGCCGATCGGCTCTTTGGGCAATTGCGCCGGCGGCAGGTTCAGCTTCTCGACCTTCGGCTCCGCCCAGTCGCCCTTGATCTCGTAGCGGTAGGCGAACATCTGGCCGAGCGGGTTGCGCAGGATCTTCTGCGCGAAGAGGGCCGCCAGGCCCACGGGCGGGCTGACCAGCACGCCGGTGACGGTGGCGGCGCTGCCGTCCAGCCCGGGGATGACGCGCACGCGCAGGTCCTGCGTCTCGGCGGCCAGGTCCACCGTGCCCTGCATCTCCACCTCGGCGGCGCCGCCCGTCATGCGGAAGTCCTTGGTCTCCAGGACGCCGCGCTCGACCTTGGCGGTGGCGTCGATCACGTCCCAGGCGAAGCCCTTGGAGAACACGTCGCCGAAGTCGAGGAACACGCGGCGCGGCAGGTTCTGCAGGCTGATGAGCGAGATCAGCTTGCCGATGCCCGGCTCGATCTTCAGGAACTGGCCCTGCTCGGCGTGCAGCTTGACCGTCCCCGAGAGGCTCGCCTTGTCGACGCTGGTGGGCTCGCCCTGCCAGGACAGCTGCGCCGCCGCGGTGACGTTGCCCTTGCTGACGAGGTTGGGATAGCCCATGCGCGTGAGGAACCCCCCGGCGTTCGGCAGATCCAGCTTGAGGTCGAGCGCGGTACGGCCGTCCTCGGCCGTGCGCCATTCGCCGGTCCCCGTGACCTCGCCGTCGGGATTCTTGACGTGGATGCGCTCCAGGCGCCACTCGGCGTCCTCGCGCCTCGCGAGCAGCTCGACACGCCCGAGGTGGCTGCTGCGATAGACGAAATCGTCGGCGACGAGGTCGAGGTCGGGCAGCTCTTCGCCGCGCCCGCCCCCGGCCACCGGTTCCGAGGTGAGGGGCGGCACCGTGAAGCGCGTCATGCGCGCGAGCACCGAGCGCGGCGCGCTCGTCCTGAACTGCACGTCGCCCTCGATGGCCGCCGAGCTTAGCTTCGCTCTCCAGCCGCCGGCACCGATGCGCGCGCTCACCTTGAGGTCCTCCATGCGCCGGCCGAACACGTCGAGCTGGCCGAAGCTCATGTCCGCGACCATACCGCCCTCCTCGCCCGCGCCACCGTCACCGTCGCCGCGCAGCAGATCGAGCCAGCTGTCGAGGTCGAGGTGCGGCAGGCTGCCGTAGAGCAGCACCCGCGCCGGCAGCTCCGGCATGCGCAGCGTCGTCCCGGGCGCCGGGTGGAAAGCGATCGCCGCGCGCTCGACGGCCATCGACCCGCCCTGCCGCCCGCGCAGGAACTCGGCGCGCATGAGGGGCTCGAGCGCGACGCTGATGCGGTCCCGATCCGGATCGTCCCCGTGCAGCAGCGACACGCGCAGCAGCAGCCTGCGCTCCGCCGGCTTGGCCAGGGGCGGCGGCAGGTCGCTCGACACGCCCACCAGCTCCGACTCCACGGTGAACTGCGGCGCCGCGCCGCGCCGCACGCGCACGGAGCCGGCGTAGGGCGCGCCGCCGCGCAGCCGGCCGCGCCAGGCTTCCGGCAGCCAGGGCTCGAGCGCCGCCACCGTGAAGGCGCCGCTGGCGTTCAGCACCACGTCGCCGCCGCGCTGCGTGCCGCCCAGCAGGCGCACCGCGCCGCCCAGCACCCGGCCGCTCGCGCTGCGCACGTCGATCGAATCGCCGGTGAAGGCGAGCGTCCCCGCCACGCGATCGATGCTCGGCAGGCGGCTCCCCAGGCGCAACGTGTTGCCCGCGAACCGGTATTCGCCGCTCAGCTCGAACTTCTCGATGTCGGCGATCGGCAGCTGCAGGCCGAGCCGCAGCTCGCCGTCGCCCACGGCCTGCGCGTCGCCGAGGAACTCGCCCACCCGGGCGTGCAGCGGGCTCTCCCGCAGGAAACGCAGGAACGACGCGGTCGGACCGTCGGCATTGCCGGAGATGGCGAGCACCGGGTCCGGGCCGAACGTCAGCGCGACGCGCGCCTCGCGCACCCGCGCGCCGAGCATCTCGGCGCGCCGCGCCGCCACCTGCATGCGATCGGCTTCGAAGCGCAGCTCGCCGTCGATCTGGCGAAACGCCGGCCAGCCCGGCGCGTAGGCGAGCTCCGCGTCGCGCACCTGGGCGACGATCAGGAACTCGCCCTGCGCCGGGTCGCGGAACGGGAAGTCGCGCAGGTCCCCGCGCAGCCGCACCCGCGTGTCGCTGCTGCGTCCCGCGCGGATCGAGTGCACCAGCCAGTCGCGCGCCGCGCCCGGGAGGATGCCCGCCCGCGGCAGGTACCGGTCGAGCCCCTGGGCGTCGGCGCGCTGCAGCTGCGCGGTGAGGTCGATGCGGCCCGGCCCTTCGCCGGTCCAGGCGTAGGTGCCCGCCGCCGTGCCCGCCGCGTCCTGGTTGGCGAACTGCAGCTGCCCGATGCGCACGGTCAGCTCGCGCCCGGGCGGCCGCTCCCAGCCGACGTTGCCGGCCAGCAGCGCGAGCCGGATGCGCGGCTCGGGAAACACGCGCGGCAGGTCGACCTCCGCGTCGCGCGCGGCGAGCGTCAGCGAACCGCCGGACTCGCTCGCCTCGATGCGCCCGGTGAGGTTGCGGAACCCCGGGACCCGGCGCCAGGCGTTCATCCCCAGGCCCTCGAAGCGGGCGCGGGCGCGAAAGCGCGCGTCGTCGGGAAGCCGCCCCGTCCACTCGAAGCTCGCGTCGGCGACGCGCCCCTGCGGCGCCAGCTCCGCGAGCAGCGCGCGCAGGTCGGCCGGGAACGGCAGGTACTCGGCGAGCTGCGCGAGCGGCTCGAGCTCGAGCGTATCGGCGCTCAGTGCGCCACGCGGCGGGTCGGTCTCCTCCCAGCGGGCACGGAACGTGGTGCCCTGCATCGGCAGGCCGGAGACGGGGACCAGCGCGAGGCGCTGCGCGCCGAACTCGTAGCCGTAGATGGTGGCGCGCCCCTGCACCCGTCCCGCGACGCTCTGCAGGGCGAGCACGGGCAGGCCCTTGCCGAGCTTCGCGGTCACGCCGGCGAGCGCAAGGTCGGCCGTCGCGTCGACCAGCTTCCCGCCGCCGAAGGTGGCCCACAGCCGCAGCGCGCCCTGCCCGCTCGACACGTCCAGCGGGTAGTCGATCCAGGGACGCCAGCCGGCGAGGTCGGTATAGCCCAGCTCGGCGTAGACCCGCCCGTTCCAGGCGGCGAGCTGGCGCACGCTGCGCCCCTGCAGGGACAGGCGCAGCTCGAGCCCCGCGCCGAGCTCGGGCGGCGGATGCGCGGACAGCCCCGCCTGGTGGAGGTCGCCGCGGTTTCGCAGCCGCAGCTGCAGCCCGCGCAGTACCAGCGGGGGCGCGCCGCGCTGCTCGTCCACCCACTCGATCTCGGCGTCGCGCACGATGATTTCGCGCTGCTCGAGGATCCAGTCCGCGAGGTGGCTGTTGCCGTCCCCGCCGCCGGATACGGCGCCGGCGGAAACGCCGAGCCCCGCGACCGACAAGGTGCCGTCGGCCGCGCGCCGCACGCGCAGCCTCGGGCGGTCGATGGTCAGGGAGTACAGGCGCAGCTCGCCCGTGAACAGCGTCGCCCAGCCGACCGCCGGCTCGATCGAGGGCAGGACCAGCGCCTCGCGCCCGTCCCGGTCGGCGATGCGCACCTGCGTGAGCGTGAGCCGCGGATGCAGGCCGTCCCACTCGGCGTTCAAGGTGCCGATCTGCACCGGCAGCCCCACCGCCCGCGTCAGCGCGGCGACCACCTCCTCGCGGTAGCGTTCGACCTGCGGCAGCAGCCAGAAGCGCAGCGCCAGGAATACCGCCGCGAACGCGAAGAAGGCGCCCCAGGCCAGCCACTCCAGCGCGCGCAGCAGCTTACGGGCCGCCGTGCGCCGGTGGGAGGATTGCATCGCGCTTCGCCTTGCCCCTATAGTCTCGTGGTCGTCGAGCGCCGCGCCGCCGCGGCACGCTCCTTGGGGGCATCGCCGCCGGAAAAGTTCTCGAGGAACGCGGCGTGCATCGGGCATTCTAACCGTAAAGGCCCGCGCCAATTAGGAAAATCTCCCTCTCGCGCTACGCCGAAAGCCTGCTCGCCGCGCGCCCCGAGCTCGCCGCGGAGCCGGGCGCCGGCGCCGCATTTGCGCGCGAGGAGATGGCGGCCGCGCTCGCCGGGTCCGGGCGCGACGACGAGGCCGGGCTCAAGCGCCGCCTGCGGCGCCTGCGCCAGCGCGTGCTGCTGCGCGTGATGTCGCGCGACCTGGACGAGGGCGCGCCGCTGGCCGAAGTCTGCGGCGCGATGAGCGACCTCGCGGAGCTGGAAATCGCGGCGGCGCTCGACTGGACCCGGGCGCGCGATCTCGTGGTGATCGCGATGGGCAAGCTCGGCGGCCGCGAGCTGAACGTCTCCTCGGACGTGGACCTGGTGTTCGCCTATGCGACGGGCCTCGACCCTGAGCCCCTCGAGCGGGCCGGCCGCCGGCTGATCCGGCTGCTGTCGGAAGTCACCGAGGACGGCTTCGCGTTCCGCGTCGACATGCGCCTGCGCCCCTACGGCGACTCCGGTCCGCTCGCCTCGAGCTTCGATGCGCTCGAGGCCTACTTCCTCGCCCAGGGACGCGAGTGGGAGCGCTATGCGTGGATCAAGGCGCGACCGCTCACCGGGACCGACCACGCGGCGCTGGCGGCGATCGTGCGTCCCTTCGTGTACCGCAAGTACCTCGACTACGGCACGCTCGCGGCCATGCGCCGCCTGCACGCCGAGGTGCGCCGCGACGTCGCGCGGCGCGACCTCGCCGAGCACGTGAAGCTCGGACCCGGCGGCATCCGCGAGATCGAGTTCGTGGTGCAGGCGCTGCAGCTGGTGCGCGGCGGACGCGAGCCGGCGCTCGCGGTGCGCCCGACGCTCGAGGCGCTCGCGCGGCTCGCCGAGCGCAAGCTCCTGCCCGCCGCGAGCGCGCGCGAGCTCTCCGCCGCCTACGACTTCCTGCGGCGCACCGAGCACCGCCTGCAATACCTCGACGACCAGCAGACGCACACGCTGCCGGCCGACCCCGGCGACCGCGAGCGCATCGCGCGCATGTCGGACTTCCCCGACTGGGACGCCTTCTACGCGGCGCTGCAGGCGCATCGCGAGGCCGTGCAGCGGCACTTCCAGGACGTGTTCGCGGAATCCGCGGGCATCGACGCGCCCGATCTGTGGCAGGACGATCGCGAAACACTGGTGCGCGCGCTCGGCGGACGCGGTTTCCGCAATCCCGAGATGAGCGCCGAGCGCCTGCTCGCGACGCGCCGCAGCCAGCGCTACGCCGTGCTGCCCGCGGACTCCCGCCAGCGCTTCGATGCGCTGGTGCCGGCGCTCGCGGCCGCGGCGGCGCGCACCGACGACCCGGAAGCGACGCTGGCGCGCGGCCTCGACCTGATCGAGGCCGTGGCGCGGCGCGCCGCCTACCTCGCGCTGCTCGCCGAGCATCCCGAGGCGCTCGAGCGCGTGACCCGCATCGTCGCCGCCTCGAGCTGGGCGGCGGATTACGTGACGCGCCACCCGCTGCTGCTCGACGAGCTGCTCGACGACCGCGTGCTCTACGAGCCGCCCGACTGGGCGGCGTTCGCCGGCGCGCTGCGCTCGCTGCTCGCCGAGGCGGCCGGCGACGTCGAGCGGCAGATGAACGTGCTGCGCGAGCAGCACCAGGCGATGCTGTTTCGGCTCCTCGCCCAGGACCTCGCCGGGCTGCTCAGCGTCGAGCACCTCGCCGACCACCTGTCGCAGCTCGCCGACCTCGTCCTGGAGGCCGCGATCGGCGCGGTATGGGCGCAGATTCCGGGCCGGCACCGCGAGGCCCCGCGCTTCGCCGTGATCGGCTACGGCAAGCTCGGCGGCAAGGAGCTCGGCTACGCCTCCGACCTGGATCTGATCTTCCTGCACGACGACCCCGACGAGCGCGCGCCCGAGCTCTACGCGCGGCTCGCGCAGCGGCTCAACCACTGGCTCACCGCGCGCACCGCCAGCGGCGTGCTGTTCGAGACCGACCTGCGGCTGCGGCCCTCCGGCGAGGCGGGGCTGCTGGTCACTTCGCTCGAAGCCTTCTACCGCTACCAGGAGGACTCGGCCTGGGTCTGGGAGCACCAGGCGCTGACGCGCGCGCGCCACTGCGCGGGCGACGCCGCCGTCGGCGCCGCATTCGAAGCGCTGCGCACCCGCATCCTGGTGCGGCCGCGCGAGCCCGGGCCGCTCGCCGCCGAGGTGCTGAAGATGCGCGAGCGCATGCACGAAGCGCATCCCAACCGCTCGGGGCTGTTCGACGTCAAGCACGACCGCGGCGGCATGATCGACGTCGAGTTCGCGGTCCAGTACCTGGTGCTCGCGCACGCGCGCGCCTGCCCCGACCTCGCGCGCAACCTCGGCAACATCGCGCTGCTCGGGATGGCCGCCGAGCATGGGCTGGTGCCGGAAGCGCTCGCCGGGCGCTGCCGAGATGCCTACCGCGCGTACCGGCGCCTGCAGCACGGCTTGCGCCTGAACGGCGCGCAGTTCGCGCGGGTGCCGCGCGAGCGCGCCGAGCCCTATGCCCGCGCGGTGCGCGAACTCTGGGCGTTGTTGTTCGGCTAGGGCACTCGCACCGTGATGTCGCCGTACCAGCCATGCGTCACGTGCCTGACGTTGTCGGAGTCGGTGAGCACGCCGATCGAGACGATGTCGCCGGGATCCTCGCCGAAGGCGCGCCGGTAATCCTCCAGCACGTTGCGGCGGTAGTTCTGCCACCGTCCGAGGTGCGCCGGACCGTCCTCGACCACGATCAGCTTGATGCGGTCGATATGCGGGTTCTGCACCACGGTATCGACCGGCACGTCGTTCGCCCAGACGTACATCAGGATCGCGTAGGGGAGCCGGTCGCCGGTGATCGCCTTGACCAGCCGCAGCTTGGTGCGCTCGTCGAAGTCCAGCTTCTCCGGATCGCCGTGGAAGGCGATCACCAGGCGCGCGGCCGAGTCGTCCTTGCGCGCGTAGCGCACGTCGGCGTCCGGGATCAGGCCCTCCACCTTCCAGCTCCATTCCACGATCTGCTGACGGTGCGGGTCGATCCGGATGTGCCGGTGCAGGCCGGTCGCGCCCAGTTCCGCGTAGGCCTCGAGCGCCGTGCGCCCGCCGTTGCCGACGATCCGGTAGACGGTCGGCGGCTTCCCGGCGTTCGCTCCCCAGGGAATCCAGCCCTCGGGCAGCGGGTCGCCCGGCGCGAGCGCCGAAAAGCGCGATACCTCGACCACGTCCGCGGTCTCCCGGTCGAGCTCGTTCACGATCGGCGTCGAGGCGAGCAGGCCGTCGTCCCCGGGCGTGGTGGCGCAGCCGCCCAGCGCCGCGAGCGCGGCGGCCGCGAGCAGCGCCCGCGGCGCCCTCACAGGGCCTCCCGGGGGACGAGCGGCATCTGCGGGACGCGGCGCAGCGGCCCGTCGACCACCGACGCGAGCCCCGCCAGCGCCGCGAGCAGGGCGTCGCGTTGCAGCCGGTAGAGGACGCGCTGGCCCTGGCGCTCCGCGGTGACGAGGCCCGCCTCCAGCAGCACGGCGAGGTGCCGCGACACCGCCGGCGCGCTCATGCCGAAGCGCTGCGCGAGGTCGGAGGTCGAGAGCGCGGTCTGCGCCAGGAAGGCGATCACCCGGCGCCGGGGGGCCGAGGCGAGCGCGGCGAACACGCGGTCCTGAGGATTAACAGTCACGTTAATAGTATGGCGGATTTTCCGGCCGGCAGGTTACACTGGCGCGCACTTTCACAGGAGACCCCGGTTCATGGCAAAGGCGAAGGCGAAGGCGGGCTCGCCGCTCTCGATGGCGGACCGCGACGGCTGGATCTGGTACGACGGCAAGCTGGTTCCCTGGCGCTCGGCCACCACGCACGTCCTCACGCATTCCCTGCACTATGGACTCGCGGTCTTCGAAGGAGTTCGCGCCTACAAGACGCTGCGCGGCACCGCGATCTACCGGCTGAAGGAGCACACCCAGCGCCTGATCAACTCGGCGCACATCTACCTGATGAAGATCCCGTACACGCGGGAGCAGCTGATGAAGGCGCAGGTCGAGGTGGTGCAGGCCAACGGCCACGAGGCCTGCTACATCCGGCCGATCGCCTTCTACGGCTCCGAGAAGATGGGGGTCTCCCCGGTGGGGGCGCGGGTGCACGTGGCGATCGCCGCCTGGCCCTGGGGCGCCTACCTCGGCCCCGAGGCGCTGGAGAAGGGCATCCGCGTGAAGACCTCGTCGTACGCGCGGCACCACATCAACGTCACCATGGCGCGCTCAAAGATGTCGGGCACCTACCCGAACTCGGTGCTGGCGACGCTCGAGGCCACCATGCACGGCTACGACGAAGGGCTGCTGCTCGACGTCGACGGTTTCGTCGCGGAGGGCGCCGGCGAGAACATCTTCATCATCAAGGACGGGCGCATCTACGAGCCGGAGCTGACCTCGGCCCTCACCGGCATCACGCGCTCCTCGGTGATCGAGCTGGCCGCGGGCCTCGGCTACGCGGTCGAGTCGCGCCGCGTGACGCGCGACGACATCTACATCGCGGACGAGTGCTTCTTCACCGGCACTGCCGCCGAAGTGACGCCGATCCGCGAGCTGGACGGGCGCGTGATCGGCGCGGGCAAGGCCGGCCCGATCACCAAGCAGCTGCAGAAGGCATTCTTCGACGTGGTCACCGGCAAGGACAAGAAGCACGCGCACTGGCTGACGCCGGTGCCGATGAAGCGGAAGAAATGATGAGCGCCGACACCGCACGCCAGGTCGAGGTCACCGAGAAAGACCTGCCCCTGCACTGTCCGATGCCGGACGCGCCGCTGTGGGCGAGGCACCCGCGCGTGTTCCTCGACGTCGCGAAGGAAGGCCAGTCCCTCTGCCCCTACTGCGGCACGAAGTACCTCTACAAGGGCGCGCCTAAGAAGGGGCACTGAGCCTTGGCGCGCTATCTCGTCGTCGCGCCCAACTGGATCGGCGACGCGCTGATGGCGCAGCCCCTGCTCGCGCGGCTGCGCGAGCGCGACGCGCGGGCGCGCATCGACGTGCTCGCGCCCGCCTGGGTCGCGCCGGTCTGCCGGCGCATGGCCGAGGTGGCCGGGGTCATCGAGACGCCCTTCGGGCACGGCGCGCTCGACCTGCGCGCGCGCTGGAAGCTCTCGCGCACGCTGCGCGCGATCGGCTACGACGAGGCGCTGGTGCTGCCCAACTCGCTCAAGTCGGCGCTGATCCCGGGATTCGCCGGCATTCCCCGCCGCGTCGGCTACTCGGGCGAGGCGCGCTTCGGGCTGCTCAACGTCGTGCATCGCCGCCG
>DASUFW010000417.1:0-1354 GCA_036274335.1 Burkholderiales bacterium | reverse complement strand
GCCGCGCAGCACGTCGCCGGCCAGCGGCCCCTCGGCCAGCACGTCGGTGTGGAAGGTGAACGCCGGGCCTAACAAGTGCAGCGCCGAGTACGTGGTCACCAGTTTCATGGTGCTGGCGGGGTTCATCGGCTTCTGGCCGTTGGCGGCGAATGCCAGGCTGCCGCCATCGAGCGGCAGCACCACCGCGCCCGCGGCGTCGGCGGGAATGCGCGCGGCGGCCAGCTTCGCGAGATACAGCGACGGGGAAGTTTCCGGAACCCTGGCGGCGGCGGGCGACTGCGCGGACGCCGGCGCCAGCGCCAGGCAGGTGACGAGGACCATCGCCGGCAGGTGCACGGGAAAGGCGCGCGATCGATGCATGCGGCAAGTGTGCCGGCTCCGCGCCGACAAGCCCAGATTCCGTTTGATTGGAGGGGACACCGGGCCGCGCGCTGGGTTAGATTCTCGCGTCCGCCGTGGGGGAGGTCCCGCTCTTGATGCGTCCGATGCGCCGCGCCGCCGTGGCCGGCATTGCTGCTGTCTTCCTGTCCTGCGCAGGACATGCCGCCGAGCAGGCGCTGTCGCGGCCCGAAGCGCTGCTGAAGAAGATGACCCTGGACGAGAAGATCGGCCAACTGGTGCAGCGTGCCGGCGGCCGCAGCAAGGCGCTGAACTCCAGGCTCGATGCCACCGAACTCGACCGCGTGCGCGCCGGCGGCGTCGGCTCGTACCTGCACGTGGCCGGCGCCGAGCCGCTCGGCAAGCTGCAGAAAGTCGCGGTCGAGGAATCGCGCCTCGGCATCCCGCTGCTGTTCGCCATGGACGTGGTGCACGGCTACCGCACCATTTTCCCGGTGCCGCTGGCGCTCGCCGCCACCTGGGCACCCGAGGCCGAGGAACGCGCCGCGCGCGTCGCCGCCGAGGAGGCCACCGCGGCCGGCCTGCACTGGACCTTCGCGCCGATGATCGACGTCGCGCGCGATCCGCGCTGGGGCCGCATCGTCGAGGGCGCGGGCGAGGATCCGTACCTCGGCGCGCGCATGGCGGTCGCGCAGGTGGCCGGCTACCAGGGCGGGAACACGCTGCGTCCCGGCTCGCTGATGGCCACCGCCAAGCACTTCGGCGCCTACGGCGCGGCGATCGGCGGGCGCGACTACAACACCGCCGACCTGTCCGAGCGCACGCTGCAGGAGGTCTATCTACCGCCGTTCTACGCCGCGGCGCGCGCCGGCGCCGGCTCGTTCATGGTGGCGTTCAACGACATCGCCGGCGTGCCCACCACCGCCAACCGCGAGCTGCTGCGCGGCACGCTGCGCGAGCGCTGGGGCTGGCAGGGCCTCATGGTGTCGGACTGGGGCTCGATCGGCGAGCTGCT
>DASUFW010000416.1:0-6107 GCA_036274335.1 Burkholderiales bacterium | reverse complement strand
TCGCGGGGCGTCGGTGCGGGCCGGCGCACTATAACCGTGCAAGGCCGTTGGCTCTAGGCTGTAGGCTGTAGCCAAATCCAGAAACCGCGAACCCTTCTTCCGGCTACGGCCCGGGGCCTACAGCCTACGGTCTCTCCCGCTATACTCCCGCGCCTTTCGCGCCCCGGAACTTCGCCTTCGCATGGCCTCACCGAAAGCTGTCGCCCCGCCCCGGACTTTTCAGGACCTGATCTTCGCCTTGCAGGCGTACTGGTCGAAGCGCGGCTGCGTCATCCTGCAGCCGTACGACATGGAGATGGGCGCAGGGACGTTCCACACGGCCACGCTGCTGCGCGCGGTCGGTCCGGAGCCGTGGAGCGCCGCGTACGTCCAGCCTTCGCGCCGGCCCGCGGACGGCCGCTATGGCGACAATCCGTTCCGGTTGCAGCACTACTACCAGTTCCAGGTCGTGCTGAAGCCCTCGCCGCCGGACATCGTCGATCTCTACCTCGGCTCGCTGGCCGCGCTGGGCTTCGATCCGCTGACACACGACATCCGCCTGGTCGAGGACAACTGGGAATCGCCGACGCTCGGCGCCTGGGGGCTCGGCTGGGAGATCTGGCTGAACGGCATGGAAGTCACGCAGTTCACGTACTTCCAGGAGGTCGGGTCCCTGGCCTGCAAGCCGGTACTGGGCGAGATCACCTACGGCCTCGAGCGCCTCGCCATGTACCTGCAGGGCAAGGAATCGGTGTTCGACCTCGTCTGGACGCCCGGCGTGACCTACGGCGACGTCTACCACCAGAACGAGGTCGAGCAGTCCCGCTACAACTTCGAGCTGGCGAACGGCGACATGCTGGCCCGCCATTTCGGCGAGTTCGAGGCCGAGGCGAAGCGCCTGGTCGAGGCGCAGTGCACGCTGCCCGCCTACGAGATGGTCATGAAGTGCTCGCACGCATTCAACCTGCTGGATGCGCGCGGCGCGATCTCGACCAGCGAGCGCGCCGCCTACATCGGCCGCGTGCGCGCGCTCGCGCGCGAGGTGGCGAAGGCCTACTACGCCTCGCGCGAGCAGCTGGGGTTTCCGATGACCCTCGGCCGGGACTAGCGGCATGGCGCGCAAGGCGGCGGCCGCGCCCAAGGCGGACACTTTGCTGGTGGAGCTCCTCACCGAGGAGCTGCCGCCGAAGTCGCTCGAGGCGCTCGGGCGCGCCTTCCGCGACCACCTCGTGAACGACCTCGAAAGCGCGGGACTGCGCGCCTCCGACAGCGTGGCGCGCCACTTCGCGACGCCGCGCCGCCTCGCCGTCTCGGTCACGCGCGTGCTCGCCGCCGGCGCGGACGTGCGCGAGAAGGTGCAGGGTCCCTCGGTCAAGGCGCCGCCCGAGGCCGTCGCCGGCTTCGCGCGCAAGCACGGCGTGGACCCGGCGTCGCTTTCGCAGCTGGACACCACCCGCGGGCCCGTCTACCTCGTCGAGCGCACCGTGCCGGGCGCGAAGCTCGCCGGCGTGCTCGCGCGCCTGGTGGAATCCGCGCTCGCCCGGCTGCCGATCGCCAGGACGATGCGCTGGGGCTCGGGCGAGGCGCAGTTCGTGCGGCCGGCGCACGGCCTGGTCATGCTGCACGGCCCGAGGGTGGTGGACGGCACGGTGCTCGGCCTCGCCGCCGGCCGCCGCACGCGCGGGCATCGCTTCCTGTCGAAGGGCGCGATCACGCTGCGCCACGCCGACGACTACGCCGCCCGGCTGCTCGAGCAGGGCAAGGTGATCGCCGCCTTCGAGGAGCGACGCGAGGAGATCGCGCGGCAGCTCGCCGCGGCCGCGAAGTCCGAGCGCGCGGCGCTCGGCGAGACGGCGGACCTGCTCGACGAGGTGACGGCGCTGGTCGAGCTGCCGGCGGTCTACGTCGGCGGATTCGACAAGTCGTTTCTCGACATCCCGCACGAGTGCCTGGCGCTGACCATGCGCCAGAACCAGAAGTACTTCCCGCTGTACGACGCGCGCGGCGCCCTGACCCCGAAGTTCCTCATCGTCTCCAACATGGCGGTGCGCGACCCGCGCCACATCATCGGCGGCAACGAGCGCGTGGTGCGGCCGCGCCTGCAGGACGCGCGCTTCTTCTACGACCAGGACCGAAAGCTCAGGCTCGAGGAGCGGCTGCCGCAGCTCGGGCGCGTCGTGTTCCACCACAAGCTCGGCAGCCAGCTCGACCGCGTGCAGCGCATGAAGATCCTCGCGGGCATGATCGCGCGCGCGCTCGGCGCCGACGCGGTGCTCGCCGAGCGCGCCGCCGAGCTGTGCAAGGCCGACCTGCTGACCGGCATGGTGGGCGAGTTTCCCGAGCTGCAGGGCGTCATGGGCCGCTACTACGCGCGCCACGACGGCGAGCCCGCCGAGGTGGCGCGGGCGATCGAGGCGCACTACCGGCCGCGCTTCGCCGGCGATGCGCTGCCCGAGGACCCGATCTCCTGCGCGGTGGCGCTCGCCGACAAGCTCTACCTGCTGTCCGGCTTCTTCGGCATCGGCCAGGCGCCCACCGGCGAGAAGGACCCGTTCGGCCTGCGACGCGCGGCGCTCGGCGTGGTGCGCATCCTCGTCGAGCGCGCGCTGCCCGTGTCGCTGAACGACCTGGTCAACGAGGCCTACCAGGCGCTGCCCAAGGACATCGGCCAGGCGCACGCGGAAGTGATGTCCTTCGTCCGGGAGCGCGCGCGCGGCTACCTCGCCGAGCGCGGCTACTCGGTCAACGAGATCGAGGCGGTACTCAGCCGCGCGTTCGTGCGCCTCGACCAGGTCCCGCGGCAGCTCGACGCCGTGCGCGCATTCGCCAGGCTGCCCGAGGCACCGAGCCTCGCCGCGGCCAACAAGCGCATCGCCAACATCCTCAAGCAGGCCGAGAACGTGCCGGCCGAGTACGACGCGGCCCTGTTCGGCCAGGACGAAGAGCGTGCCCTGGCCGAGGCGTACACGACGCTGCAGCCGGACTACGAAGCGGCTTACCGGGCGGGCGACTACACGCTCGCCCTGCAGACGCTCGCGGCGCTGAAGAGCCCGGTCGATGCCTACTTCGACCGCGTCATGGTCATGGACCCCGACGAGCGGCTGCGCCGCAACCGCATCGGCTTCCTCGGCAAGCTGCACGCCACCATGAACCGGATCGCCGACCTCTCGAAGCTCGCCGCATGAAGCTGGCCGAAGGACGACTCGCATGAAGCTCGTCGTGCTCGACCGCGACGGCACCATCAACCACGACAGCGACCAGTACATCAAGTCGCCCGCCGAATGGCGGCCGATCAAGGGCAGCCTGGAGGCGATCGCGCGCCTCACGCAGGCGGGCTACCACGTGGTGGTGGCCACCAACCAGTCGGGCATCGGCCGCGGTCTGTTCGACACCGCGGCGCTGAACGCCATCCACGACGCCATGCAGCGCGCGGTGCAGCAGGCCGGCGGGCGCATCGACGCGATCTTCTTCTGCCCGCATGCCGGGGAGTCCGACTGCGAATGCCGCAAGCCCAGGCCCGGCATGCTGCTCGAGATCGGCAAGCGCATGAACACGCCGCTCGCCGGCGTGCCGATGGTCGGCGACGCGCTGCGCGACCTGCAGGCGGCGGCGGCCGCCGGCGCGCGGCCCGTGCTGGTGCTGACCGGCAAGGGGCGCGGCACGCGCGAGGCCGGGGGGCTGCCGCCCGGCACCGAGATCTTTCCCGACCTCGCCGCCTTCGCCGCGCAGCTCGCGCCATGACCGCGCTGCGCTCGGCGCTGTTCGCGGCGGCGCTCGTGCTGGTGACGCCGCCCTACGCGCTGCTCGCGCTCGCGACCTTCCCGCTGCCGCGCATGGCGCGCTACCGCATCATCTCCGGGTGGTCGCGGCTGGTGGTTCGCCTGGCGCGGCTGCTGTGCGGGATCCGCTGGCGGATCGAGGGCCGCGAGCGGCTGCCCGCCGCCCCGGCGGTGATCCTCTCCAAGCACCAGTCGGCCTGGGAGACGCTCGCCTTCCAGGAAATCTTTCCGCCGCAGGTGCTGGTGCTCAAGCGCGAGCTGCTGTGGATCCCGTTCTTCGGCTGGGGCCTCGCGCTCATGAGCCCCATCGCCATCGACCGCGCGAAGGGGCGCGCGGCGCTCCGCGACATCGCGCGCCGCGGCAAGGAGCGCCTCGCGCAGGGGTTCTGGGTGGTGATCTTCCCGGAGGGCACGCGCGTGCGCGTGGGCGAGAAGCGCGAGTACCAGCAGGGCGGCGCCTGGCTCGCGGCGCAGTGCGGCGTGCCCGTGGTGCCCGTCGCCCACAATGCCGGGCGGCTGTGGCCGCGCAACGCCTTCCTCAAGGCGCCCGGCACGGTGACCGTGCGGATCGGCCCGCCGATCGCCACGGCGGGCCGCGATGCGAAACAGATCAGCGCCGACGTCGAGGCCTGGATCGAGGGCGAGCAGCGCACGCTGTAAACTCCCCGCCATGCGACTCCTCCATACGATGCTTCGCGTCGGCGACATGCAGCGCTCGGTGGACTTCTATACCGGGGTGCTCGGCATGAAGGTGCTGCGCACCACGGACCGTCCCGAGCAGAAATACTCCCTGGCGTTCGTGGGCTACGACGACGAGTCGCGCGCCACGGTGCTCGAGCTCACCTACAACTACGGGGTGGACCGCTACGACCTCGGCTCGGCCTACGGTCACGTCGCCATCGAGGTCGAGGACGCGGCCCGCGCCTGCGAGGCGGTGCGCGCCAGGGGCGGCAAGGTGACCCGGGAGGCCGGGCCGGTGAAGGGCGGCACCTCGGTGATCGCCTTCGTCGAGGACCCCGACGGCTACAAGATCGAGTTCATCGAGCGCAAGAACCGGTCATAGCCTGCCCCGGGTGTGACGCAGTTGGCGGGCTGCGGCGCGGCGAACGGTGTTTAATTCACCGTAGAGAGGAGGCGCCCGAAAGCCTCCCCGGGAGGCGCCGGATGCCGATCCTCGTCGCAGTCACGTTTCTGATCCAGATGTGCTTCGCGTTCCACGCGCTCAAGACCGGGCGCCCTTACTGGTGGCTGTTCGTCATCATGGGCTTCCCCGTCGCCGGCTGCGTCCTGTACTACTTCGTCGAAGTCTTCCCGTCCTCGCGCGAGAGCCGGCGCGCCGAGAAGGCGGTGCGCTCGATCGTGAAGTCCTTCGACCCCGACAAGGAACTGCGCGCGCGCGTCGCCGACCTGGAGGCCTGCGGCAGCGTCGACAACCGCGTCGCGCTCGCGCGCGAGTGCACCGCGCGCGGCCTGCATGCGGAAGCCGCCGCCCTGTACCGCAGCTGCCTCGCCGGCGTGCATGAGCAGGACCCGGACCTGCGCTACGGCCTCGCCAGCGCGCTGCTCGAGGCCGGCGCGTTCGAAGAAGCTCGCTCGCTCGCGCAGGGCCTTCGCGAGCGCAACCCGGGGTTCCGGGTCAACGACGTGCGACTCGCCCTGGCGTGCAGCCTCGAGGCCCTCGGGCGCGTGGACGAGGCGCTCGCCGAATACCACGTGCTCGCCGACACCTATCCCGGCGAAGAAGCGCGCTGGCGCTACGGGGCGCTCCTGGAGCGCGCCGGGCGCGCCGCCGAGGCCCGCGGGGTGTTCGAGCGGATGCTGCGCAACGCCGAGCGCATGCCCGGCCACTATCGCGAGGCGCAGGGCGAGTGGCTGTCGCGCGCGCGCCAGGGCGTGCAGGCCTGAGCGGGAAGTCCTAACCGCGGGCTTCCTCGTCCCGGAGTCCCGCGGCCACCCGCGCGTAGTCGCCCGGCGCCAGGTTCTCCGGGCGCAGCTTCGGCTCGAGCCCCAGGGCGCGCAGCCGCGCTTCCGGCAGGCCGAGGGCATTGCGCAGGTTCTTGCGCCGCGCGCTGAAGGCGCGCCGCACCAGCCCGGCGAACGCCGGCAGACCGCGGTCGAGCGGCTCGGCGAGCGGCTCGAGGCGCACGACGGCCGACTCGACCCGCGGCGGCGGCCGGAACGCGCCGGCGGCGACGCCGAACAGCCTTGCCATGCGGAAGCGCGCCTGCAGCATGACCGACAGGCGCCCGTACTCGGGCGTCGAGGGCGCCGCCACCATCCGCTCCACCACTTCCCGCTGCAGCATGAAGTGCAGATCGCGCAGACCGCCCGCCGCTGCCGAAATCCGGA
>DASUFW010000415.1:0-3904 GCA_036274335.1 Burkholderiales bacterium | reverse complement strand
GGCGTTCCTCGACGCCATCCGCGCGCGGCTGCTGGCGCGCGCCGCGATCCGGCTGGAAAGCGAGCTCGGCCCGCGCGTGCTGAACAGCATGCTGCGCCAGAGCGCGCTCGCCAACCGCGGCCCCTCGATGCACGGGCTGCGCGACATCAACGCGCTGCGCGCCTTCCTCACCGGGCCCGGCATCATCGCGCTGTTCGACGCGCCGTGGGTGCCCCTCTTCATCGCGCTGATCTTCCTGTTCCACCCGCTGCTCGGCTTCGTGGCGATCGGCGGCGCGGCGCTGCTGGTGCTGCTCACGCTGCTCAACGAGCGGCTGTCGCGCCGCGCCATCGAGTCGATGCAGACCGACGCGCGGCTCGCGGGCCGCTTCGTCGACCAGAGCCTGGGCAACGCCGAGGTGGTGGGCGCGCTCGGCATGGTGGACAACGTCACCGAGGACTGGCGCGAGAAGACCCGCAAGGTCATGCAGGCGCAGTTCGAGGTGAACCAGGTGGGGAGCTTCCTCACCAGCGCGACGCGCTTCCTGCGCCAGATCCTGCAGGTGATGATGCTGGCGACCGGGGCCTGGCTGTCGATCGAGCAGCTCGCGACCCCCGGCGTGATGATCGCGGCGACCATCATCCTCGGCCGCGCGCTGGCGCCGATCGAGTCGCTGATCGCCGGCTGGAAGAGCCTGGTCGAGGCGCGCAGCGCCTTCGCGCGCCTGGCCAAGGTGATCGAGTCCGAGCCCCAGGGCGACGACCCGATGACGCTGCCCACGCCGCGCGGCGCGCTGAGCGTGGAGAGCGCGCTGTTCGGCTTCCCCGGGCAGGACTTGCCGGTGATCCGGCGCGTGTCCTTCGAGATGGCGGCCGGCGACTCGCTCGCCATCGTCGGCCCGAGCGCCGCCGGCAAGTCGACGCTCGCGCGACTGCTGGTCGGCGTGTGGCATCCGCTGTCGGGCTCGGTGCGGCTGGACGGCGCGGACCTGCGCACCTGGCCGCGCGGGCGCCTCGGGCCGCACATCGGCTACCTGCCGCAGAACGTCGAGATCTTCGCCGGCACGGTGGGCGAGAACATCGCGCGCCTCGGCGAGGTGGACTCGGTGGCAGTGATCGAGGCGGCGACGCGCGCCAACGCCCACGAGATGATCCTCGCGCTGCCCAAGGGCTACGACACGCCGGTCGGCGAGGGCGGCACGCTCCTCTCCGCGGGGCAGCGCCAGCGCGTGGCGCTCGCCCGCGCCCTGTACGGCAATCCGCGCCTGGTGGTGCTGGACGAGCCGAACTCGAACCTCGACACGCGCGGCGAGGCCGCGCTCGCGCAGGCGCTGCACACGCTCAAGGCGGAAGGCGTGACGGTGGTGGTGATCACGCACCGCCTGCCGCTCGTCTCGGTGGTCGACCGGGTGATGGTGTTCGCCAACGGCGCCATCCAGAAGCTCGGGCGGCTCGACGAGGTGCTGCCGCGGCCGGCGCCGGGCGCGCAGGACATCCCGGCCGGCGTGGTCGCGGTCGCGGGCACCATCGGCCCGCGCGGCTAGCGGCCATGAACGACGATCTCGCCAGCCCGAGGAAGCTCATCTATGCAGGCATCGGGGGCGTGGCGCTGCTCGCGCTGGCGGTCGCCGTCTGGGCGGCGCTCGCGCCGGTGAGCGGCGCGGTCATCGCGCCCGGCGCGGTGAAGGTGGACATGTACCGGCGCACCGTGCAGCACCAGGAGGGCGGCATCGTCGCCGAGATCCTGGTGCGCGACGGCAGCCGGGTGAAGAAAGGCGAGCCGCTGGTGGTCCTGAAGGACGTCAAGGTCGAGGCCGGCATGGACCTGGTGGTCACGCAGCTCGACGGCGAGATCGCCAAGAGCGCGCGCCTGCAGGCCGAGCAGGCCTGGGCGAAGGAGGTCGCCTTCCCCGCGTCGCTGCTCTCGCGCGCGGACGACCCGCGCGTGAGCGACGTGCTGCGCCGCGAGCGCGAGCTGTTCCGCACCCGGCGCGAGGCCTACGACTCGCAGCTCGGGCTGATCCAGGCCCAGATCCGCGACATCCGCAACGAGATCCACGCGCGCCAGGCGCAGATCAAGGCCGACCGGGCGTCGCTCGCCTTCCAGCAGGAGGAGCTCGAGTCGAACCGCAAGCTCCTCAAGGACGGCTTCATCAGCAACACGCGGGTGCTCGGCCTGGAGCGCGGCCTCGCCGACGTGCGCGCGCGGCTGAGCGAGCACGAGGCCGACCTCGCCACCGCGCGCGGCAAGGTGTCGGAGCTGTCGCTGAAGGCCGAGAACCTGCGCACCACGCTCATGCAGGAGGCCGCCAACGAGCAGCGCCAGAGCACGCTGCAGATCCTCGACCTGCGCGAGCGCCTGCGCCCGCTGCAGGACGCCGCGACGCGCCAGACGGTGGTCGCGCCGATCGCCGGCGAGGTGGTCGGGCTCAAGTTCACCAGCGCCGGCACCGTGGTCGGGCCGCGCGACCCGATCCTCGACATCGTGCCGGAGAACATCGAGCTGATCGTGGAAGGACGCGTGCGGCCCGAGGACATCAACTACGTGAGCGTGGGCGCCGAGGCCGACGTGCGCCTCACGGCGTTCCGCCAGCGCATCACGCCGGTGGTGATCGGCTCGGTGATCTACATCTCGGCCGACCGCATCGACGATCGCGAGGCGCGCGCCGCCTACTACGTGGTGCACGTGCGCGTCACGCCCGAGGCGCTGGCGAAGGCGGGCGACCTGAAGCTGCAGGCGGGCATGCCCGCGGAGCTGTTCATCAAGACCGCGCCGCGCACGGCGCTGATGTACGTCGCCGATCCCGTGCTGGGGTTCCTGCAGCGCTCGCTCAGGGAGCCGACTTACGGGAGTGGCGGCAAGCCACCAGCACGGTGACCTCGCGGCCGATGGCCGCGACTTCGGTGTTCTCGAGCTTCGGGCCGTCGGCGGCGCTGCGCACCCGCGCGGCGTGCGACTCGAGGAAGGCGAGCGCCACGTCGCCCTTCACGCCGAAGCTGATGTTCTGCGGCAGGTCGCCCATGCGCTTTTGCACGGCGAGCGCGTTCAGCTTGGCGGTGACCACGCCGATCACCTGCCCCGACTGGTCGAGGATCGGGCCGCCGCTGTTGCCCTTGTGGATCGGCGCCGAGATCTGGAAGCGCGAGGCGTCGCCGCGCAGGCCGCCGACCGCCGTGACGTAGCCGAAGGTCACGCTCGGCTCGAAGCCGAGCAGCGCCGCGAGGGGAAACCCGACCACCGTCACGGACTCGCCCGCCTGCAGCGGGGCGCCGCGCCGGAAGCTCGCCGCCTTGGCGAACTTGCGCTCGGCCTGCAGGAGCGCGAGGTCGTTCGCCACGTCGACGCCGACCACGCGCGCCTTCGAGCTTCTCTCGGCGTCGTCGCGCACGCTGAGCGCGTCGCAGTCCTGGGCGACGTGGTGGTTGGTGAGCACCAGGCCGTCCGCCGTCACCACCA
This sequence comes from Burkholderiales bacterium, assembly GCA_036274335.1. Lineage (GTDB taxonomy): Bacteria > Pseudomonadota > Gammaproteobacteria > Burkholderiales > SG8-39 > JAABQT01. Next base: position 469 of record DASUFW010000415.1, on the reverse strand, counting down.
CGCCCGCGCCGATGCGCACGCTCGCGGCGCTGCGCGCCGCGGGCGGCGCCGGGTTCTCGCCGCGCGCCAGCGCGCAGGCGTGCGCGAGCAGCCGCGCCTGCAGGCTGTCGGTGCCGGCCGGCGCGAGCGCCTGCTGCCAGCGCTCGGGCGTGCGCGTGGTCTCGCGCAGGGGCAGGCCCGTCTCGTCGTACAGCACCGCCGAGACGATGGCCACGCGGCGCGTCGCGCACTCGGCGGCCATCTCGCTGATCGCGCTCGAGTAGCGCTGGCGCCGGTCGCGGCTGGTGCGCGGCGAGCTGTACTCGATGCGCATGCGGAAGTGCAGGTACGGGTCCGCCTCGCGCAGCGAGGCGCGGTCGAAGTACACCTTGGCGGTGGAACCCGAGGCGAACAGCTGCCAGTCGATGCCCGCCGCCGGGGCGGGCGGCGAGGACGCCGCCGCGGCGGCGGCGGACAGCAACAGGCAGGC
>DASUFW010000414.1:0-2371 GCA_036274335.1 Burkholderiales bacterium | reverse complement strand
TCCATCGGCGCGGGCACGAGCCCGTCGCGCGCGTACTCGGCGCGGTAGGCGGGATCGGCGAGCACGGCCTCGACGCCGTCGTGCCAGGCCTTGAGCACCGCGGGCGGCAGGTGCTTCGGCCCGGCGAGCCCGCGGAACTTGGTGACCACCACGTCCACGCCCTGCTCGCGCGCGGTCGGCAGCTCCGGATGCGAGGGCAGGCGGTCTTTCGTGAGCACGGCGAGCAGGCGCACCTGCTTGGCCTCGAGCTGCGCGGCGAGCTCCTGCAGCTCGCCGATCCCGAGGTCGAGCGTGCCGTTCAGCACGCCGAGCATCTGGTCGCGCCCGCCCTCGAAGCTGACCACGACGGCGTTCGCCTTCGAGACGCGCTTCAGGCGCTCCATCGCCACGCGCTCGAGGGACGCGGGGTTCGCCGCGCCCCACTTCGCGCGGCCCGCGCGCGCGGCCTCCAGCGCCGCGCCGAGCGTGCGAAGCGGCGACTGCGTGCGCGTGTAGAGCACCTCGGGGTCGAAGAACACGTTCACCACCGGCTCGAGGCTCTGGTAGCCGTACTTCGGGCTGCTGAGCAGGGTCGTCTGGATGTAGGTCGGCGTGGTGGCGTAGAGCACCGAGCCGTCGGCGGGCGCCTGCGCGACGCGCGCCACGGCGCGCGCGCCGCTGCCCCCGCTCAGGTTCTCGACCGCGAAGTCGACGCCCATCTTCGGCCCGAGGTAGCGCACGAGCGTGCGCAGGAACACGTCGCTGCCGCCGCCCGGGCTGGAGTGCGTGACCAGCGTGACGGTCGGGACCGGATAGGCGGCGCCCGCCGGGCCGGCGAGCGCCGCAGCGAGCGCCAGCACCGCGGCGACTGCGTCGCGCCGCCTCACGACTCGCGCGCTTCCTCGGCGGCCTTCGCGGCGGCCACGACCTGCCAGACCGCGATGAACAGCGCCGCGATCAGCGGCCCCGTGACCAGGCCGCTCACCCCCAGCACCGAGATGCCGCCCAGCGTCGAGATCAGCACGAGGTAGTCGGGCATGCGCGTGCTCTTGCCGACCAGGATCGGGCGCAGGATGTTGTCCACCAGGCCGATCACGAACACGCCGAAGCCGATCAGCACGATCCCGCGCCACACGTCGCCGGTCGCCAGCAGGTAGAGCGCGGCGGGCGCCCAGATCAGCCCGGCGCCCACGGCCGGCACGAGCGCCAGCAGCGCCATGACCACGGCCCAGAGCACCGCGGCGTGGATGCCCAGCACCCAGAAGATCAGCCCGCCGAGCGCGCCCTGCACCAGGGCCACCACCACGCTGCCCTTGATCGTCGCGCGCACCACCTCGGCGAACTTCATGGCGAGCATGGTCTGCAGCTCGGCCTGCAGCGGGATCGCGTCGCGCACGCGCAGCGCCAGGGCCCGGCCGTCGCGCAGCAGGAAGAACAGCAGGTAGAGCATGATGAAGAAGCCGAGGATGAACGCGAAGGCGTTCTCGCCGATGATCAGCGCGCGCGCCGCGACGAACTGCGCGGCGCGGGACAGTGCGCCGGCGAGCTTCTCGCGCAGCTCCGACAGGTCGGTGAGGCCCAGCTCGTCCAGCTGGTGCGTGAGCCAGTCCGGGAGCAGCGCCTGCATGCGCTCGAGATAGCCGCCCAGGCCCAGATTGCCGGCCTGGAACTTCGCACGCGCGGCCTGCAGCTCCTGCAGGGACGTGCTCGCCACGAAGGCCACCGGCACGATCACGATCACCACGATGGCGAGCAGCGTAAGGAGCGAGGACAGGTTGGCGCGCCCTCCCAGGCGCGCGCGCAGCCACCACTGCAGGGGCGCGAACAGGATCGCGAGGATCACCGCCCACAGGATCGCCTCGAAGAACGGCGACAGGATCCAGGCGAAGCCGATCGTGACCACGGCCACGACCAGCGCGAAGGCCCAGTGGCGCAGCGCGCCGGGAATCACCCACTCGGGGGCGATCATGCGGCCGGCGGCTTCGCCTCAGCCGAGGCGGGCGTAGCGCTCGAGGTGATGGTCGGCGTCGCCGAACTGCTGGGCGATCATGGTGAGCCGCCGGAAGGCATGGCTCACCTTGAGCTCCTCGCTCATGCCCATGCCGCCGTGCAGCTGGATCGCCTCCTGGCTGATCAGGCGCGCGTTGTCCGCGATCTTGATCTTGGCCGCGGACACCGCGCGCGCGCGCTCGGCGGCGTCGGCCGAGCCGTCCACCCTGGAGCACGCGAGGCAGGCCATGGAGCGCGCCTGCTCGCTCGCCACGAACATGTCCACGATGCGATGCTGCAGCGCCTGGAAGGTGCCGATCGGCACGCCGAACTGCTTGCGGGTCTTCAGGTATTCCAGGGTCGTCTCGCAGGAGAATTTCATGGCGCCGACGGCCTCGGCGCA
>DASUFW010000413.1:0-6342 GCA_036274335.1 Burkholderiales bacterium | reverse complement strand
TGCTCGAGAAGCTCGCCGCCGGGCTGCGCCCGGACGAGGTCGGCCGCAGGAAGCAGCCGGCCTGAGGACGGCGATGCCGTCCGAGTTCGAGCTGATCCGCCGGCACTTCTCCCGGCCCGCGCGCCGCGCGGTGCTCGGGGTCGGCGACGACGCGGCGCTGCTGGCGCCCGCGGCGGGCCAGGAGCTCGCGGTCTCCACCGACCTCCTGCTCGAAGGCCGGCATTTCGCGCGCGGCGCCGAGCCGCGCGCGCTCGGCCACAAGGCGCTGGCGGTCAACCTGTCCGACATGGCTGCCATGGGAGCGTCGCCGCGCTGGGCGACGCTCGCCCTGGCGCTGCCGCAGGCGGACGACGCCTGGCTCGAGGCGTTCGCCGCAGGGTTCTACGCGCTGGCGGAACGCTTCGGCGTGGATCTCGTCGGCGGCGACACGACGCGCGGGCCGCTCGCCGTATGCGTCACGATCCTCGGCGAAGTGCCGGCCGGCGAGGCGCTGCGCCGCAGCGGCGCTCGCCCCGGGGACGACCTCTGGGTCTCGGGCGAGCTCGGGGGCGCGGCCTACGCGCTTGCGCATCCGGCGGATCCTGCCGCCGCGAAACGACTGCATGAGCCGGAGCCGCGGGTGGCGCTGGGCGAGCGCCTGCGCGGCGTGGCGAGCGCGGCGATCGACGTCTCCGACGGCTTCGCGCAGGACCTCGGCCACCTCCTGGAACGTTCCGGGGTCGGTGCCGTCGTCGAGTACGCGCGACTGCCCAAGCATCGCATCGCCGACGCGGCGCTCGAGCGGCGCTGCGTGCTGTCCGGCGGCGACGACTACGAGCTGCTGTTCGCGGCGCCGTCGGCCCGGCGCGCGGCGCTGGAGCGGCTGGACGGTGCGCCCGCGCTCACCCGCGTGGGCGAGATCCGCGAAGCTCGCGACGGGCTGGCGATCCTCGACGCGCACGGCGCGCCGCTGCCGGTGGCGCGCGGCTTCGATCACTTCGCCGCATGATCACCTACCGGCCCGGGCCCGAGTTCGCCTTCAGCCACCCGGCGCACTTCATCGCGCTCGGCTTCGGGGCCGGCCTGTCGCCGTTCGCCCCCGGCACGGTGGGCACGCTGGTCGCGTTTCCGATCTGGTGGCTGATCGGCCCCGCCTACTCGCCGCCGCTGCTGTTCGGCATCCTGGCGTTCCTGTTTGTCGTCGGCGTGTGGGCCTGCGGCCTGACCGGGTGGCACCTCGGGATCGCCGACCATGGCGCCATGTGCTGGGACGAGGTGGTGGCCTTCCTGCTCATCCTGGCCGTCGTGCCGCGCGACTGGCCGTGGCAGGCGGCGGCCTTCTTCCTGTTCCGCGCGTTCGACGTCGTCAAGCCGCCGCCGATCCGCCAGCTCGAGCGGCGCATGAAGGGCGGTTTGGGGGTGATGCTCGACGACCTCCTGGCCGCGGGCTACACGTTGCTCGTGCTGGCACTGGCGAGGAGGCTCTTCTTCCCATGAACGAACTCGCGCAACAGGTCGGTGCCGCGCTCAAGTCGCGCGCCCTGAGGCTGGTTACCGCGGAATCCTGCACCGGCGGCTGGGTGGCGATGGCGCTGACCGCGGTCCCGGGCAGCTCGGACTGGTTCGAGCGCGGCTACGTCACTTACTCGAATGCCGCGAAGCGCGAGGATCTCGGCGTGAGCGAAGCGACGCTGCAGCGGCACGGCGCAGTCAGCGAGGACACCGCACGCGAGATGGCGGCCGGTGCGCTCAAGCGCGGTGCGGCCCAGGTCGCGCTGGCCATCACGGGTGTCGCCGGCCCGACGGGCGGCACGCCGGGCAAGCCCGTCGGCATGGTGTGCTTCGCCTGGACGTACGGGAGTAAGATGCGCAGCGAGACGAAGCGCTTCGGCGGCGACCGCGAGAGCGTGCGCCGCCAGTCGGTCGTCCACGCCCTGCAACAGGTGCTGGAGTTGCTGTGAGTTCGGTTCGCCCCGCCGCCGTGGCGGGCACTTTCTATCCGCGGGAAGCGAAAGAACTGACCCGCGAGGTCGCCGATCTGATCGATGGCGTGGAGAACCTCGCGCCGCGCTTCGGCCATCCCAAGGCGCTCATCGTGCCGCACGCGGGATATATCTATTCCGGCCCGATCGCGGCGCGCGCCTACGACGAGCTCGGCGCAGCACGCGGCATCGTGCGCCGGGTCGTGCTGCTCGGTCCGGTCCACCGGGTCCCGGTTCGCGGACTGGCGCTGCCCGGCGCCGAGGCCTTCGACACGCCGCTCGGGCGCGTCCCGGTGGACGCCGAGGGGGTGCGCATGCTCGCCCCGTTCAAGCAGGTGGTGGAGAGCCGAGCGGCGCACGCGATGGAGCACTCGCTCGAGGTGCAGCTGCCGTTCCTGCAGAGCATGCTGGGCGAGTTCTCGATCCTGCCGCTCGCGGTGGGCGACGCGCGCCTGCAGGAGGTGCGCGAGGTCATCGAGCGCGTCTGGGGCGGCCCCGAGACGCTGATCGTCGTGTCCACCGACCTCTCGCACTACCACCGCTACGACGAGGCGCGCGAGATCGACCGCTCGACGCTCGCGCGCATCGCCTCGTTCGCGGGCGACATCAACCACGAGGAAGCCTGCGGCGCGAGCGTGCTGAACGGCTTCCTCGCCGCGGCGCGCGCGCGCGACCTGTCGATGCGGCTGCTCGGCGCCTGCAATTCCGGCGACACGGCGGGCGGCAAGGACCGGGTGGTCGGCTACTCGGCGTTCGCCCTGTACGAAGGCTCGCGCGTGTCGCTCGAGGAGGCGGGCGAGACGCTGCTCGGCATCGCGCGCGGCGCGATCGCGAATGCGCTCGGCGTGTCTGGCGAGCGTCCGCGCACCGACGCCGCACCGTGGCTCGCGCGCCCGGGCGCCACGTTCGTCTCGCTGCACCGCGAGGGAAAGCTGTGCGGCTGCATCGGCAGCCTGTCCGCCCAGCGCGGACTCGGCGAGGACGTGGCGCACAACGCGGTCGCCGCCGCGCAGCGCGACCCGCGCTTCCCGCCGCTGACCGCCGAGGCCTGGCCGGGCTGCGAGCTGGAGGTGTCGGTGCTGTCGCGTGCCAAGCCGCTGCGCTTCGCGGACGAGGCCGAGATGCTGGCGCAGCTGCGCCCGGGCGAGGACGGCGTGATCCTCGAGTACGAGGGCAAGCGCGCCACGTTCCTGCCGCAGGTATGGGAGTCGATCCCGGACAAGCGCGCGTTCCTCGCGACGCTGCTCGAGAAGGCCGGGCTGCCGGCCGACACGCGCCTCGCGCGCTGCAAGCTGTGGCGCTACCGCGTGATCAAATGGACCCAACCCCCGCTGCAGTAGAGGGCGCCTATCCCGGACGCTGGTGGCACGCGCTGGAGGACGGCCGCGTGCAGTGCGACCTCTGCCCGCGCGACTGCCGGCTGCACGAAGGGCAGCGCGGCCTGTGCTTCGTGCGAAAGAGGGAAGGCGGCCGCATGGTGCTCACCACCTATGGCCGCTCCTCGGGCTTCTGCGTCGACCCGATCGAGAAGAAGCCGCTCAACCACTTCTACCCGGGCACCTCGGTGCTCTCGTTCGGCACCGCGGGCTGCAACCTCGCCTGCAAGTTCTGCCAGAACTGGGACATCTCCAAGAGCCGCGAGCTCGACCGGCTGCAGGACGCGGCTTCGCCCGAGACGATCGCGCGCGCGGCCGTGCAGCTCGGCTGCAAGTCGGTGGCCTACACCTACAACGATCCGGTGATCTTCGCCGAGTACGCGATCGACATCACGGCGGCGTGCCGCGAAGCGGGCGTGCAGAACGTGGCGGTCACCGCGGGCTATATCCACGAGGCGCCGCGCCGCGAGTTCTATGCGGCGATGGACGCGGCGAACGTCGACCTCAAGGCCTTCACCGACGACTTCTACTTCAAGCTCTGCGGGGCGCACCTGCAGCCGGTGCTCGATACGCTCGTCTACCTGGTGAAGGAGACCGACGTGTGGACCGAGATCACCACGCTGCTCATCCCGGGAAAGAACGACTCGGACGCCGAGCTCGAGGCCGAGTCGCGCTGGATCTTCGAGCACCTCGGTCCCGACGTGCCGCTGCATTTCACCGCGTTCCATCCCGACTGGAAGATGACGGACATCCCCGCCACGCCCCCGGCGACGCTCACGCGCGCGCGGGACATCGCGCTGCGTGCCGGGCTGCGGTATGTGTACACGGGAAACGTGCACGATACGGGCGGCGGCAGCACCTATTGCCCGGGCTGCGGCGAGGCGGTCATCGTGCGCGACTGGTATCGAATCAACCTGTACCGGCTCACCGAGGCCGGCGCCTGCCTGTCGTGCGGCGCGCCGCTCGCCGGCCGGTTCCAGAAGTTCGGCAAGCCCTTCGGACCGCGGCGGATTCCGGTGCGGCTGGCAGGGGCCTGATCGCGCCCCGCTAGAGCGCGCCGAGCGCCATCCACCACAGCGGCACGGTCAGGAAAGAGGCGGGAATGCCGATGCCGACCATGAGCGTGGTGAGGTCCGGATCGAGCCGGTGCTGCGCGGCGACGATCGCGCCGCCGATCATGGGCGCCATGGCGGCCTCGAATACGGCGACGCGGATCGTGGGATCGCCGAGGTCGCCGAAGGCGGCGAAGGCCGCGAGCACGATGAGCGGGCCCGCCAGCAGCTTGTAGCCCAGGCCGGCGGCGAGCGGCCGCCAGCGCGCGCGCAGGGCCCCGAGCCTCAGCTGGAAGCCGACCGAGAGCAGCGCGAGCGGTGCCAGGGTGTCTCCCAGCCGCGCGAAGATGCCGTCCACCCAGGCGGGCAGGGGCAGCCCGGCGGTGGCGAGCGCGACCAGCACCGCGAGGAAGGGCGGGAAGCCGAACAGGCGCTTCGCGACGGCGCGCGCCGAGAGCTCGCCGCTCGAGAGCAGGGCGGCGACCAGCAGCCCCACGGTGGAGAGCACCACGTAGGTGCCGAGCTGGTCGATGAGGATGCCCAGGCCGACGTGCTCCCGGCCGAAGAAGCATTCGATCATCGGAATGCCCACGAACGACGTATTGCCGAGCGCCCCGGTGAGGATGAGCGCGCCGGTCGTCGCGCGCGGCCAGCGGAACAGGCGCTGGCCGGCGAGGAAGAAGGCGGCTCCCGCGGCGAACAGCAGCCAGGCCATGGCGAGCGGTCCGGCGAGCGAGGCGTCGAAGCTCAGGTGCCGCAGGTGCTGCAGGGTGAGTGCGGGCAGCGACACGTGCACGATGAAGCCGTTCAGCGCCGCCGGGGTCGTATCCGGCAGGCGGCCCAGGCGGCGCAGAACGAGGCCCAGCGCGAAGCACACCAGCAGGAGCGCGAAGTTCTGCACGCGGGCTCCCTAGCGCGGCGCCCCGAACAGGCGCCACGCGGCTTCCATCGCCAGCCACGCGATCGGCAGGAGCCCGATCGCCATGGCGACGTGATGCTCGCTGGCGAGCGCCGCGGCGGCGAAGGCCGCCGCGATGCAGGCCACGAGCGCGAGGCGGGCGGTCTTCACGGCGCGCCGCTCCTCAAAACGTCTCGACGGGTGCCTCGTCGGGCGCGTCAGGGCTGACGCGCAGGCCGGCGAGGCTCGGGTCGCGCGACGCGGACCCACCGGCCGCGGCGCCGCGCGGGTCGTCGACGAACGGCACTTCATCGTCTGCCTGGATGGCCGCCACCCTGCCGAGGTCCTGAGGGGACTGCTCCGGGTTCGCCATGGCGAAGGCGAGGCCCGCCAGCGCGAGGCCGAGCCCCGCGAGCACACCTGCCTTCACCAGGTTCCACCTTCCTTCGGGTTGCGCTTTCATGATGCGGTCCTTTCGTGCGGTTGCGCCGCCGGCGCACGATGCGCTGCGGCTGGACCGATGCTAGGAAGTGTTCCCCGGTACGAAAATCCCGCGAAGCGGCACCGAGCCGTCCGGGGCATCCCGCGAACGCGGGACGCGGGGCCTAGGCGAGGGGGTAGCTGAGCGAGACGCGCGTGCCGCGCGCGTCGGAAGCGATGTCGAGGTTCGCGCCGATCTGCGCGGCGCGCCGGCGCATGCCCGAGAGGCCCCGGCCGGCGCCGGTCGACGCGAGGTCGAATCCGCCGCCGTCGTCGGCGACCGCGAGCACGAAGCGGGCGGGATCACGCGTCACGGACAGCGAGACGCGCACCTCGCGCGCGCGCGCGTGCTTCAGCACATTGGTGAGCGACTCCTGCAGGACGCGCAGGATCTGCAGGCCGTGCTCGGCCGCCACGTCCAGCTGCTCCGGCAGGTCGCGCCGGTCGAAGTGCAGCGCGATGCCGGCGGCGCGGAAGCGCGGCTCGAGCCGGTAGCGCAGGTTGCCGAGCGCTTCCAGCAGGCCCTCGCGCCCGGGCGACAGCGTGTCGATGGCGAGCCGCATGTCGTCGACCGC
>DASUFW010000412.1:0-4700 GCA_036274335.1 Burkholderiales bacterium | reverse complement strand
CATGCCGATCCACGAGAAATCGCTCATCCGGCCGGAGAACCTGAAGGTCCAGGAGAACAAGGTCGTCGACGGCGTCGACGTCTCGGGCCACTGGAGCACCTTCATCGCGCCGCGCGTCGTCACCGACTACAACGAGGCGCTGGAAGAGGAGATCGGCGCGCTGCCCGGCGGCGAGCACATCCACCGCTGCTGGCAGTGCGGCTCGTGCACCAATTCCTGCACCGTGAACGCGGTGAACCCGGACTTCAACCCGCGCTACTGGATCTACCTGATCCGCATGGGCATGGAGTCGGAGCTGCTGCGCGACAAGGACATCATCTGGCAGTGCGTGTCGTGCAACAAGTGCACCTACGCCTGCCCGCGCGACGTCTTCCCCGAAGGCGTCATGAAGGCGACCGCGCACTGGCTGGAGCTGAAGGGCCATACGCCGAAGTCGAAGTCCACGCTCTTCGACGAGGAGTTCACCGCGCAGGTGGTGGCCACCGGCAAGATCGAGGAGGGCCGCGTCATCCGCAACTTCTTCGCGAAGACTGGCCAGCCCCTGCTGCAGGACTGGCTGGTGGAGATGGCCAGGCGCGTCGCGCGGCGCCTGCCGTTCAAGCAGGGCCTGGCGATGGGGCTCGCCGCGATCTTCCGCCCGCGCACGCGCAAGTGGGCGAAGGCCTCGGCCGCGATCGACGAATACGTCCACGAGCAGGAAAGCAAGCACAGAAAGGCGCTCTCCCTTGAATAAGTACCAGCGGGTCGCGTACTACCCGGGCTGCGCCCTCGAGGGCACGGGGCACGCCTACAACAGCTCGACCAGGGCCGTGGGCAAGGCGCTCGGCCTCGAGCTCGACGAGGTGAAGGACTGGAACTGCTGCGGGGCGATGGAGGTGAAGAACGTCGATCCGAAGATCCAGACCTATCTCTCCTCGCGGGTGATGTCGATCGCCGCGAACGAGATGCGGGCGAAGGTGGTGATGGCGCCGTGCAACGGCTGCTACCACAACCTGAAGAAGGCCGAGCACGACCTCGGCCACGACGCCGCCTCGCGCGAGACGGTGGACCGGATCTCGAAGAAGGCCGGCCACGAGACCTACCAGGCGGGGCAGCTGGAGACGATCCACGCGCTCGACTGGCTGAAGGAGGGCGTGGGCGAGGAGGAACTGAAGAAACGCCTGAAGGGGTCGCTCAAGGGCCTCAAGGTCGCCAACTACTACGGCTGCATGTACACGCGCCCGCGCCACATCTTCCCGGAGAAGGACCAGGGGCCCGGCAGCGAGTCCACGTCGCAGCCGCACTTCATGGATGACCTGCTCGCCGCGGCGGGCGCGGAGAACGTGGACTTTCCGCTCAAGACCGCGTGCTGCGGCGGCGCGCACACGCTCTCGGACAGCGACACCTCCACGAAGCTGGTGCTCAACATCCTGCGCGCGGCCGAAGCCGCGGGCGCGGACGTGATCGCCACCGAGTGCCCGACCTGCCACTCGGGCCTCGAGATGCACCAGGTGCGCGCCGAGAAGGTGCTGGGCGAGAAGACCAGCGTGCGCATGATGTACTTCACGCAGCTGCTCGGCGTCGCGCTCGGCGTCTCGCCGCGCAAGCTCGGCGTGCACGAGAACGTCTCCGACGGCCTCGCGCTGCTGCGCGACAAGGAAATCGCATGAGGGACGCGCTGCTCGCGAGGGCCGAGGCCGTGCTCGAGGAGTGGCTGCGCGCGCGCGGCGAGGCGCCCACTCATGAGACGGTGGAGACGTTCCGGCTGCTCGCGCTGCACCGCCAGGGCGCGCGCGGCGTGCCGAGCTTCCACGCCTGCCGCGAGACCTGCCGCGAGATCGCGTACCACTACAACCTGCTGGCCGCCGCGCCCGACGCGAAGGCCGAGCGGATGATGGCCCTGCTGGTGACGCACCTGGAGCTCTTCGTGCGGGGCAAGATGGAAGTGGAAGGGCTGGGGGACTTCTGTTGCGCGTCGCGGCCCGTCCGGCAACAATCCGCGCTGGAGGAACGGACCGATGGCTAACGTAAGAGGCTGCAATCTCCCCGACGAGCTGCTCTACGACGTCGAGAACCACATCTGGTACCAGGAGACCGGCGACGGCAACGTGAAGCTCGGCATGACGTCGGTGGCGACCGCCATGGCGGGGCAGCTGGTGGCGTTCACGCCGAAGAAGGCGGGCCGCTCGGTGGAAGCGGGCAAGTCCTGCGCCACGGTCGAGTCCGGCAAGTGGGTGGGACCGGCCAAGGCGGCGTTCGAGGCCGCGGTCGTGCAAGTGAATGAAGAGCTGGCGGGCAAGCCCGCGCTCGCCAACGAGGATCCCTACGGCAGGGGCTGGCTGGTGATCCTGAAGCCCGCCGACTGGGCGGCGGCCAAGGCGAACCTCACCCCGGGCTCGCAGGTGGCGGCGAAGTACGAGGCGAAGATGGCCGCGGACAACTTCAAGGGCTGCGCATGAGCCGCGCCGCGACCGCCGACATGAACATGGGCGAGCTCCAGTCGCGCGCACTGCGCGCCGCGGGGCTCCTGAAGGCGATGTCCAACCCGGTGCGGCTGATGGTCCTGTGCCAGCTCGCCGAGGGCGAGAAGTCGGTGGGCGAGCTGGAGAAAGTCGTGAAGACGAGCCAGTCGGCGCTTTCCCAGCACCTCGCGGTGCTGCGCGAGCGCGGTCTCGTGCGCGCCCGCCGCGCGGGCCAGTCGATCTTCTACGACCTCGACGGCGCCGAGGCGCCGGCGCTGCTCGCCGCGCTCTACGAGGTGTACTGCCGCAACGTCGGCAAGGCGCGCAGGGCGCGCGCCTAGTCCTCCGGCCGGGGAACCGGCGTCGTGAGGCACCCCAGCAGCCGCTCCATCCGGACGCGGTGCAGCGCCTCCCAGGCGTCGAGCGTCGCCGCGTCGTCGCCTGCGTACAGCGCGCGCAGGAATGGCCCGAGCGCTTCGCGCAGCTCGCCCGTGCGCGCGTCGCCGGGCGTCCAGCCGACGCGCATCCCGGCTTTGACGAACGCCTCCGCATCGGCCGCGGTCGCAGCGAGCGCCTCGAGCTTCGCGAGGCGGGCGAGATCCTCGCGCAGCAGCTGCGCGCGGAACAGGCTCTCCTCGCCGGCCAGCGCCTGCTCGAGCACGGCGGCGAGCTTCATGCGCTCGCCCGCTCCGCGTCCCGCAGCCCCCGGATCAGCCGGAGCGAGGCCGCGAGAACCTCGTTGCGCGCCTGGTGCAGGGGGTAGTGCGCGCTGCCGGGGATGCGCAGCGTCTCGGGACGCGCCGGCAGCACGCGCTCGAGCGCTTCGAGCTGCGCGGCCGTGAAGAACTCGTCGTCCTCGCCCTGCAGGGCGAGCACCGGGCAGCGCACGCGCGCGACGTAGGGCTCGAGGCCCCAGCCGGCGCCGGGCGCCTTGGCGGTCCATACCTCCACCAGCCGACCGAACAGGCGCTCGGTCGAATCGCCATGGTGGCGGCGCAGGCGTGCCTTGAGGTCTCCCTGCTCGAAGTCGCGGATCTGCTCGCCGATCTGCGCGAGCGTGCGCGCCTCGACGAACAGATGCGGCGACATCGCGATCACCGCGCGCACGCGCTCGGGGTGCGCGCCGGCGTAGGCAAGTGCGATCGAGGCGCCGTCGGACTGGCCGACCAGGATCGCCTCGCGCACGCCGGTTTGCGCGAGCACCTCGGGAAGCGCCTCGAGCGCCTCGTGCAGCAGGTAGTCGTGCGCGTACGGCGGCGAGAGCGGCTCGGAGTCGCCCGAGCCCCAGCGGTCGTAGATCAGCGCGCCGCAGCCGGTCGCCTTCACGAGCTGGTCGGGGAAATCGCGCCACAGGCGCACGCTGCCCAGCGCGTCGTGCAGGAACACGAGCGTCGGCGCGCGGCCGGGCGGCGCGCCGCGCCAGTGCCCGCGCAGCTCGCGCCCGGCCGCGCGCAGCCGCAGCTGGCCGAGCGCGGCCTCCACCACCTCGCGGAAGTCCGCCGGCGCGAGGCCGAGCAGGTCGCAGCGGCGCTCGGCGAAGAACGCCTGCACCGCGGCGCCCGCCTCGCGCGCCGGCAGGCCGCGCAGCCGCGCTTCCAGGTCGGGCACGGTGCGGGCCGGGCTCGCGAAGAAGTCGCCGGTGATGAGCGCCTCGCGGATGTGGTCGCGGCCCGGGCCCTCGAGGCGGATGTCGGCGCGCAGCGTGCCCGCCCGGCGCACGAGCGTCGCCGACACCTCCGGCGCGCTGGCGGCGGGCGCGTCGATCCCGTGCACGAACGCGTCGGTGCCGTATTCCTCGGCGTGCAGGCGCTCGGCGAGACGCTCCTCGTCATCGCTCGCTGCGCCCCAGGCGGGCTCGAGGCCGAGGTGCTCGCGAAAGCCCGCCAGCAGCGCGGCGAAGATCTCCTCGAGCGGCGGCACGCGCCCGAGCAGCTCGCGCAGCGACACGACGCGCCGGCGCGCGTCTTCCAGGTCGCGGCGCGCGAGCTTCTCCACGGGGATGCGCAGCGCCTCGATCATGCGCGCCGGGTCGAAGTCGATGAGCAGCGTCCCCTGGAAGAAGAGCGTCTGTCCGTCCACCACGCCGCCGGTGCCGCTGATCTTGCGGCCGTCCACTTCGATGTCGTTGCGCGGACGGAACTCGGCGGGCACCCCCAGGCGCGCGAGGCCGGCGGCGGCGGCCGTGCACAGCCGCGCGGCAGCCGCCGCGAGATCGGCGCCGAAGGCGCGCCGGTCGAGCACCAGCTCCCAGCCGATCTG
>DASUFW010000411.1:0-3118 GCA_036274335.1 Burkholderiales bacterium | reverse complement strand
CGCGCGCACGATCGAGGAGCGCCGCGCGGCGCTCGCCGAGGAGATCCGCCGCGAGGTGGCGCGCGCCCGCAACGAGCCCTACGCGGAGGTGGCGGGCGCCGTGCACGACACGGCCGACGAAGCGCTCGCCGACCTGGTGGCGGACGTGGACAACGCCGAGGTGACGCGCGACCTCGCCGAGCTGCGCGCGCTGGGCGCTGCGCGCGAGCGCATCGCCGACGGCACCTACGGGATCTGCACCGACTGCGGCGCGGACATCCCGGTCGAGCGGCTGCGCGTCCAGCCCGCCGCGCTGCGCTGCATCGGCTGCCAGACGCGGTACGAGAAGACCCACGGCCGCTAAGCGCAAGCCGCGCGCCCGCTACTCGGTGTACGTGGTCGAGCTCGACGCGCGCGTCTGGAACCACAAGCGCTTTCGCGAGGCCAACCCCGAGCACGACATCACGCGGCCCTGCGTCTACGTGGGCATGACCGGCCTGCCGATCGGCGAGCGCCTCGCCAGCCACCGCCGCGGGCACAAGAGCAATGCGTTCGTCGAGAAGTACGGCGTGCGCCTGCTGCCCGCGCTCTACCGGCGGCTCAACCCGATGACTTACGAGCTGGCGCGGCTGACCGAGGTGACGCTGGCGCTGCGATTGCGGGCGCGCGGGTACGCCGTCTGGCAGGCCTAGCTGCGGCGGCGTTACGCAGGAACATCGGTCAGCCTGATCACGGCCTCGTCGATCCGATCATGGGCCACGAGACGGCCTGATGGTGAGCGCGGAGATCCGCGCTCCGCCGACGCACCATCACTCAAGCCGGGCGGATGTTCTGGTTGTGGTGGAAGACGTTGTCGGGGTCGTACTTGCTCTTCACGTCTGCCAGCCGGTCGTAGACGGAGTCGCCGTACGCCTCGCGCACCCGGTCGGGGTCCTCGTCGCCGCCGAGGAAGTTGACGTACACGCCTGCGCGGAAGCGGCCGAGGGCGGCGAAGAACGCCTTCGTCCAGGCGGTGTCCCGGTCGCCGAAGTCCTCGCCGGGCCGCCACACGCTATCGAGGGTGATCGCGTGCGACGCCTGCCGGTTGCCGAACGCCGTCCCGCCCGCGGCCACTCGGCCCACCGCCCCCTGCAGATGGAACATCGCCACGTACGACCGCGGCGACGAGCAGGCGAACGCGTGCCTGACGATCACGTCGATGAGATCGTCGCGCAACTCCGGGAGGTGGGTGGACTTCCAGTAGTAGTTCCAGCCATGGACGACGGTCGAGTCGATCGCGCTCTGGAATCCCACGTAGGGCGCGGGCCTGACCAGGTCGAGGAGGGGAGTCCGGCATGCGCGCAGCCGGCGCAGCGCCCGCTCGCCGTCCGCGATCGGCCCGGCGTAGCAGGTGCCCACCATCACCCCCGGTCGCCAGTGCAGATCCCCGGGGATGCCGGGGAGCGGCGGCACGGCGCCGAACCTGACGACCGTGCCGAGCTCGTCGGGCGCGTCGCGGACGAAGTCGCGGTAGAAGCGCAGCACCTCCCGCGCGTCGGTCGCGTCCCAGAGGATGGGCCCGGCCAGGACGGTGGGCCCCACGCCGTGCAGGCGGAACTCGAACGAGGTGACCGCGCCGAAATTGCCGCCGCCGCCTCGCAGCGCCCAGAACAGGTCGGGGTGCTCGGCCTCGGACGCCCGCAGCAGCTTGCCCTCGGCCGTCACGACGTCGGCGGCGAGAAGGTTGTCGACCGTGAGGCCGTGCTTGCGCATCAGCCAGCCGATACCGCCGCCGAGGGTGAGCCCGGCGACGCCGGTGTGGCTCACGATTCCGCCGGTGGTGGCCAGACCGTGCGCCTGCGTCTCGTGGTCGACGTCTCCCCACAGCGCACCGCCCTGCACCCAGGCCCTGCGTTCGGCGGGATCGACCCGCACGGCCCGCATCGCCGAGAGGTCGATGACGATGCCGTCGTCGCAGACGGCGGTGCCCGCCACGTTGTGGCCTCCGCCCCGCACGGCGATCTCCAGACCGCGCTCGCGGGCGAAGCGCACGGCCGCGACCACGTCGGCGGCGCCGAGGCATCGAGCGATCAGGCGCGGGCGCCGGTCGATGGCGCCGTTCCAGACTGCACGGGCGGCGTCGTAGTCGTGGCTGCCGGCGCCGATCAGCCGGCCTCGAAATCCGTCGATCTGCGCCACGCCTGGCGCCTTGCTCGCGCGGCCGACCGCTTCAGTCGTCGGTGTCGTCATCGGGTCCTCCTGTCTCGACGTCGACATCGGACCACCGCCCAGCGCGGCTGCATAGTCAAGAATCTGGACTTCACAAGCGAGGGCGGGTGCGCAACACTGGCGTCGTGAGGACGTACGGCCAGTACTGCCCCATCGCCCGTGGCGCCGAGATCTTCGCCGAGCGCTGGACACCGCTGATCATCCGCAACCTGCACCTGGGCTGCGGAAACTTCAGTGAGATCCTGAAGGGTGCGCCGGGACTCTCGCGCACCCTGCTTTCACAGCGCCTCAAGCAGCTCGAACGTCTCGGTGTCGTCCAGTCGGCGCCGAAGCCCGACGGGCGCGGGCAGCACTACGAGCTCACTTCTGCGGGGCACGATCTCTTCGCGGTCTGCCAGTCACTCGGCGAGTGGGGTGCGCGTTGGCTCGAGATCGCTCCTGAGAACCTCGACCCCTTCGTGGCCCTTTGGTCGATGAGCAACGCGCTGCGTCGAGACCGGCTCCCGGATCGACGCGTCGTCATCCGCTTCGACTTCACCGGCCGTGCACGCCGCGAGCGCTATTGGCTGATCATCGAGCTCGGAGACACCGAGATCTGCAAGACGTACCCCGAGCTCGACGAGGACCTCTACATCACGGCGGAAGCCGAAGCCTTCGTCAAATGGCACGCTGGCCAGCTCAGCTGGGCCCAAGCCACGCACGAGGGTCGCATCCGGCTCGATGGTTCCCCGTCGCTGGTCAAAGCTTTCCCAACCTGGAACGCCCGCAGCATGTTTGCCCACATCAGGCCGGCCTCCCGCAGCGCCACGAGCCCGGCAGGCTGAAGAACCTTCTTCAGCAGTTGCCCGTCGCGTTCGCGCATGCCGCACTGAGCATCGAGGCGAACTCGGCGTTGAAGCCCGAAGCGCCAAGAATCTCCACGTTCGTATCG
>DASUFW010000410.1:0-2730 GCA_036274335.1 Burkholderiales bacterium | reverse complement strand
ACCCACCAGACCTGGGCGGTGGCGCTCAACATGCTGAAGGACAACCGCCTGCTGCCGGCCAGCCAGACGGCGGCCTTCTTCGACGGGCACGTCGCCTACGACGACACCTATACGGGCACCGCCGACTTCCTCGAGGAAGGCGAGCGCCTCGCGCGCATCATCGGCGACAAGCACGTCCTGTTCATGAAGAACCACGGCGTGCTGGTGGTGGGCGAATCCGTGGCGCAGGCCTATCGGCGCCTGTACAAGCTCGAGCGCGTCTGCCGCGCGCAGGTGCTCGCGATGGGCACCGGCAAGCCGCTCGAGGTGCTCTCGCCGGAGATCGTCGCCGCGGTGCAGTCCCCGCCCGTGGACGACCGGCACTCGCGGAGCGAGCGCGAGCGCCTGTATTTCGAGGCGATGATGCGCGTACTGGACCGGGAAAACCCGGGCTACGCCGACTAGCGCGCGGAGGCGAGGAACTCGCGCAGCAGGCGCACGACCGCCTCGGGCTGCTCCTGCTGCACCCAGTGGCCCGCGCCCTCGAGGAGGTGGGTGCCCCGGTACTGCGTGCAGGCACGGGTCGCCATTCGATCCAGGTTGCCGGGGCTCTGGTAGTTGCCCCAGTCGCTCTTTCCCGAGATGAAGCAGGCCGGCACGTCGATCGTGCGGCCCGCGAGCGCCTGCATCAGCCTTGCGAACTCGGGCGACCACTGGGCCCGGTACCACTGCAGGCCGCCCTGGAAGCCGGTGCGACCGAACTCGGCCGCGTACACGGCCATCTCCTTCTCGGTCATCCAACGGCAGGCGGCAATCTCGCCCGGGGAAGGCATCTCGTGCGCCACCGTCTGCGCCATGTCCTCGTGCAGATCCATGATGTAGTACGTGGGCATCTTCGCGAGCTCCGCGGCGCTCCAGGCGGCGAGCGGGTGGGGCCGGTTCTGCTTCCAGTCGGCGCTCTTCACGTGGAAATAGGCGCGCAGGAAGGCGTGCAGGCCCTGCGCGCATTCCATCATGTCGCGGTTCGCGTCCCGGGTGCAGTAGTAGGCCTGGTAGTGCTTGCGCGGCCGCGGCAGGGCGGCCAGGTCGGCGAGGACCTTGTCGAGCGAGGTCGCGCCATGTGGTCCGCCAAAAGGTGCGCTCATCAGCGCCACCGAGCGGAAGACCTCCGGGTGCAGCAGGGCGCACAACCCGCCGAGCAGCGAGCCGAAGTCGTGGCCCGCGAGGTCGACCGTCTCGTGACCGAGTGCGTGCACCAGCGCGATGGCGTCCCGCGCGAGGTGGGGGCCGAGGAAGGGCGCGAGGTCGCCGTCGTAGCCCGGGTCCCACCCGGTGGTTCGCCCGAAGCCGCGCTGGTCGGGGGCGATGACGTGGTAGCCCGACTCCGCCAGCGCCGGCATCACGTGCCGCCAGCTGAAGGCGAGCTCGGGAAATCCGTGCAGCAGGAGCAGCCCCGGCGCCTTCGGATCGCCGGCCTCCAGCACGTGCATCCGCAGGCCGTTGATGCCCTCGACGTAGCGCGAGCGGATGCCCGCCGGGAGCGGGAGGGGATCCAAGATCAGCGGGCGCGCTTGCGGGCGAGTGCGGCGCCGTCGGCCAGCGCCTTGAGCTTGGCGATCGCGACCTCGCGCTTCATCGGCGCCATGCCGCAGTTGGTGCAGGGAAACAGGTGCTTGCGGGGCACGTACTTGAGCGCGGTGCGGATGGTGGCCGCGACCTCCTGCGGCGTCTCCACCCGGTCGGACGCCACGTCGATCACGCCGACCAGGACGTCCTTGCCCTTGAGGAGCTTCATCAGGTCCGGCGGCACGTGCGAATGGATGCATTCCAGCGACACCTGCTTGATGCGGCTCTTCGCGAGCGCCGGGAAGATCTTCTCGTACTGGCGCCACTCGTCGCCCAGCGTCTCCTTCCAGTCGATGTTGGCCTTGATGCCGTAGCCGTAGCAGATGTGCACGCAGGTCGTGCACTTCAGTCCCTTCGCGGCCCGCTCGAGCGCGGTGATCCCCCACTTGTTCACGTCGTCCATGTAGACGTTGAACGCCGGCTCGTCGAACTGGATCACGTCCACGCCGTCCTTCTCGAGCGCGCGCGCCTCCTGGTTGAGGAGCTCGGCGAACGCCATGGCGAGCTTGACCCGGTCGCCGTAGTGCCGGTCGGCGATGGTGTCGACGATGGTCATCGGACCGGGCATCGTGATCTTGAGCTGCTTCTTCGTGTGGGCGCGTGCGAGCCGGGCTTCGGTCTGGTGCACGCGTCCCTTCAGACGGAGGGGCCCGACCACCACCGGAACCATGGCCTCGTAGCGGTTGTCGCGGATCCCCATCTTCACCTTGTGCTCGAAGTCGATGCCCTCCACGTACTCCAGGAAGCCGTGCACGAAGTGCTGGCGGGACTGCTCGCCGTCGGTGACGATGTCGAGCCCGGCGTCCTCCTGCTCCTTCAGCCACAGCAGGGTCGCGTCGCGCTTCGCCTTGGCGAGCTCCTCACCCGAGGACTTCCAGGCGGGCCACAGCTTGTCGGTCTCGGCGAGCCAGAAGGGCTTGGGCAGGCTGCCGGCGAGGGTGGTCTTGAACATGGCGGGTTCCTCCGACCCGGATTGTAATCGGCTAAGCTAGCCCGGATGGCCCGCAAGCGCATCATCATCGGCATCACCGGGGCGACCGGCACGGCCTACGGGCTGCGGCTGCTCGAGGAGCTGCGCGCCGCGCGCGGCTGGGAAACGCACCTGGTGCTGACCGACGCGGGGGT
>DASUFW010000409.1:0-3932 GCA_036274335.1 Burkholderiales bacterium | reverse complement strand
CTCGCGATGAATACGTTGGCCTTCACGGTCAACTTCGCGATCTGGACCATGTTTTCGATCATCGGCATCCGCATCAAGAACGAGCTCGGGCTGAACGACACCGAGTTCGGCCTGCTGGTGGCGACGCCGATCCTCACCGGCTCTCTGGTGCGCCTGCCGCTCGGCGTGCTCACCGACCGCTATGGCGGGCGCATCGTGTACTTCATCCAGATGCTGCTGGTCGCGATCCCGACCTATGGCCTCGCCTTCGCCACGCAGTACTGGCAGTACCTCGCCATCGGCCTGTTCGTGGGCCTCGCGGGCGGTTCGTTCGCCGTCGGCATCGCCTACACCTCGGCGTGGTTCCCGAAGGAAAAGCAGGGCACGGCGATGGGCATCTTCGGTGCGGGGAACGCGGGCGCCGCGGTGACCAACCTCGCCGCGCCGCTGATCCTGGTGGCCTTCGGCTGGCGGGCGGTGCCGAAGGTGTACTCGATCGCGATGGTGATCATGGCGATCGTGTTCTGGTTCTTCACCTATCCCGATCCGAAGGTCGAGGAGCGCAAGCGCAAGAAGATGCACCTGACCCTGGCGCAGCAGCTCGCGCCGCTCACCGAGGCGCGCGTCTGGCGCTTCGGCCTCGCGTACTACTTCGTCTTCGGCGGCTTCGTCGCCCTGGCGCTGTGGCTGCCGAAGTACTACATCGGCGAGTATGGGCTGAACCTGAGGACCGCGGCGCTGATCACCATGATCTTCACGCTGCCTTCGGGCGTCATCCGGGCGCTCGGCGGCTGGGTCTCCGACCGCTGGGGGGGCGACACGGTCACCTGGTGGGTCTTCTGGGTGTGCATCGTCTGCCTGTTCTTCATGTCGTATCCCTCGACGACCCTGATCGTTCATGGCATCCAGGGGGATTTCAGCATCAGGATCGGCGTCGGCGTGGTGCTCTTCACGGTGCTGGCCTTCGTCGTCGGCATTGCTCAGGGCATCGGCAAGGCGAGCGTCTACCGCAGCCTCGCGGACTATTACCCGGACAACATGGGCTCGGTCGGCGGGCTGGTGGGCGTGATCGGCGGCCTGGGCGGCTTTTCGCTGCCGATCATCTTCGGCATCGCCGCCGACGCGACGCACGTGCGCAGCAGCACCTTCATGGTCATGTACGCGGTACTCGGCGGCGTGATGATCTGGACCTGGGCCGCCACGCGCAGCGAGCGCGAGGCGATCCTCGAGAAGGACACGCGGCTGCGCGACGAGATGGTGCGCGGGCACCTGCTCGATGCGCGCGCGGCGGTGTCGGGCAGCTGGCTGGTCGACTGGCGGCCCGACGACGCAGCCTTCTGGCAGGCGATCGGCCGGCGCATCGCGCTGCGCAACCTCGTCTTCTCGATGCCGGCGCTGTTCCTGTCCTTCGCGGTCTGGATGGTCTGGAGCGTGGTGGTCGTCGAGCTGCCGAAGATCGGCTTCCGCTTCTCCACCGGCGAGCTGTTCTGGCTGGCGGCGCTGCCCGGGCTCTCGGGGGCGGGCCTGCGCCTTGCGTATTCCTTCGTCGTGCCGATCTTCGGCGGGCGCAACTTCACGGTGTTCAGCACGGCGACGCTGCTGCTACCCGCCCTGTGGATGGCGCTCGCGGTGCAGGACCCGAGCACGAACTACGTCGTGTTCGTGGTGATCGCGCTGCTCTGCGGCCTGGGCGGGGGCAATTTCTCGGCGAGCATGGCCAACATCAGCTTCTTCTTCCCGAAGCGCATGCAGGGATCGGCGCTCGGCTGGAACGCGGGGGTCGGCAACCTGGGCGTCGGTGTGATGCAGGCAGTCGTGCCGCTGAGCATCTACGGCGGCGCGCTCGCCGTGATGGGCGGCGGCCCGCAGAGCTACAGCGACCCCGCGATCCGCCAGGTCTGGCTGCAGAACGCGGGCTTCATCTGGGTGCCGTTCATCCTGCTCGCCACGCTCGCCGCCTGGTTCGGCATGCACAACATCCGCGGCGTGCGGGCCTCCTTCCGCGAGCAGGCCGTGATCTTCCGGCGCAGGCACGCCTGGATGCTCGGTTGGCTGTACGGGGGGACCTTCGGCTCCTTCATCGGCTTCGCCGCGGCGTTCCCGACCCTGCTCGCCACGCAGTTCCCGGCGGCGGGGCTGCTCAAGTACGCGTTTGTCGGCCCGCTGCTCGGCGCCCTCATCCGGCCGCTCGGCGGCTGGCTCGCCGACCGGCTGGGCGGTGCGCGCGTCACCTTCTGGAACTTCGCCGTCATGTTCCTCGCGTCGCTGGCGGTCTATGCCTGCCTGCCGTCGGAGGCCGGGCCGGGCGCCGCGGCGCTCTTCTACGCGGCGTTCGTCGTGCTCTTCCTGACGACCGGAATCGGCAACGGCTCGGTGTTCCGCATGGTGCCGACGGTGTTCATGGCGCTGCACGCGCTGCTGGCCAGAGGCAGGGGCGAGGAGGCGATGGCGCGCGCCAAGCACGAGGGCGAGATCGAGGCTTCGGTGGCGCTCGGCTTCACGGCCGCCATCGCGGCCCTCGGCCTGTTCTTCATCCCGGTGGCCGTGGGCGTGTCGCTGCAGCTGACCGGCAGCCCGCGGGCGGCGTGGTACGTGTTCATCCTCTTCTATCTGAGCTGCACGATCGGCACGTGGTGGTGGTACCGCCGCAGGGACGCCGAGATCCGCTGCGACTAGCCCCGCGGGCGCCCGCCCCCGCTAGTAGCGGTAGGTCATGCCGAACGAGGTGCCCTGCACCTTGAAATCCGAGTCCTTGAAGAGTTCCGCCCACTCGAAATTCAGGCCCCAGCGCCGGCCGAGCGCGATGTCGATTCCGGCGCCATAGGAAAGGCCGGTATCGGATCGCGTGGCGCGGTAGCCGAAGCCGTCGGCGATCACGCGTCCGCCGACCACGCCCGCGACCCCGTACACGGAGAACGCATCCCCGAGCGGAAGGATGCCCTTGGCGTACAGGCCGAAGTAGTGGTCGATCGACACGTCCACGGGTGAGCCGAGGTAGGTCACGGTGTCGTCGCCCACGCCGAACCCGGCGCGCGCCTCGATGGCGAGGAATGGATTCAGGCGCCGCCCGAGCTTGAACGCGGCCGCGGAAGGGTCGGCCGACGGGAAGCCGTCCTGCGTGTAATGGACGGACGCGTAGCTCACCCCCGCGTAGGTGCCCTCCTGGGCCCAGCCGGTCGCGAGGGCGCCGCAGGCGGCGATGCCGGCCAGAGATCGCAGGAGCCATTTCATGCCGGCGGCTCCGCGCAGACCTGCTCGTAGGCGTAGCGCTCCTTCAGCTGGCCGTTGAACTCGAAGATGTCGAGCGTCTTCTCGTAGGCGGCGCGCGTGATCTCCACGTGCGGCGTCCAGCAGCCGAGCTTCTGGTAGGCGGCGATGCAGTCGGCGAGCACCGCCTCGCCGATCTTCGGGAAGTAGGGCTTCTCCGCCTTCGCGATCGCCGCGGCCGGGGTGTCGTTCATGTAGCGGCGGGTCTTGCGGTAGGCGCGCGTGAACGCGCGCGCCATGTCGGTCTGCAGCCACTCCCGGGTCGCGGCCAGGCTGGAGAATCCGCACGGCCCGATGAGCGGGCCGACCTGCGCCACGACGTGGCCGACGCCGTCCGCCTGCAGCTGCTGGGGGAACGGGCCCTGCTGGTGCACGTACTGGCCCTGCCCCTCGCGAAAGGCCTTGTCGATGTCCGCCGGCCCGCCGGGCGTGATCAGCCGGAGCTTCGAGTAGTCGATGCCTGCCCGGTGGCAGGCGTACTTGAACATGGCGTGCGGCTGGCCGCCCTTGAAGGTCACCACGTCGGCGCCTTCGAGCTTCTTCCAGGCAAAGGCAGGGTCCGGCTTCCTCGCCGTGAGGAAGAACCCGTCCATCTCGTTCACCTGCGCGAAGTGCACGGCGGGCGGCGTGCGGCCCTCGCCGAGCGGCCCGAAGCCCTGGCTGAGGGCGGACTGCACGACGTGCGC
>DASUFW010000408.1:0-8346 GCA_036274335.1 Burkholderiales bacterium | reverse complement strand
GCGCGCAGATCGGCCAGCTTCGGGTAGCGCTCGCTCGATTGCGCCGGCACCGTGCGCATGCCGAACACGGCCAGGGTGCGCGAGATGTAGGTGTCGCGCGACACCGTCATCCACGGGTCCTTCCAGATCAGGTACAGCACGTCGCGCGGCGCGGGCGGATCGGCGCGCGCCGCGTCGTAGGCTGCCTCGAACCGCGCGCACAGCGCTTCCGCCTCGCGCGGGCGATCGAACGCCTCGCCGAACTGGCGGTACAGCGCCAGGTTGTCGAGCGGCCCGAGCGGGTGCGTGACGACGAGGTGCGGCACGAACTCGGCCAGCGCGTCGGCCGTCTCCTTGCGGTTCTCGTCCACGTTGAGGATGACGTGCGTGGGCGCGAGCGCGCGCACCGCATCGAGCCTGACGGTCTTGGTGCCGCCGACCTTCGGCACGTGCCGCACGAGATCGCGCGGATGCACGCAGAAGCCGGTTCGCCCGACCAGCCGGTCTGCGAGGCCGAGCGCGCAGACCAGCTCGGTCAGCGACGGCACCAGCGAGACGATGCGCATCGCGCGCCGGCCCTAGCGCGCCGCGCGCTCCCGGCGCACGCGCTCGACCAGGAACTGCACGACCTGCATCATCTCGGCCACGCCGCCGGCCATCCGCGCGGACGTCGCGAAGCGGCCGTCGACGACGATCGTGGGCACGCCGCGCACGCCGTAGCGGCCGGCCTCGCGCTTCGCGTACTCCACCTTCTGCCGGACTTCGAGGGAGTCCAGCGCGGCGCGAAGCCGCGACGCGTCGACGCCGTTGGCCGCGGCCCAGGCGACGAGGTTCGCTTCCACGTCGAGTTGCCGCCCGTCGAAGTGATGGCTGTCATAGAGCGGCCAGTGCAGCCGCTCGAGCTGGCCGAGCGATTCGAGCGCGTAATAGTCGCGCGCGAAGCTCTCCCAGCCTTCGCCGTTCACCGCCGGCACCCGGCGCCAGCGCACCTCGGGCCCGGCGCTCTGGCGCCAGCGGTCGATGAGCGGCTGCGCCTCGTAGCACACCGGGCAGCCGTAGTAGAAGAATTCGACGACCTCGATCGCCGCGGGAGCGGCCGGGACGGCGGGATCGAGCCGCCGGTACTCGCGACCCTCCTGCGGCTGCGCCAGCGCCCCGGCGCTCGCCCCCAACGCGATCAGTACGGCGAGTGCGGCGAGGAGCGGGCGCAATCGGGCGCGCGTCGGGCTAGCCGCCCTTGCGCACGACGCCGATCAGGTAGTTCGCGATGGCGAGCATGTTGGCGTGCGTGCGCGCCTGCTCCGCGCCGATCGTGTAGCGCCCCTGGACCGCCATCGCCGGCGTGCCGTCGATGCGGTAGGCGATGGAGAGCTGGCGCGCCTGGCGCACCTTGGTCTGTACCCCGAACGAGCGGAACGCGTCCTCGAAGCGCTTGGGATCGACGCCCTGCTTCTTCAGCCAGGCGTCCCGCGCCGACACTTCGCCCGGGTTGAGCCGGTCCTTGTGGATGGCGTCGAAGAACGGCCCGTGCACGCGATCGAGCACGCCCAGCGCCTCGAACGCATAGAAGATCGCCGCATCGCGCGCCCAGGTGTCGTTGAACACTGCCGGCACGCGGCGGAAGGCGACGTCCTTGGGCAGTCCGCTGACCCACTTCTCGAGGAGCGGCTCCAGGTTGTAGCAGTGCGGGCAGCCATACCAGAAGAATTCCGTGACCTCGACCTTGCCCGGGGTCTCGACCGGCTGCGGCGGCCGCAGCTCGGAGTAGTCGACGCCGGCCTCGGGCGAGCGGCCCTGGGCGAACGCCGGCAGGGGCGCGAGTGCGAGAGCGGCGAGCAGGGTGCGGCGCGTGACATTCATCTCAATTCTTTCGGGTGGCGGAGTCTTTGAGTTTGACCAGGCTCGCGTCGATTCCGTTCTGCGCCAGCGCCTGGCGGACGCGGTTCAGGTCCTCGACGTTGGCATAGGGCCCGAGGCGCACGCGGTAGAACGTGCCCTTGTCGGGAAGGCTGGCGGGCTCGACGTTGGACTCGAAGCCCAGGATGGCGAGGCGCGCCTTCTGGTTGTCGGCGTCGGCGGGGTTCTGGAAGGCGCCGGCCTGGATGAAGTAGACGTCTTTCGCAGCGGTGGAGGGCTCGGCCCGCGCAGTCTTTGTCGCGCTCAGCTTCTCGCGCAGCTCGCGGTCGCTCAGGGGCTCTTCGCCGCCGACCAGGATCTTGTAGAAATCGAAGCGCGGCTTGGGCGCCTTGGCGGCCTCTGCCGGCGGCTTGGCCGGGCTGCCGCCCGTCGGAAGCCCGGTCATCGCCGAAGGCTTGGCGGGCGGGCGCTCGTCGTCTCCCGTCTTGGCGCGGCTCGCGAACGGGATCGGCGTCTTGTTGAGGAACATGGCGATGCCCAGCGCGATCGCCAGCCCGATCAGCAGGCCGATGAACATCCCGGCGAGGAATCCGCCGCCGGTGCCCTTGCGGGCGGTCGCATGTGTGATTGCCGCCATCACATCCTTTCCGGGGCGCTCACGCCGATCAGCGCGAGCCCGTTGGCGAGCACCTGGCGGACCGCGGCGCACAGGGCAAGACGCGCCGTGCGCGTCGCCTCGTCCTCGACCAGAACGCGCTCGGCATTATAGTAGCTGTGGAATTCCCCAGCGAGGTCGCGCAGGTAGAAGGCGACCGCGTGCGGCGCGAGCTCCGCCGCCGCGCTGCGCAGCACCCCGGGGTACTCCGCGAGCCGGCCGGCGAGCGCCAGCTCCCGGGGGCCGGTCAGCGCAGCGAGCGGCGCGCCGCGCAGCCCGGCCGCCGCGCCGCCCCACTGGGAGAACACGCTGCAGACGCGCGCATGCGCGTACTGCACGTAGTAGACCGGGTTTTCCTCCGACTGCGAGCGGGCGAGGTCCACGTCGAAGACGAACTCGGACTCGGCGCGCCGCGACACGAGGAAGAAGCGCACCGCGTCGCGTCCTACCCAGTCGATCAAGTCGCGGAGCGTGACGTAGCTGCCGGCGCGCTTGGAGATCTTCACTTCCTCCCCGCCGCGCACGACCTTGACGAGGTTGTGCAGCACGTAGTCGGGATAGCCCGACGGAATGCCGAGGTGGAGGGCCTGCAGGCCGGCGCGTACGCGAGTCACGGTGCTGTGGTGATCCGTTCCCTGGACATTGATCACTTTGCGGAAGCCGCGTTCCCACTTGGTCACGTGGTAGGCCACGTCGGGCACGAAGTAGGTGTAGCTGCCGTCGGACTTGCGCACCACCCGGTCCTTGTCGTCGCCGAAGTCGGTGGTGCGCAGCCAGAGGGCCCCGTCCTGCTCGAACGTCTTGCCGCTCGCCTGCAGGCCGCGCACGGCCGCTTCGACTTTCCCGTCCGTGTACAGGCTCGATTCGAGGTAGTAGACGTCGAACTTGACGCCGAAGGCCTGCAGATCCGCGTCCTGTTCGCGACGCAGCGCCGCCACGGCGAATTTGCGGATGGCTTCCAGGTCGCCCGCGTCGCCGCCCCCCGCGGTGTAGGCGCGGGCGATCTCTTCGATGTACTCGCCGCGGTAGCCGTCGGCCGGCCAGCCGGCCTCCTCGGGCGTGCGGCCCCGGGCGCGGGCCTGCACCGAGAGCGCCAGGTTGTGGATCTGGGCGCCGCTGTCGTTGTAGTAGAACTCGCGCGTCACCGTCTGCCCCTGCGATTCGAGCAGGGCGGCGATCGCGTCGCCGAGCGCCGCCTGCCGGCCGTGGCCGACGTGCAGCGGCCCGGTCGGGTTCGCCGAGACGAACTCGACCATCACCTTGTCCGCGTGCGCGGCGGGCGCGCGCCCGAATCGCGCCCCCTGCTCGAGCACCTGCGCGATCACGCCCTGCTGGGCGCCTTTGCTCAGCCGGATGTTCAGGAAGCCCGGGCCCACCGGCTCGAGCAATTCGCCCAGCCCGGTGCGGGCGACGGCCTGGAGGGTGGCCTGCCGGATCTCGTCCGCGAGGATCCTCGACGGGCGCCCTACGAGCTTCGCGAGCTGCAGCGCCGCCGTGGTCGAGTAGTCCCCGTGCTCCGGCCGTCGCGGCTTCTCCAGGACCACGCTGAAGCCCTGCGCCTCGGGATAGCGCTGCCGCACGCCTTCCGTAAGGATCTGTTCCAGCGCAGATTTCGTGTCGGTCGTCATGCGGTCGAAGGGGGCGAATTATACGGGGGGACCGCGCCCGCCCTCAGTCGAATTCGATCGGGTCCACGTCGAGGTGCCAGCGCACCTGGCGCGGCGCTTCCGCGAACAGGCGCTCGCTCCAGGCGCGCAGGAAAGCCTGCAGCGCCGGCCGCGAAGGCGACTGCACGAGCAGCTGGGCGCGCTCGAGGTCCGCGCGCCGCGTGATGACGTGCGGCACCGGGTCGTACACGCGCACTTCCCCGGGCACGGGCACGAGATGCCGCGCCGATTCGAGAAAGGCCATCGATCGCTCGAGCTTTGCGCTCTCCGCGCGCAGCGCCGCCTCGTGCATGAAGGGCGGAAAGCCGGCGCTTTCGCGCTCGGCGAGCTGCGCGGCCGCGAAGGCGGGATAGTCGTGCGTCGTCAGCGCTCCGAACAGGGCGTGCTCCGGGTACCGCGTCTGCACCAGCACCTCGCCGGGGCGGTCCGCGCGTCCGGCGCGCCCCGCGACTTGCGCGAGCGTCGCGAACAGGCGCTCGACCGCGCGATAGTCGGTGGAAAAGAGCGCGCCGTCGGCGTCCAGCACGCCGACCAGGGTGAGCAGGGGAAAGTCGTGGCCCTTCGCGAGCAGCTGGGTGCCGACCAGGATGTCAGCATCGCCGCGCGCGACGCCGGCCAGGGTCTGCGCGAGCGTGGCGCGCCGGCGCGCGGTGTCGCGGTCGACGCGCACGATGCGCGCGCCCGGGAAGCGCGCGGCGAGCGTTTCCTCGACGCGCTGCGTGCCCCGGCCCATGGCCTTGAGGTCGAGGTTGCCGCAGGTCGGGCAGGCCCGGGGGATGCCGGCTTCGTCGCCGCAGTAGTGGCAGCGCAGTCGCCGGTCGGCGCGATGCAGCACCATGCGCGCCGTGCAGCGCTCGCAACCCGCGGTCCAGCCGCAGGCGTGGCAGGCGAGCACCGGGGCGTAGCCGCGCCGGTTGATGAACACGAGGCTCTGCTCGCCGCGCGACAGGCGCGCCTCGAGCGCCGCGAGCAGCGTGGGCGCGAAGCCGTGCTCGGCGCTCTCTCGGCGCAGGTCCACGCAGCGCACGGCGGGCAATCGGGCGCCGGGCACTGCCCGCTCGGGAAGCTCGAGCCGCTCGTAACGCCCTTCGAGCGCGTTCTGCCAGGTCTCGAGCGCCGGCGTCGCGGTGCCGAGCACGACGGGACACCCGGCGAGCTTCGCCCGTACGACCGCGGCGTCCCGCCCGGAGTACCGCAGGCCCTCCTGCTGCTTGAAGGAGGTGTCGTGCTCCTCGTCGACCACCACCAGGGCGAGGCGCGGCAGCGGCGTGAGGACCGCGAGCCGCGTGCCGAGGACGATGCCGGCCTCGCCGCGTGCGGCCGCCAGCCATGCGGCAGTGCGCGGTACATCGGACAGCGCGCTGTGCTGCACGACCACATGCGCCTCTGGAAAGGCCTGCCGAAAGCGGGCTTCGATCTGCGGCGTAAGGCTGATCTCCGGCACCATGACCAGCGCCTGGCCGCCGCGCGCAAGCACGCTCGCGATGGCATGCAGGTAGATCTCTGTCTTGCCGCTCCCTGTGATCCCGTGCAGGAGGAAGGCGCGGTAGCCGCCAAGGGCGTCCGCGATTCGCGCGAGGGCATGCTGCTGCGCCGGGGAGAGCGCCGGGCCCGGCGCGTGGCGCGGCGACCAAGCCGCGGCCGGCCCTGAACCGAGGACGCTCTTCGGCAGCGGCTTCAGCGAGCGCAGCCGCGGCGGCATCGCGCTCATCACGGTCTCGCCGAGCGGCCGCTGGTAGTAACCCGACAGGAACCGCATGAACTCGAGCCAGGCGGCGGACAGTCGCGGCGCGTCCTCGAGGCGCCGGAGCACGGGCTTGAGCTTCTCGGCAGGAACGGTGCTGCCTTCGCCTTCCTCAAGCACGATGCCGACCCGCGATCGCGTGCCGAACGGCACGACCACGCGGTCACCCGCGCTCGCGCCCCCCTCGGGCGCCTGCGCGTAGTCGAAAAGCGTCGCGAGCGGCACGTCGAGCGCGACGCGCAGGACTCTCATCGCCACGGGCAAGGCTCTCGAGGCGAGGGTGGAAAGCGGAAGGCGTGCAACGGGTTAGTTTTTCGAGTTGATCCTGCGCATCGCGATGTGTCCGGTAACCCTTGCCGCAAAAAGGCATTTTCCCGCCGGGGGCCGGGTGTGGATAAGAATGTGCATAAACAGGTCACGCGACGGTCACCTGGGGCGGGTCGCGGGGAGGCGTTGCCGCCGGCTGCCCGAGGGCCCCGTATTTATCGCTATTAATCATAAAGTTACAAGCGCTCTGGCAGGGGCGCCCCTGCGCACCGGCTGCAGGAGGCGCGGAACGCCTCCGTGTGCATAAGTCAAGCGCTTTTTTGCGCGGTGCGGCGCATCCGGACGCTGTAAGCGCGCACTTCGTCCACGAGCGCCGCAACGCTTTCGACGGGGGTGTGCTGGGAAATTCCGTGCCCGAGATTGAAGACGTGGCCCGGTGCGTGGCCGAATGCATCGAGCACCTTGCGCGCCTCCTGTCGGACGCGGTCTGGCGGCGCAAAGAGCGCCGCGGGATCCAGATTGCCTTGCAGCGCGACTCGCGAGCCGATCCGGGCGCGCACCGCGGCGCCGTCCACGGTCCAGTCGAGGCCGAGCGCATCGCATCCGCTGTCCGCCATCGCGTCGAGCCACGCGCCGCCGCCCTTGGTGAACAGGATCGAGGGCACGCGCGCGCCCTCGGGCGCCGCGCATAGCCCCGCGAGCACGCGGCGCGCGTAGGCGAGCGAGAACTCCTCGTAGCCGGCGTGGCTCAGCTGGCCGCCCCAGGTGTCGAACAGCATCACGACCTGCGCGCCGGATTCGATCTGCGCATTGAGGTAGTCGGTGACGGCCCGCGTGTTGACCTCCAGGATCCGGTGCAGCAGGTCGGGTCGCGCGTAGAGCATCGCCTTCAGGTGCCGCCAGTCATCGCTGCCGGCGCCTTCCACCATGTAGCAAGCCAGGGTGAACGGGCTTCCCGAGAAGCCGATGAGCGGGACCCGCCCGCCGAGCGCCGCGCGGATTTCGCGCACCGCATCGAGCACGTAGCGGAGCCGCTCCGCCGGGTCGGGCGCGGCGAGCGCGCGCACGGCCGCTTCGTCGCGCAACGGGCGCTCGAAGCGCGGGCCTTCGCCCTCCGCGAAGCGCAGCCCCAGGCCCATCGCGTCCGGCACGGTGAGGATGTCGGAGAACAGGATCGCCGCGTCCAGCGGGAAGCGCTCGAGC
Organism: Burkholderiales bacterium; assembly: GCA_036274335.1. GTDB lineage: Bacteria > Pseudomonadota > Gammaproteobacteria > Burkholderiales > SG8-39 > JAABQT01. Next base: position 974 of record DASUFW010000408.1, on the reverse strand, counting down.
GGCTGCAGCGTGACCTCGGTCGCGAGCGCGGGGGTCTTCGCCAGGGCGAGGAAGCTGCCGGCGCGCTCGCGCGTCGCACGGTACTCGGGGAGATAGCGCCCCGCCTGCCGCATCAACCAGATGGGCGTGTGCTCGGTGGGCTCGCGGCGCAGCGCGCGCAGCAGCGTGTCGTTCTTCAAGCCAGCTCTTCCGTGATGAAGCGCCACTCGTCAGGCGCGACCGGCGTGATGGACAAGCGGCTCCCGGGCCGCAGGAGCCACATCCGCGCGAGCGCCTTGTGCCGGCGGATTTCGGCGAGCGGCACGAGGGGAATCCTGCGCAAGGCGCGCACGTCCACCATCATCCAGCGGGGTGCCGCGCGCGTCGACTTCGGGTCGAAGTACGGGCTGCGGCTCTGGAACTGGGTCGGGTCGGGATAGGCCGCCGAGGCGACCTCCGCCAGGCCCGCGACGCCGGGCTCGGGGCAGCTCGAGTGGTAGAAGAGCACGCCGTCCCCGACGCGCATCGAGTCGCGCATGAAGTTGCGCGCCTGGTAGTTGCGCACGCCGGTCCAGGCGGTGACCTTGTCAGCAGCGAGGTGGTCGATGCCGTAGGTGGAAGGCTCGGATTTGAACAGCCAGTAATTCATGAACACCCGGGAATGGGGCCAGGTCTTTCCGTTCCCGGTTCTCCATTCCCCGTTCCCAAAAGAGAAATGCGGCCTTGAGCCGCATTTATATTTTGGGACCCCCGCCTGTGCCGTCAGGCCAGCATCTTGAACCAACGGTTCAAGTTTGGTCGCCTTCCGAGCTCCTTCAGGCGCGTCCGCGTGGGAGCGCACACCGGAACTACTTGGGTCGGCGTCCTCAGTTCACAATGTTGGTTTAGAAACTATAGCCTTTACAAACACCGCAGGGGAAGTCAGGACGGATTGCCTTGGTCGCGCAACGCTTGATCGAGCACCGTCTCCATGCGATTCATTCTACGCTTTAGCT
>DASUFW010000407.1:0-7502 GCA_036274335.1 Burkholderiales bacterium | reverse complement strand
GCCGAAGCGCGGCTGCGGCGTGCCGTGGCCGCGCTTGGGGCCGCAGGCCGGTTTGTTGGTGAACACCCGGCAGGCCTCGAACTTGAAGCGCGGCAGGTGGTAGGTCACCGGCGTCAGCACGCCGGTGTAGAAGGTGCTCGCCGGGCCGTGCGAGCCGTACGCGCCGCCGTCGAGCAGCGTCTGCAGATGCATCGCGGTCAGCTTGCCGTCCTTGCCGACGCCGGTGCGGAACTTCATCAGCACCGGATGGCGGCCGCGGTGCTGGTAGAAGACCTCCTCCCGCGTATAGCCGATCTTGACCGGGCGGCCGAGCATCAGCGCCGCCTTCGCGACCACGAACTCGTGGTTGCCGGGATCGCACTTGCCGCCGAAGCCGCCGCCGTTCGGCGTGGCGATCACGCGGATCTTCGCCGCGGGCATCTGCAGCACGCGCGCGAGCTGCCGGTGCAGGTAGTGCGGATTCTGCGTGCTGGTCTGCAGCAGGAGCTTGCCGTCCCCCTCGATCGAGGCGAGCGAGGCCTGCTGCTCCATCGGCAGGTGCGTGTTGCCTTCGTAGAAGAACACGTCCTCGAAGACGTGCGCCGATTTGGAGAGCGCCTCTTCGACATCCCCGAACTCGTAGGCCTGGTTGCGGTGGATGTTGCCCCGCTCGCCGTAGTCGTGGATGCGCGGCTCGGGCTTCTCCAGCCCCTCCTGCGGCGAGGCGATGGTCTCCAGCGAGCGGTACTTCACCTCGATCAGCTCGAGCGCGTCGAGCGCCGTGCGCTCGTCCACGGCGACCACGGCGGCGACCGGGTCGCCCACGAAGCGCACCTTGCCGCGCGCGAGCGCGTGCTCGTCCTGCGCCACGGGCATGATGCCGTACGGGACGGGGAACGCGTCCCCGGTCAGCACCAGGTGAACGCCGGGGTGCGCCTGGGCGCGCGAGGCGTCGATGGACTCGATCTCGGCGTGCGGGTGCGGCGAGCGCAGCAGCTTGCAATGCAGCATGCGCGGCATCTGCAGGTCGTCGGCGAAGCGCAGCTGGCCGATCGCCTTGGCGCGGCCGTCGACGCGGCGCCGCGGCTTGCCGATGGTGTCGAAGTGCGTCTTTCCGGCGGGCGGGCGCGGTTTCTCAGGCGCGTTCATGCCTTGGCCTCCCGCAGGGTCTTGGCCGCGGCCTCGACCGACTCCCAGATCTGCTGGTAGCCGGTGCAGCGGCAGATGTTCCCGGACAGCGCCTCGCGGATGCGCTCGCGGCTCGGCGCCGGCTCCTTGTCGAGCAGCGCCTTGGCCGTCATCAGCATGCCTGCGGTGCAATAGCCGCACTGCGAGCCGCCGTGGTCGGCGAAGGCCGCCTGCAGCGGATGCAGCTCGCCGCCGTGCGCGAGGCCCTCGACGGTCTGCACGTCGCGGCCCTCGCATTGCAGGGCGACCTCGAGGCAGGAAAGCACCGGCTCGCCGTCGACCAGCACGGCGCAGGCGCCGCACTCGCCGAGCTCGCAGCCATGCTTGGTGCCGGTCAGCCCCAGCTCCTCGCGCAGCACCTCGAGCAGCGTCTTGTAGGAATGGAACAGCACCTCGTGCTCCTCGCCGTTGACGCGGAGCGTCATGCGCACTCGCTTCATGCCAGTCCTTTCACCAGGTAGTCCGACAGCGCCGCCGCGATCTCCCCGGGCCCCTGGTCGCCTTCGGGCCGGTACCAGCGCGCCGTCCAGTTGACCGCGCCGAGCATGGCGCGCGTGACGAGCGCTGCGTCGCCGCGCGCGAACTCGCCTGCGCGCATGCCCTCGGCGACCACCGCGCGCACGCCCTGCTCGTAGGCGTCGCGCTTGGCGATGACGCCCTCGCGCAGCTTCTTCGGCAGCGCCTCGAGGTCGAGGTGCGCGGTGCCGCCCTCCAGCTCGTCGAGCATGCAGTGGACGTGTGCGCGCAGCACCGCGCGCAGCCGCGAGGCTGCATCGCCGCTCGCCGAATCGAGCGCCGCCTGCATGCGCTCCAGTGTGCGCTCCTGGCAATAGAGCAGGAGCTCGTCCTTGCCCGAGAAGTAGTGATACAGGTTGCCGGGAGACAGCCCGGCTTCCTCCGCGATCTCGCGCATGCCCGCGGCGGCGATGCCGCGCCGGCGGAACACGCGGGCGGCCGCACGCAGGATGTGCAGGCGCCTCGCCTCGTTGCGCTCGCGCACGCGCGTGGAGGGAACCCGCACCGAACTCGTGTTCAAGACTTGAACCACGGTTCGAACCCTATCACTAATTCCCTGAAATTAATAGCTCTTTATCCACCCTCTCCATGAAGCGCGGCGCCTGCGTGCGCAGCCGGTCGGCGCTCATCCGCCCGCTGCGCGTCATGTAGTCGTAGGCGAGGCCGAGGGCCCCGGCGCGGGCCATGCGCGCCGGAAATTCCTCGTACCAGTAGGAGCTCGCGCTCGCCGCGGCGAACAGCTTTTCCACCACCGGCCGGCGCTCCCGCTCGAAGGCGGCGAGCGCGGCGGGTACGTCCTCCCCTGCCTCCGCAAAGGCGCGATCGAGCGCGATCGCGTCCTCGAAGGCGAGCCGGGTCCCCGAGCCGATCGAGAAATGCATGCTGCGCAGCGCATCGCCGATCAGCACGCGGCGATCGGCGCGCCACACCGGGTTGGAGAGCAGCGGAAACCGTCGCCAGGAAGACTTGTTCGAGATCAGCGGATGACCGCCGAGATCCGGGGCGAACACGCGCTCGCAGTAGGCGCGCGAGTTCGCGTCGTCCATCTGGTCGAGCCCCGCGCGCCGCCACGTCGCCTCGTCGCACTCCACGATGAAGGTGCTCATGCCGCCGCCGTACCGGTAGTGGTGCGCGACGAAGGCGCCTTCCGCGCTGCTGCGGAAGGTGAGCGTCAGGCACTCGAACCGCTGGCGCGTGCCGTACCACACGAAGCGGTTGCTCAGCCATTCGATCTGCGGCTCGAAACCGCCCGCGTCGCGGATCATCGAGTTCAGCCCGTCCGCGCCGACGACCAGGTCGGCCGGCGGCGGCGCCGCGAGGCGCTTGCCGAAGTGCAGGGCGACGCCAGCGTCCCGGCATTCCCGCTGCAGCAGCCGCAGCAGCTCGAGCCTGGCGATCGCCGAGAATCCGTTGCCGTCGATGTCGATCGCCGCGTCGCGATGCACGATGCGCTGCATGGGCCAGGACTGCATGCGCCCCGCGAGCGCCACATGCAATTGCGGGGCATCGCGCTCGAGGAAGGCGAGCGCGCCCGCGGAGAACACCACGCCGAAGCCGAAGGTCGCGTCGGCCGCGTTCTGCTCGTGGACGTCGATCTGCCAATCCGGGTTCCTGCGCTTGCCGAGCAGCGCGAACAGCAGGCCGGCCGGGCCGGCGCCAAGGACCGCGACACGCATGGGCGCGGCCTAGCGGTAACGGTAGACCACGAGCTTGTCGGCCGCGGACTCCGGCGTCCACACCTCGCCGGCGCGCCCGTGGATCTGGCGCACGTTGGGCGTCGGGGTCGACGACCGGAAGCGCTCGAACGTCTCGGTCGCCGGATCAAAGCGCAGCATGACCTGCGCGGACCACTCCGACACCCACACCTTGTCCCGCTCGTCGACGTAGACGGCGTAGACGCGCGGGCGCTCGCCCGGCGCCTTCCACTGCGCCCACGCGCCGCTCGCCGGGTCGTAGCGGCTGAGCTGTCCGGAGTGCCATTCCGCGACCCATATCCTTCCCCGGGAATCCGACCAAACGCGCCGCGCGCCCTGCGCCTTGGTCGGGGGCTCGAGGACGGTGGCCTTGCCGCTCGCCGCGTCGATGCGCGCGATGTGCGAGCCGGCAAGCGAGGCGTAATAGACGACGCCGTCGGGCGTCGCGTGGATGCCGTACGGCCCGCGGCCGCCGGGCGACTCGAATACCTTCATGTCCCCGCTCTTCGGGTCGAGCCGCCCGTACCAACCGCTCTGCCCGGTAAACCAGTGGATGCCCGCCCGGTCGAAGATCGCGGTATTCAGATTCGCATAGCCCGTGTCCTCGGGCAGGCGCCAGGACTTCAGCGCCCGCGTCTGCGGGTCGACGCGCGTGATGGCGTTCCGGCCGCCGTCGGTGAGCCACGGCGCGCCGTCGGCGTCGAGAATCACGCCGTGCGGCGACGACCCCGTGCCGAGGTCGATCAGCTCCACCTTGCCCGTGCGCGGATCCAGGCGGCCGAGCTCGCCGCTGCGCTGGGCCGAGAACCACACCGGGCCGCCCGGCGCGCGATCGGCCCACACGTCGTGCGCGCCGACGCCGCGCGGCAGCGGGTATTCCTGGACAGATACCTGCGCGCCAGCGGCCGAGGCCGCCGTGGCGAGAAGCAGCGCCGACGCGAGCCGCACGACTAGGGCAGCTGGATCTTCCCGCCGCCCGCGCCGCCCAGCCCGCCCATGCCGCCCATCCCGCCGGACGGCATCCCGCCCTGCGGCACGACGATGGAGGACGCCGCCTGCCGGCGAAGCTCCTGCAGCTCTTTCATGGTGCGCTCGATCGCCTCCTTGGCGTGGGCGCCGAACTGCTTGGCGGCCTCCTCGAGCGTCGCCGCCGGGATCTCGAACGCGATCGGCAGCGTGCCGACCTGCGTGAGCACCTGCGTCTCGCCGACGTAGATGACCGGGCGCGCCACGTCGGGCGTGGCGTCCTTCTTCACGGGCGTCAGGCGCCGGATGGTGCCGATGCGCCGGTCGGTGAACACTTCTTCCAGGTAGAGCGCCGCCGGATCCATCTTCGGATCCACGCCGCGCTTGTCTTCTTCAGTGGCCATCTTCGCCTTCCTATCGGAACATTTCCCGCAGCTTAACCTTCCAGAACTTCCCGGTCGAGGTGCGCGGGATCGCCTCGAGGAACTCGACGCGGTCCGGCAGCTGCCATTTCGCGAAGGTTCCCGCGAGATGCGCGCGCAGGTCCTCGGCGCTCGCCTTGCGGCCTTCCTTCAGGACCACGCAGGCCAGCGGCCGCTCGCCCCACTTCGCGTCCGCGATCGCGATCACCGCCGCTTCCAGCACCGCCGGGTGCGCCATCAGCGCGTTCTCCATGTCCACGGAGCTGATCCATTCGCCGCCCGACTTGATCAGGTCCTTGGTGCGGTCTGCGATGCGGATGTAGCCGTGGCTGTCGATCGCCGCCACATCGCCCGTGCGCAGCCAACCGTCGGCGGTGAACTTGTCGGGATCGGCCGGCACTTCGTGATAGCCGCCGGCGATGAACGGGCCGCGCACCTGGATCTCGCCGGTGCTCTGGCCGTCCCAGGGCTGCTCCTTGCCTTCGTGGCCGATGAGCCGGATGTCCATGATCGGGGCCGGCACCCCCGCCATCGCGCGGCGCCGGTACATCTCGTCCTCGCCCACGGCCTGCAGTTCCGGCTTGAGGTAGGAGACGCTGCCCAGCGGGCTCGTTTCGGTCATGCCCCAGCCGTGCCCCACGTAGGCGCCATGCTTCGCGTAGGTGCGGATGAGCGCCTCCGGCATCGCCGCGCCGCCCACCAGCATGCGGATGTCCCTGGGCAACTTGTACCTCTGCGGATCGGCCTCGAGGAGCTGCGCCATGGCCATCCAGATGGTCGGCACGCCCAGCACGTAGCTCGGCTGCTCCGCGTCCATCAGCGAGAGCAGGTCCTCGGGATGCAGGTGCGGACCCGGGAAGACCATCTTGATGCCCATCATGACGCACGCATAGGGCACGCCCCAGCAGTTGGCGTGGAACATCGGCGTCGCCGGCATCACGCTGTCCTTCGCCGACAGGCACCAGTGGTCGGGCTGGTTCGCCATCAGCGTGTGGATGATGGTCGAGCGGTGCGAGTAGACCACGCCCTTCGGCCGCCCGGTGGTGCCCGAGGTGTAGCACATCGCGATGGGATCGTCTTCCTCGTGCGCCACGTAGTCGAACGCCTCCGGCGCCCCGGCGAGGAAGGCCTCGTAATCCGTGAACTCGCGATCCACCGGCTTGCCGCTGAACGGAAAGACGATGACTCTCTCGAACGCCACCTGGTCGCGGAACTGCGCGAGCAGCGGCAGCAGGATGTCGTCCACGATCAGGAAGCGGTCCTTCGCGTGGTTGGCGATCCAGGCGATGTCGCCCGGCGCGAGCCGCAGGTTGAGCGTGTGCATCACCCCGCCCGCCGCCGGGATCCCGAAATAGCACTCCAGATGCGCGTGGTGGTTCCAGCACAGGGTCGCGACACGCTCGCCCTTCTTCAGCCCGGCGGCGAGCAGCGCCGACGCGAGCCGCCGCGAGCGCCGGTAGAAATCGGCGAAGCGGTGCCGCACGAGGGACTTGTCCGGCACCCGGCTCACGATCTGCGACTCCGGGTAGAGCTTGCCGCCGCGCTCGAGCAGCTGGTTGAGCGACAGCGGCGTGCGCATCATGGTCGCGCGCATGGCGATCCCCTCCTCGGGCTAGTGTACTGCGCGCGCCGCCGCGAGCGTGAAGTCGATCAGGCGCCGCTGCGCGCGGCTGCCGCCGATCCTTTCGTGCTCGGCCATGTGCGGCTCGAGGAGCGCCACGGCCTGCGCGTAGTCCTTGCGCGCGAAGGCGTCGAATGCCTCGGCGAGGTGCGGAACGACCGGACCGGCGAAGAGCTTGCCGGCCTCCTCGCGCTCGCGAAGCTGCTCGAGCAGGATCTCCAGCGCGGGCGCGTCGCCGGTCGCCGCGTAGGCCAGCGCCCGGTGCACGTCGGCAAACGCGAGGCCGGCAGCCGGAAAGCTCTTGTCGCCGTAGCGCTCGACTTCGTGCCAGAGCTCACGCTGCCGCGGGTGCCCCGCAAGCTCGGAGCGCCACAGGAACGCGGCGGCATCGGTGAGGACGTTGATGGGCGGCCCCCAGGATCCGCCGGGATGCACGCCCTGCAGGTACGTCTTCATGGCCGCCTTCATGTCGCCCAGCTCCATCTGCCACAGCGCGATGTGCCAGCTCACGTGACAGTGGAGCAGCCCTTCCTTCGCGTACCCCGGAATCCATCCCAGCAGGTAGCCCAGACCTGCTTCCTTCTCGTCGGCCTCGTAGTGGACGTGCGCCTTGACGTGGGCGCCGTGCGCGCTGCGCGGATCGACCGCCATCGCGCGCTCGATCGTCTCGCGCGCGATCTCGGTATCGCCGCTCTCGACGCGCGCGAACGCGAGCTGCACGAGGAACCAGGGCGCTTCGCCGTAATGGGGGGCCACCTCCTCCATCAGCTCGCGCAGCTCCTGCTCGCGGCCGCGCCGTCCGGAAAAACCGATCAACCCGAACACACCCGTGCAGGGCGCGAGCACCATGGCATCCCCGGGGAACTGCTTCAGGTGCTGCCGCGCGAGCGCGTAGGCCTTCGCCGACGCGCCCTCGGTCGTCATCAACGCCACCTCGGCGTTGTTGCGCTCGCGTTCGGGCAACTTGGGCAGCACGGCGCGCGCCTTTGCGGCCGCCGCCTTGGCTTCAGGGATGCGGGCGACCAGGAACTGCGCTCGCGCCAGCGCGGCATGCGCGAGCGCGAAGTCGGGGTCCGCCGCGAGCGCCCGTGCGAACGCCTCCTCCGGCAGGGGCTT
>DASUFW010000406.1:0-1499 GCA_036274335.1 Burkholderiales bacterium | reverse complement strand
CCCAATCGCTTGGGCAATTCAACTCTTCCGTTGCCACCGCACTTCTGACATGGGATTTTCATTTAGATTGACATTGCTTTATCAAAGCTGATACTGCGGTGTCAATATGGAAGTGAGTTTATGAAAACGACCCAAGGTGAGAAAACTGAACTGCCGACCGTAAACGTGTCCGCTCCATCGAGTGGTTCTACCAAAGAGCCGGACTGGTGCGACCGATGCCGGGGAAATGGCCGAATCCATGTGGAATGGGACTGGTCAGGTGGTGTGGAAGAAAGAATAACCGAACGCTGCCCAGAATGCGGTGGACGAGGATGGTATGACGAGGACCTCGACGATGAGGCATGAGCGAAAACCACCACAGGACCTCATGCCCCCTGCAACTGCCGAGACCTCCGTTGGTCATCAAGTCTCTTAGCCTCCTTGGCGTACCAGTCATCGACCTTCTTCTTGGCTGGCTCTTTACCCACAGACGCAATAACGAAGCCCTTACGCCTTGCCATCTCTAAAATTCCAGCGGCCCAGTCTGCCATATCCGGAGACCTGCCCATTCGTTGCTTAAACCCAGCCTTTCTGGGGTCTTGGTGTGGCTTGTCCTTGGGCTCAACCCAGTACTTGTCATCCTTCACCCGATCCCAGCGGCGGGCGCAAAACTCCTCCATGCACTCATCGGGAAGCCCGCGTATCTGTCCCGACAGAACGGCCAACCGAAACATGAAATTGAATTCCGAAACCAACCGGTCGAAGTGCTCATTGCAGAGCTTGGGACGCATCATCCCGGTCTCTTCATCGAGAACTTTAAGGTCAGCGGAAACCGGCCGGGGAGTTGGGGCCCCGCCTGAGTCAATGGGGTGAGTCTCCGCCGACCAATGTTCTGCGAGAGCAGTTCCCAAAGAGCCATGACCCGTTGAGTCGTGCCCCATATTGGACGGTGGAATCTGCTCCTCATCGCAATCTTGTCGCACAAACAAGGCAATCTGATCTTCCGCTCCGAAGTCTTCCTTGCCGATCTTCTTGGAGACGGTGATAGGAATGATTTTCGGGAGCTGCAATTCCAAGACCTGAACCCCGTTGACGTCCAATCCGAATTCCGCAGAGCCGCCAACGCAACGATCCCCGCCGTAAGCGGCATCGACAAAGTAAATACGGGTGCGGTCCTCGTTAAGCCATTGAGCCCGCTCCTGGGCCTTGAACCGATTGCACTCCGCCCGAGTCAGCACACGCTTGGCCATCGTGCCGATTTTCATCGTGCCGACGCACTGTGAATAGTACTCAATCGAGTCCTTCGGAAAGAAGGACAGAGTCTCCTCAATCTTTTCTTTCGAAATGAGATACTTGTATTTCGTTGGCTTGTCCGGAGGGAAGTCGAAGTTGGGGGAGTCGAGGCCAACCAGGTTGACCGCTCGACCATTCATGAATCGAGTGTCCCAGCATGCCGTTTTGGTGGGCTCTAAATAGTCATCGGTCCACCCCTCTTTGGGCTCTGCTGCTTTTCCAAGCGG
>DASUFW010000405.1:0-1812 GCA_036274335.1 Burkholderiales bacterium | reverse complement strand
GAGGCGGCGCGCCGCAAGGCCGAGTCGCCGATCGGCTGGCCGCAGCTGGCCGCGGCGCCGGTCTGGCCGGGGGGCAAGCCGTCCGACTGACACAGGGAGGAGCGACGATGAAGAGCAAACCGCTGAGCGGCAAGGACTGGGACTTCGTGCACAACCTCGCGAGCAAGGCGAAGTGGACGCCGGGCCTGCGCGAGATCTTCGAGTACCGCGATCTGGGCGTGAAGAAGGGCACCCGGGGCGACTACGTCGCGCACCTCATCCGCCACAACGGCAAGAAGGTGAAGGACAAGGTGCAGCACTGGCACGTGCACGACTGCACCTTCCAGTTCGTGTTCGTCATGAACGGCTGGGCGACCTTCGAGTACGAAGGCCAGGGCGTGCACACGATTCGCAAGGGCGACATGATCCTGCAGACGCCGGGCATCGCGCACCGGGAGATCGACTGCTCCGAGGACTTCGAGGTGCTCGAGATCGTCGCGCCGGCCGACTTCGCCACGCGCACGGTCGCCGCGCCGAAGGAAAAGGCCGCCGCCTAGACGTTCACGCCAGCCGGCGCGGCAGCTCGCGCTCGTACTCCGGGAAGTAGTGGGCGATCACGGGCAGCGCGAAGGCGGGCAGGATCGAGGTGTTGGGTTCGCGCTCGAGGAGGAAGCGGAAGCTTTCCTCGAGCACGCGCGCCGGCCTCGCGGCCGCCACACCGAGCTTCTCCAGGTAGCCCTCGGGAACCGTCACCTCGTGCACGGTGCGCGAGGCGCCGCGCACTTCCACGCGCCAGCGTCCCGGGGCGAGGCCGGTGACCGATACAATCTCTTCGCCCATGCGGACATTGTGCGCCTTCCTGACCGGCCTCGCCCTCGCGGGCGCGGCGCATGCCGCGAACGACGAGTTCTGGCCGGAGGTCAACCTCTACAAGAAGCTGAACGAGACGGTGCGCCTCTATTTCAGCGCCGACTACACTCAGGGCAAGGAGGCCAATGCCGTGTCCACGGCGGCGTCCGCGAACGCGACCGCGGCCGTCGACCTGTCCTTGAAACCCATCCTGCGTCCCAAGCTCTTCACTGAGGACTGGGAACGCAGCCGCTACCTGTGGGCGCGCGTCGGCTACACCCGGGTGTCGAAGATCGAGCTCGGCACGAGCGATCTGTCCGAGAACCGGGGCACCCTGGCCCTGAACGCCCGCGCGCCGCTGCCGGCCGAATTCTGGCTCGAGGGGCGGGTGCAGGCGGACCTGCGCTGGATCAGCGGCGAGTACTCGACGCGCTACCGGCTGCGCGGCGAGGTCTCGCGCGTGTTCAGCACATTCGAGTGGGCAATGCTGGGCTACGCGCGGGCCGAGTGGTACTACGACACGCGCTACGACGCGCATTCGCGCACGCTCTACCAGGCGGGGCTGGAGAGGACCCTCACGCCGCACTTCCGGCTCGAGGTCTACTTCGCGAGGCAGTACGACTACCAGCCGCAGGAGGACAGCCTGTCGGCGCTCGGAGTGGTGGCGAAGTGGTACTACTGACGAACGCTCTCAAAGCATCCAGTCGATCGGAAACCACGACAGGAAGCCCACCCACGCGCGCGTGAAGATGCCCACGCGCGGCTCGCTGGTGTAGATCTTCTCCGAGCCATCGGGGTTGCGCTCGATCCACTCGAGGTCGCCGTCCTTGTCGAGCCGCACCTCGTAGGCCACGGTGCGGACGTTGTTCTGGAACACTTCAACGAGGCGCTGAGCGAGGTCGCGGTTGTCGATGAGCACGCCGAGCTCGGTGTTCAGCTCCGCCGAGCGCTGGTCGAAGTTGAACGAGCCGATGAACAGGCGCT
>DASUFW010000404.1:0-3753 GCA_036274335.1 Burkholderiales bacterium | reverse complement strand
CGGGCGAGGTCCTTCGACTTGCCCAGGCGGCGGATCGGCTCGGCGATGGCGTCGAACGCCGTGTGGCGCGGGTTGAGGCTGTCGCTCGGGTCCTGGAAGACCATCTGGATCTTCGGCCGGAAGGGCGTCGAGGCGAACACGCGCGCCGGGATGAAGCCGATGTTGCGGCCCCGGTACACCACGTCGCCGCCGGTCGGATCGAGCATGCGCGTGATGAGGCGCACCAGCGTCGACTTCCCGCATCCCGACTCGCCCACCAGCCCGACGCTCTCGCCCACGCCGATCGTGAAGCTCACGTCGTCCACGGCGTGCAGGCGGCTTCGACGCCCGACCGCGAAGTGCTTCCTGAGCTCGACGCACTCCAGGACGGCGCTCATAGCGGGTTCAGGCAGTGCACGCGGTGCCTCGCCCCCAGGTCGAGCGCGGGCAGCGGCAGGGTCGCGCAGGTGTCGAGCGCGCGGTCGCAGCGCGCGAGGAACCGGCAGCTCGGCAGGTCCGCGCGCCGCAGGTCGGGCAGGTTGCCCGGGATCGAGGAGAGCGTCGCGATGGACTTCTCGGGGGTCGGCGTCGAGGCCAGAAGGCGCGCGGTGTACGGATGGCGCTGCGCCCGGAACAGCGCCGCCGTCGGCGCTTCCTCCACGACGTGCCCGGCGTGCATCACGACGATGCGGTCGCAGTACTCGGAGGCGAGCGCGAGATCGTGCGTGATGAGGATCGTCGCCATGCCGCGCGCGCGCGACAGATCGCGGATCAGCTCCATGATCGCCGCCTGCGTGGTGACGTCCAGGCCCGTGGTCGGCTCATCCGCAATCAGCAGCTGCGGGTTGCACGCCAGCGCGAGCGCGATCATGACGCGCTGGCATTGCCCGCCCGAGAGCTCGAAGGGATAGGCGTCGTAGCGACGCTCCGGGTCGGGGATGCGCACCTGCGCGAGCGCCTCGACCGCCTTCTTCTTCAGGTCCGCGCGCAGCGTGGTCGTGTGCACGCGCAGCACGTCTTCGATCTGGCGGCCGGCGCGGCGGATGGGGTTGAGCGCCGTGCGCGGGCTCTGGAAGATCATCGCGATCTCGCGCCCGCGCACCTCCTGCAGCGCCGACTCGGCCGCGCCGAGCATGTCCAGGCCGGCGAAGCTGATCGATCCGCTCGTCACGCGCGCCGCCGGGTCGAGGATGCGCATCACCGCGTAGGAGAGCACGGACTTGCCCGAGCCCGACTCGCCGACGATGCCGACGGTCTCGCCCTTGTCCACCTCCAGGCCGACATGCTCGAGCGCGTGCACGGTGCCCGAGCGCGTGCGGAACTCGAGCGACAGGTCGCGGACCTCGAGCAGGCTCACGTGCGCGTCCTCGGGTCCATGATGTCGCGCAGCCCGTCGCCGAGCAGGTTGAAGGTGAAGACCGCAAGCATCAGCACCGCGCCGGGAAAGAGCGCGATCCACCATTCGCCGGAGATGATGTAGGTCGCCCCCTCCGCCACCATGATTCCCCACTCCGCGTCCGGCGGGCGCACGCCCAGCCCGATGAAGGAGAGCCCCGCGGCGTTGAGGATCGCCCAGCCCATGTTGAGCGAGATCTGCACCATCATGGGCGGCAGCACGTTCGGAAACACATGCAGCGCGAGCGTGCGCAGGTCCGAATTGCCCGCCAGGCGCGCCGCCTCCACATAGCCGGCGTTGCGGCGCACGTTCACCTCGGCGCGCGCGACGCGGATGTAGAACGGCAGGTTGATGATGGCGGTGGCGATGACGATGTTGGCCACCGTGTTGCCGAGCGCGGCGACGATGCCCATGGCGAGCACGAACAGCGGGAACGCCATGATGGTGTCCGCGACGCGCCCGATGATCCGGTCGGCCCAGCCGCCGTAGAAGCCGGCCAGCGCGCCGAGCGCCGCGCCGGCGGCGAAGGACACTGCCACCGCCGACACGGCGATGCCAAAATCGAGCTGCGCCGCCACGATGATGCGCGACAGGATGTCGCGGCCGAGCGAATCCGTGCCGAACCAGTGCTTCGCGCTCGGCGCGCTCAACGCCGCCGCGGTGTCGCTGGCCAGGGGATCGTAGGGCGCGACCCAGGGCCCGAGCACCGCCATCAGCACGAAGGCCGTGAACATGAGGAACGCGCCGAGCGTCACCGGGTTCTCGGTGGCCACGTAGCGCACGTGCCGGAGCGTGGCGGCCGCGCTCATCCCTCGAGCCCCACGCGCGGGTCGATCAGCCCGTAGGCGACATCGATCGCGAGGTTGAGCGCCACGTAGAGCAGCGCCATCGTCAGCACGAATCCCTGCACCGGCGCGTAGTCGGAGGCGACCAGCGCCTCGATCACGTAGGAGCCGATGCCGGGCCAGGCGAATACCTTCTCGACCAGCACGTTGGAGCCCAGCAGGAACGAGAACACCATGCCGAGCGTGGTGACGATCGGCAGCAGCGCGTTGCGGAACGCATAGCCGTAGAGCACCTTGGTGCGCGGCAGGCCCGAAGCCCGGGCCGTGCGGATGAAGTCCGAGGAGAGCACGCCGAGCATCGAGGCACGCGTCATGCGCATGAGCGGCGCCATCACGAACAGGCCGAGCGTGATCGAGGGCAGCGCGAGCTGCTTGAGGCTCATCCAGAACACTTCGGGGTCGCGCGCGATCAGGCTGTCGATCAGGTAGAACCCCGTGACGGACGGCGGCGGCGAGTAGACGACGTCCAGCCGCCCGAGGGGCGACGGCGCCCAGCCCAGGAGGAAATAGAAGACGTACGCGAGCAGCAGCCCCGTGAAGAAGGTCGGCAACGACACCCCTGCCGTGGCGAGCACGCGGCACAGGTGGTCGATCCAGGAGCCGGGGCGCGTCGCGGCGAGCACGCCGAGCGGCACCGCGATCGCCACCGCGAAGACGAGGCCGCACAGCGTCAGCTCGAGGGACGCCGGCAGCCGGGTGCGGATCTCGGTGAGCACCGGCTGACCCGTCGAAAGCGACTGTCCGAGTTCGCCGCGCGCGAGGTCCTTGAGATACAGCCCGAACTGGTGCGCGAGGCTCTTGTCGGCGCCGATCGCCGCGCGGATCTCGGCGATCGCCTCCTTCGTCGCCGCCGGCCCCGCGAAGTACGCCGCCGGGTCGCCGGGCAGCGCGCGCGTGAGCAGGAAGGTCACCACGATCACGCCGACGATGTTCGGGAGCGCGCCGAGCAGGCGCTTGAGGATCAGGCGCGTCATGCCGGGAGCAGGCTCACGTGCGCGGCCACGACCTTCCAGCCCGCGTCGGACCTGAGCCACGTCTGCATCTGCCGGCCGCGGCGTCCCGTGGAAAGGCGCCGGTACTCGCAGCTCGCGGTCGCGAAGTCCAGGCCGTAGGTGGTGATCACCACCTTGGTGAGCTCGCGACGCAGGTCCACGGGGTCGCGGCCCGCGCGGAAGTTCGCGATCTCCGCGTGGCCGTAGAGCTGCTCGGCCACGCCGTAGCGCACCGTGTTCGGCGAATCCAGGAAAAGCTCGTTCAGCACCGCGACGTCGTTGTCATTCAGCGCGCGCTCGTAGCGCTCGAACGCCGCGGTGACGCCGGCGAGCGCGACGGCATCATTCACCGGCAAGCGCACGCGCCACCCGGAAGCAATGATCCTCGCGCCAGGGCGCGGCGATGATCTGCATGCCCACCGGCATCCCATCCACCTTGCCGACCGGCGCGCAGATGACGGGCAGGCCGATGCACGAGATCGGCTGCGTGAGCAGCCCCGCGTTCGGCCGCGCGAGCATCTCACGGCCGCGCACGGTGATC
>DASUFW010000403.1:0-4372 GCA_036274335.1 Burkholderiales bacterium | reverse complement strand
GCCACTGCGCCGCCGAAGCCGAGCCGCTTCGCGATTTCCAGCGAGACGTAGGCGCCGATCGCGTAGAACGCGCCGTGGGCGAGGTTCACCACCCCGCCCACGCTGAAGATCAACGACAGTCCGAGCGCGATCAGCAGGTAGTAACCGCCCAGGACGAGGCCGTTGACGACCTGCTCCAGCAGGAAGAGCAGCTGCATTACATCTTGCAGCCGCTCTGTTCTTTAGTCGGCGCGAGGATGTCCAGCGGCTGGTTCGCGGCCGGCACCGCCGGCCCGAACTTCAGGATGTCCCACTTGTCCTTCGCCTGGCCCTTGGGCTTCACCGTGAAGGTGTAGGCCTCCTGCATCATCTGGTGGTCGAAGCTGCGGAAGTAGCCCTGGCGCGGCTTGAGCAGGTCGAACTTCGGCTCCTTCTCGAAGTACGCGATCAGCTTCTCGGTGTCGGTCGACTTGGTCTCGTTCATGGCGCGCGCCATGACGTGCAGCGACACGTACTCGATCCAGGCGTGGTTCTCCGGCGGCTGGCCGTGGATCTTGCGGAACTTCTCGACGAAGGCCTTGCTGCCCGGGGTGTCGATCTCGTGGTGCCACACCGTCGGCCAGATGCCGCCGAGGTTGCCCTCGCCCGCCGCCCAGGCATCGGCGGTGTTCAGGTTGAAGCCCGCGACCGGGTACGGCAGGCCGAACTCGGCGTACTGCTTGACGAAGTTCGTCACCTGGTTGCCGCCGAGGTTGGTGGCGATGAAGTCGGGCTTCGCCTGGCGCATCTTCAGCAGGTACGGGCTGAAGTCGGTGAGGTCGGTCGCGACCAGGTCGTCCGCGATCACCGTGCCGCCGTGCGCGCCGATGAACGCCTTGGCCGCCTTGGAGAGGCTGTGGCCGAAGAGGTAGTCCGAGGTCAGGCAGTAGATCTTGCGGTCCTTGATCAGGCCGTCGCGCATCAGCGCCTGACCTTCGGCGTTCACCATCACCGTCACCGGGATGTCGACGTGGAAGGTGTAGCGGTTGCAGCCCACGCCGCGCAGCTCGTCCGAGCGCGCGCCGATCTGCATGAACAGGCGCTTGTTGCGGTCCGCGACCTGCATGATGGTCTTGGCCGAGGCCGAGTTGATCTCGCCCATCAGCACGTCGACCTTGTCCTGGTCGAGCATGCGCTGCGCCTTGGTCGAGGCGGTGGCCGGGTTCACGGAATCCTCCGACATGACGTCGAGCTTGCGGCCCATCACGCCGCCCGCGGCGTTGATCTCGTCGGTGGCGATCTTGATGCCCTTCACGGCGTACACGCCGAGCGCGCCGAGGAAGCCGGTCATCGGCGTGAGGTGGCCGATCCTGATGGCGTCCGACTGCGCGCGCACGATCGCCGGAAAGCCGAGCGCCAGGGCGCCCGCGGTGCCGGCCTTGAGTACCTCTCTCCTGCTGGTCATGGTCACTTCCCTCCTAGGGCCTGCGGTTCATCGTCCGCCGGTGTCGTGATCACGAGGAACACGAGTCCGGCGGTACCGGTATTGGTGAAGCTGTGCGGCACGCCCGGCGGCAGCCAGACGTAGTCGTGGGGCCTCATCAGGTGGCTGTCCTTGCCCACCGTGAGCACGCCCTCGCCCTCGAGCACGTAGTACACCTGCTCCTGCACCTGGTGCGAGTGCTCCTGCACGTAGGCGTTGGGCGCGTAGCGCGAGATGCGGAAGTCGACGAGCGAGGAGCCGAGGTTGTCCGGCCCGGCGAGCATCTTGGACAGCGCGCCGCCGAAATGTCCCGGGAACTCCTTCCAGGCGACGCGCGCCATCTGCTCGACGTAGGCGGTGGCGCGGCGTTTGCGGGTGGGTGTCTTCATGGGGGTGTGGCGCAGAGTCTAGGAACCCGGGCGCGCGCCGGGAAATACGGTTTAGTGAGGCTTGCTATAGCGTCAGCTTATGGCCGGCGGCCCTTTGCCAGACGGGCGTTTCGACGGCCTGCCCCCAAGCGGCGCAGGAACGGGTATAAGCTGCGCCAATACCCGCAAGCCACTCGGAGGAGGACCGATGGACCTGCGCCAGCTTCGCTATTTCGCCCAGATCGTCGAGAGCGGGAGCCTGTCCAAGGCCTCCCGGCAGCTCTTCATCGCGCAGCCCGCGCTCAGCCAGCAGGTCAGCAAGCTCGAGGAAGAGGTCGGCAAGCCGCTGCTCAACCGCTCCTCGCGCGGCGTGGCGCCGACCGAGAACGGCCTGGCGCTCTACCACCACGCGCGCTTCATGCTGCGCCAGCTCGACCAGGCGCTGTCGATCGCCCGACAGGAATCGGGCGCCGTGCAGGGCATGGTCTCGGTGGGCCTGCCGGCGACGACGGTCGCCGCGCTCGGGCTGCCGCTCGTGCGCCGGATCCGCGAGCGCTACCCGAACATCCTGCTGAACGTGGTGGAAGGCATGAGCGGCCATCTCGGCCAGATGATGCGCCTCGGCCAGCTCGACCTCGCCGTGCTGTTCGCGAGCGACGTCGCGCTCGACATGACCGTGGCGCCGCTGCTCGACGAGGAGCTGTTCGTGCTGCTGCCGGCGCACAGCGACCTCATCGCCCCGCGGCGCACCGGCATCGGCATCGCCGAAGCCGCCGCGCTGCCGCTCATCCTGCCCACGGGGACGCACGGCCTGCGCCGGCGCATCGCCGCGGAGTTCGAGCAGCGCGGGCTGCTCGCGCGCATCGTCGCCGAGATCGACTCGCTGTCGCTGCTCATGAACTGCGTCTACGGCGGCATGGGCGCCACCATCAAGCCGATGGCCGCCGTGTTCCACGAGGGCGAGCGCGGCCGCGAGTGGCGCGCGCTGTCGGTGACGGATGCCCGCATGCGCCGCCCGAACTTCCTGTATTCGCTCCCGCGCGAGCGCCTGTCGCCGGCGGCGGCCGTGGTCGCCACCGAGTTGAAGGACACCGTGTGCGAGCTGCTGGAAACCGGCGCCTGGACCGGGGTGGAGCCCGCCCCGCTCGCGCGCGCCGCCTGAGCCGGACCCACGAGGAAGACTCCATGGCCCTGAAAAGATCCGCGATTGCATTGCTCGGCGCCTGCCTGGCGCTCGCCTTCCACGCTGCCGTGGCGCAGCAGCCCGCCGACCGCGCCTGCGCCGAGGACGCGAAGAAGTTCTGCAGCGACGTCCGCCCCGGCGGCGGGCGCGTGGTCCGCTGCCTGGGCAAGCACGACGCCGAGCTCGCGCCTGCCTGCCGCGAGCGGCTGGCCGCCGGCAAGGCGCGTGCGCAGGAGTTCGCGAAGGCGTGCAAGGCCGACTCGGAGAAGTACTGCAAGTCCGTGCAGGCCGGATCCGGGCGCGTGCTGCGCTGCCTGCGCGGCCACGAGGCGGAGCTGTCCGCCGAGTGCAAGGCGCAGTTCGAGAAGGCGCGGCCGCAGTAGCTCAGAACTGCTGCGTGTACTGCGCCGGGTCGATGGTCGCGCCGACCACCAGCGGCCGGTCGGCCGGGCGCTTGCCGGCGAGGAGCTTCGCGAGCGCGGCGGCGCTGGCCACCGTCGCGCCCTCGCAGCCCATCGACTGCGCGAGCATCACCATGTCGGTCGGCTCGATGAGCGTGCCCCAGCTCGGGTACTTGCGGTTCGCCTGCTTGATCTCGATGCGGTTGAGGCTCCCGTCGCAGAACACGACGACGAGCAGCGGCAGCTTCAGGCTCGCCGCGAGCCGCAGCTCGCCCTGCACCATGGCCAGGCCCCCGTCGCCGATGAAGCACACCACCGGGCGCTTGCGCTCGAGCAGCTGCGCGACGATCGCCGCGGGCAGCGAGTAGCCCATCGACGAAAGCCCGTTCGACATCAATACGCCGCGCGGCGCGTAGGTCGTCCAGCCCTGCCCGACCAGCAGCTTGTGCGAGCCGACGTCGGTCGTGGCGACGGCCTCCTTCGGCATCGCCTCGCGCACCGCGTCGATGACATCGGTCGGATTGAGCTTGCCCTTCACGCGCCCCGCGTAGTAGGCGGCGCTCAACGCCTCGCGGTGGCGCGCGACCGCCGCGGGCGTCCACCGCGGCTCTCCGCGCCAGGACTGCTCGATCGCCTCGAGCATCACGAAGATGTTGCCCACCAGCTCGGTGTCGGCCAGGTAGATCTGGTCGGTGTTCGGCACCGCGTCCAGGTGCACGACCGGCTGCGAGAGCGGCCAGGGCTTGATCAGCTCCACCGCATCGAAGCCCACCGCGAGCAGCAGGTCGCAGCCCTTGAGGAAATCCCACATCAGCTGGTTGCACGCCATGTCGAGCGTGCCCGCGTAGTACGGGTGGTCCTCGGCGAGCACGCCCTTGGCCATGGGTGCGACCACCACCGGCAGGCCTGCGCGCTCGGCGAGCCGCGCGAGCGCCGCATGCGCCCCCGCGCGCTGCGCGGCGATGCCGGCGAGGATCGC
>DASUFW010000402.1:0-1930 GCA_036274335.1 Burkholderiales bacterium | reverse complement strand
CGCGCAGGCCGCGCTCTCGCCAGTGTATCCGTCGTCGGGCTACCAGCTGCGGCGCAGCCCGGTGGGGTTTCGCAGCGACTGGCACTGCACGCCGGCGCCGCAGTGGGTGTTCATCCTCGACGGGGAGATGGAGATCGGGCTGCGCGACGGCAGCTCGCGGGTGTTCCGGCCCGGGGAGCATTTCTTTTCGGCGGACACGGTGCCGGCGGGCGCGGCGTTCGACCCGGCGCGCCACGGCCACTGGAGCGCGCAGCGCGGCGCGCGGCCGCTGGTGACGCTGTTCCTCAAGGCCTGAAGCGCACCGCGAGCGGCATCCCGCCCTGCGGGATGAGCGTGACCCGCGCGATGGGCTCGGGGTCGCGCCCGACGCTCGCGAAGCGAACGCGCTGCACCAGGGTGGCGAGGATCGCGGCGGCTTCCAGCTCGGCGAACGCCATGCCGATGCAGATGCGCGGGCCCGCCCCGAACGGCATGTACTGGTAGCGCGGGATCGCCTCCTCGCGCCCGGGCGCGAAGCGCTCGGGAAGGAACTCGTCGGGCGCCTCCCAGCGCCGCCGGTGGCGGTGGATGGCATAGATCGGCATCACCACCGAGGTGCCGGCGGGGATCGGGCGGCCGCCGAGGGTCGTGTCGGCCACCGCCTGCCGCGTCATCATCGGCACTGGCGGGTACAGGCGCATGGATTCCTTGATCACCTGCTGCACGAGGGGCATGCGCTCGACGTGCGCCGCGGTGACCTCGTCGCGTGCCGCGACATCGTCCACCTCCGCCTCCAGGCGCCGCGCCCAGCCCGGGAAGCGCGCGAGCAGGTAGAGCGTCCAGGTGAGCGCCTTGGCGGTGGTCTCGTGCCCGGCCAGGTAGAACGTGAGCAGGTTGTCGACCAGCTGCTCGTCGTTCATCTGCTGGCCGGTCTCCGGGTCGTTGGCGCGCATGAGGCGGCCGAGCAGGTCGTCCTTCGCCTCGCCCGCGGTGCGCCGCTCGGCGATGATGCGGTGCACGGCGCGTCGCAGCGCGGCCACCGCGGCGGCCGAGCCGCGCTGGCCCGGGCGCGGCAGCCACCGCGGGGCCCCCAGCCAGGCGAACAACTGGCCCCACGCCCCCGCGCGCTGGAAGCTCGAGGTGGACGCCTCGATGGCCGCCGGCATGTCGGCGTCGGCCGACGGCAGCAGCGTGGCGGAGATCACGTCGAAGGTCACGTCGGTCATGTCGCGCTCGATCGGGCGCACCGCGTTGTCGGTCCAGCGCGCCGCCAGCCGCCGCGTGGCGCGCACGAAGGCCGGCACGAAGTGCGCGAGCTCCTGCGGGCGGAACATCGGCGCGGAGGCCTGGCGCTGCCATTTCCAGTCGGCGCCCTCGCTGGTGAGGATCCCCTTGCCGAGCAGCGGCCCGAGCAGGCGGATCTGCGCGGTCTTGGCGAACTTGTCGCGCGACTCGAGGAGCACGGCGCGCACGTGCTGCGGGCCGGTGACCCAGACGATGGCCCCGCCGGGCGGCGCGACGAGGTCCTCCTCGTAGGCCGCCTGCGGCACCACCGTGAGCGGGTTGCGCACGAACCGGGAAACGAACGCCAGGCGGCGCAGCGGCCGCTCGGGCGGGACGATCCTCGGCAGGACGTCGTCCATGACGCTCTGCATCATGCCCCAAAAGGAAACGCCCCGGCCGGTTTCCCGGGCGGGGCGTTTCGCACAGGCACAGCCGGCTTAGCCGGAGGTGCTCCCGTGGCCGATCTGCGATCCGGTTGGGGAGACCACCCTGCCGGCGCTGCCTTGGTCGACTCTCACTGGATCACCTCCTTTCGTGGTTGCCAGCCGCCAGTCTAGCAGGACAGAATTCCGCCCATGCACATGTCTGCCGAGGAAGTGAAGCAGTTCTGGCGCGGGTACTGCGAGCGGCGCAACGTCGCCAAGGAGCTCGTTCGTAAAGGCGAGGC
>DASUFW010000401.1:0-1523 GCA_036274335.1 Burkholderiales bacterium | reverse complement strand
GAGGGCAGGCAAAAGACGTCGCAGGCGTGGTACCAGGCCGGCAGTTCCGATTCCGGAATGCGCCCGACGAACGCCACGCGCTCCGCCACTCCGGCCTCGCGCGCGATGCGCTGCAGCTCCTCCGTCAGCGGCCCCTGGCCGCCGAGCGCGAGTACCGCACCGGGAACCTCCGCCAGCGCCCGGATCAGGAACTCGAACCCTTTGTAATACACGTGCCGGCCGAGCGCGAATACCAGTGCCTTGCCGGGCCAGCGGCGCCGCAGAGCGTCGGCCAGCGCGGGCCGCGCGCGGAACCGCGACAGGTCAAAGCCGTAAGGGATCACGTGGAAATTCGCCGTGTCGCGCACCGGCGCGAGCTGCTCGGAAGACGCAATGTGCGCCGGCGTGGCCGCGATGATGGCGTCCGCGCTGCGCAGGCTGCGCTCCAGGAGCGGGCGGTACAGGCGCAGCAGGCCCTGCTGCCGCACGATGTCGCTGTGCCAGCTGATGACGCGCTTCACGCGCCGCGGCAGCAGGCCATAGGCGAGATGCGCCATGGGATCGGCCGGAAACTGCAGGTGCGCGATGTCGAAGGGCGCCTGCCCGTGGCGGCGCAGCGCGTGCCAGGGCATCGTCGGGCAGACCGGCGTGCCGCCCGGGCTGACCCACGGGCGCGCATAGACGGTCTCGCCGGTCACTTCGAGGTCGGGGGGCGCCCCTCGCTGCGCGACGATATTCACGAAGGACACCTCGCCCCGCAGCGCGTGCGCGAGCTCGAACACGTAGCGCTCCAGCCCGCCGAAATTGTCGTCGGCAAAGCGGCCGAAGGTGAGGACGCGGATCAAGGCGGGCTACGCCGTCCAGATCCGCGGCTTGCCGCGCGCCAGGCGGTAGAAATCCGCGCACCAGCGGTAGGCGCGATCGCCGAGCAGCCGCTGGATCCAGGCGCCCAGCCAGGCCGCGGCCAGCGCCTGGCGCAGGCGCGCAGGCCGATGGTGCAGGCCGTGCGCCGCGCGGGCGCGCTGGACTTCGAGCAGCGTCCGGTAGATCGCCGCCGGCCGGCTGCTCATGCCCCCGAAGCGCATGTCGACCACGACGCGGTCGACGAAGACCGGCGCCCGCACCAGCAGCTCGCGCAGCACCAGCTCGTAGTCGCCCGCGACCCGGTACGACTCGTCGAACAGGCCGTGCGTATCGAACACCGAGCGGTGGTGAAGCGTCCCCGGGTGCGGGATCATGAATCCGGCGAGCGAGCCGGCCTTGGCCCGCGGCCAGGGCTCGCCCCACACCTCGACGACGTCGCCCGACGGCGTAACGCGGTTCACGAGACCGTAGACCAGGCCGCTCGTCCCGCGCGCCGCGCGCCCGGCCTCCAGCAGCCGGCCCAGCGCCGCGGGATCGTGGAACGCGTCGTCGCAGCCGAGGAAGCAGATCCACTCGCCGCGGCTCATGCGCACGCCCTTGTTCCACGCTTCGTACAGGCCGCCGTCGGGCTCGGAGACAAATCGCGTCACCTTGCCCGCGCGCGCGTTCGCCTCCAGCAG
>DASUFW010000400.1:0-1380 GCA_036274335.1 Burkholderiales bacterium | reverse complement strand
CAGCAGGTTGGTGTTGCGGAAGCCGACCGTGCCACCGCGCGCCCGGATCTGCACGCTCTCGCGGGTCGAGTAGTCGCGGATCAGCGGATAGCTGTGCGCGACCCGCACCAGCTTGGCGAGGTCCTGCGCGCTCGACACGTTGTCCGGCGAGAGGCCCGTGGGGTCGGAGAAGCGCGTGTCGTGCAGACCGAGCCGGCTCGCCTCGGCGTTCATCGCGGCGACGAAGGCCGGCGTGCCGCCGGGATAGGTGCGCGCCAGCGCCGCCGCGGCCCGGTTCTCCGAAGCCATGAGCGCAAGCAGCAGCAGCTCGTCGCGCGTCAGCACCGAGCCCGGACGCAGCCGGCCGCGCACGCGCGAGCTGCGGGTGGCGACGAGGTCTTCCTTGCTGATCGCCACCGGCTGCTCGAGGTCGAGCTGGCGCTCGAGCACGACGACGGCCGTCATGAGCTTGGTGAGGGAGGCGATCGGGAGAACGGTCTCGCTGTTCTTCTCGTAGAGCGTCTCGCCGCTCTCGGCGTCCTGCACCAGCGCGGCGGCCGAGCGCAGCTTCGGGCCGTCGCCCGCGCGCGCGAAGCCGATGCTGACGAAGAGGACGGCCGCCAGCGCGCCGAAGGCGACGATTTTTTCGAGCGTGTGAAGCCTGCGTTCCCCTGAGCGCATCAACCGGTCCCCCTATCGGACTGGCCGAGTGTAAGCAGGGGAATCTAAAAATGCAAGGAAAAATAATGGGGTAGACACGGCGACCTAGAAAAAAGATTAAGTATGCAGAGGTCGAAGTGTTCACTCACATTTCGAGGTCACGCGGCCTTGGCCCGCTCGAGGACGGCCTCGGCCTGCGCGGCCTCTCGCTGCAGGGCCCACATGCGGGCGTATTCCCCGCCCGCCGCGAGCAGCTCGCCGTGCGTGCCGCGCTCGACGATCCGTCCGTGCTCGAGCACCAGGATCTGGTCCGCGTCCATGACCGTCGAGAGCCGGTGGGCGATCACCAGCGCGGTGCGGCCCTGCGCGATGCGGGCGAGCTCGGTCTGGATGGCGCGCTCGGATTTCGAGTCGAGCGCCGAGGTCGCCTCGTCGAAGATGAGGATCGCCGGGTTCTTGAGGATCGCCCGCGCGATGGCGACGCGCTGCTTCTCGCCGCCCGAGAGCTTGAGTCCGCGCTCGCCCACGGGGCTCTCGTACTTCTGCGGCAGGCTCTCGATGAAATCGTGGATGTGCGCGGCGCGCGCCGCCGCGACGACTTCCGCCTCGGACGCCTCGGGGCGTCCGTAGCGGATGTTGTAGCGGATGGTGTCGTTGAACAGCACCGTGTCCTGGGGGACGATGCCGATCGCCGCGCGCAGGCTCTTCTGCGTGAGGTCGCGCAGGTCGACGCCGTTTACC
>DASUFW010000399.1:0-3653 GCA_036274335.1 Burkholderiales bacterium | reverse complement strand
CATCTTGGGCTTCGGGAACAGCTCGCGGATCGCGCGCTCCACCTCGGCGACGAAGTCCACGCCCGGCGTCATGCGCACCGAGCGGATGTCGGCGCCGGCGATGATCGCGCCGTAGATGTGGATCGGGTACGAGGGGTTGGGCACCAGCACCGTGTCGCCTCGCTCCAGCGTGGCGAGCATCAGGTGCGCGAGGCCCTCTTTCGACCCGATGGTGACAATCGCCTCGGCCTCCGGATCGAGCTCCACCGCGTAGCGGCGCTTGTACCAGTCGCAGATCGCCTTGCGCAGGCGCGGAATGCCCTTGGATACCGAGTAGCCGTGCGTGTCGTTGCGCTGCACGGCCTCGACCAGCTTTTCCACGATGTGCGGCGGCGTTGGCCCGTCGGGGTTGCCCATCGACAGGTCGATGATGTCCTCGCCGCGCCGGCGCGCGGCCATCTTCAGCTCGTTGGTGACGTTGAAGACGTACGGCGGAAGGCGCTTGATCCTTGAAAACTCACGCATTGTAGAATTCTAGCAGTGAAATTCCAGGCCACCGCCTTCGCGCGGCAGAACGCCTTCACCGGCTACGGCGAGGGCTACGTGATGGTCAACGGCGAGCGGCACGCGCGCAGCCTCATCGTGCTCGTCGACCGCATCCTGCCGTGGCCGGTCGCGAGCACGGAAGCGCTCGCCGCCGCGCACTTCGACGAGCTGCTCGCGCTCAAGCCGGAGGTGGTCCTGCTCGGCACCGGGGCGCGCCTGCGCTTCCCCCACCCCTCGATCACCGCGGCCCTGCCCGCCGCGGGAATCGGCCTCGAGGTGATGGACGTGCAGGCCGCCTGCCGCACCTACAACATCCTCGTCTCCGAAGAGCGCGTGGTGGCTGCGGCGCTGGTGCTCGGTTGAGCGCCGCGCCGACGCGCGGCCTGCTGCTCGCCCTGGCCGTCGCGCTCGCGCTGGCCTGGTTCGGCACCCTCGGTCACCGCAAGCTCATCAAGGCCGACGAGGGCCGCTACGCGGAAATCCCGCGCGAGATGGTCGCCACCGGCGACTGGCTCACCCCGCGACTGAACGGCTACAAGTACTTCGAGAAGCCACCGCTGCAGTACTGGGCGACGGCCGCCGCGTTCGAGGTGTTCGGCATCCACGAGTGGGCGGTGCGCCTGTGGAGCGCGCTCACCGGCTTCGGCGCGCTGTGCCTCGTCTTCTATGCGGGGCGGCGCCTGTTCGGCGAGCCCGCGGCGACGTTCGGCGCCGCCGTGCTCGCCAGCAACGCGCTGTTCGCCGCGATGTCGCAGGTCGCCTCGCTCGACATGGGCGTGAGCGCGTTCCTGTCGCTCGCGGTGCTCGGCTTCGCGCTGGCGCAGCGCGACGAGGCGACGCCGGCGGAACGGCGCGGCTGGATGCTGGCCGCCTGGGCCGGCATGGCGCTCGCCGTACTCTCCAAGGGCCTGATCGGCGTGGTGCTGCCGGGCGGCGCGCTGGTCCTGTATCTCGCTTGGGCGCGCGATCTCGCGCCGCTTCGGCGCGTGCAGTGGCTGCCCGGGCTCGCGCTGTTCCTGGCCATCGCCGCGCCCTGGTTCGTCCGGGTGAGCGCCGCCAACCCAGAGTTCGCGCGCTTCTTCTTCATCCACGAGCATTTCGAGCGCTTCCTGACCACCGAGCACGAGCACGTCGGGCCGCTCTGGTACTTCGTGCCGGTGATCGTCGTCGGCATGCTGCCGTGGCTGCTCTCGCCGGCGGCGGCGCTCTGGCAGGCGGCGAAGCGGTTGCCGGAAGCGCGCTTCCAGCCCGCGCGCTTCCTCCTCGTCTGGTGCGCGGTGGTGTTCGTGTTCTTTTCGCTGTCGGGATCGAAGCTGCAGAGCTACGTGCTGCCGCTCTTCCCCGCGCTCGCCCTGCTCACCGGCCGGCAGCTCGCGCAAGCGAGCCGCGGCCTGCTCCTCGCGCAGGCGCTGCTCGCCGCGCTGCTCGGCCTCGCCGCGGCGCTGGTTTCCGGGCTCGCGCCTGCCGTGCCCGCCCCGTACCGGCCCTGGCTGATCGCCGCGTTCGCCGTGCTCGCCGCGCTCGCCCTCGCCGCCGCGTGGCTCGCGCGCCGCGAGCGGCGCACGGCGTCCGTGCTCGCGCTCGCCTCCGGGGGCCTCGCCTGCACGTTGCTGGTCGTGCTCGGCCACGACACGCTCGCGTCGAGGTATTCCGCGTATGATGCGGTCCAGCGCGCGCGGCCCGCGCTGCCGCCCGGTGCGCCCTTTTACGCCGTGAACCACTACGACCACACGCTGCCGTTCTACCTGGGCCGCACCGTCACCCTGGTCGAGCGCACCGACGAGCTGCGCACGTCGATCGGCTGGGAGCCGCAGAAGTTCCTGCCGGACCTCGACGCCTTCGCGGCCGCCTGGCGCCGGGACGCGGCCGCCTGCGCCGCCTTCGATCCGGACGCGTTCGCGTCGATCCGCGACCGCTACGGGCTCGAGGCCCGCGTGATCGTGCCCGGGCCCCGCTACCTCATCGCCTGCAAGCCGTGAACGCGCTCAGCTTCGCCCTGGTCCTCGCCGGCGTGCTGCTCAACGCGGCCGCCCAGCTGCTGCTCAAGGCGGGCACCAACGCGGTGGGGCACTTCGAATTCTCGTCGGCGAACGTGATCCCGGTCGGCCTGCGCCTCGCGCTCGAGCCGCACATCCTGGGCGGCGTCGCCTGCTATGTCGTGAGCCTGGTGGTCTGGATCATGGCGCTCTCGCGCGTCGAGGTGAGCATCGCCTACCCGATGCTCTCCATCGGCTACGTCCTCAACGCCGTGGCGGCCTGGTACCTGTTCGGCGAGTCGCTCACCGCGCTGCGCATGGCCGGCATCGGCTTCATCGTGGTCGGCGTGTTCCTCGTCGCGCGCAGCGGATGAGCCTGCTGCCGTTCACGCGCCCGTCGATCGACGAGGCCACGATCGCGGGCGTCGCGGACGTCCTGCGCTCGGGCTGGATCACCTCGGGGCCGCAGGTGAAAGCCTTGGAGGCGGCGCTCTCGCGCCACTGCGCCGGCCGCACGGTACGCACGTTCTGCTCGGGCACCGCCGCGCTGGAAGTGGGCCTGCGGCTCGCCGGCGTCGGCCCGGGGCACGAAGTCATCACCTCGCCGCTGTCCTGGGTGGCCACGGCCAACGTCGTGCTCGAGGTGGGCGCGCGGCCGGTCTTCGTGGACGTGGACCCGCGCACGCGCAACATCGACCTGGCGCTCGCCGCGAACGCGGTCACCTCGGCGACGCGCGCCCTCATTCCCGTGGACCTGGCCGGCCTGCCGGTGGACCGCGACCGCCTCTCCGCCCTGGCGCGCGGGCAGGGCCTGCGCGTGGTCGAGGACGCAGCGCAGTCCTTCGGCGCGAGCTGGCGCGGCCGGCCGATCGGCGCGGCGGGCGACTTCATCGCCTTCAGCTTCCACGCCAACAAGAACGTCACCACGGGTGAAGGCGGCGCGCTGGTGCTGCCGGACGCCGACATGGCCGGCGCCTGCGAGAAGCTGCGGCTGCAGGGTGTGGTGCGCACCGGCGAGGACGGCATGGACGTCGACGTGCTCGGCGGCAAGTGGAATCTCACCGACATCGCCGCGCGCCTCGGCCTGGGGCAGCTCGAGCGCCTCGCCGAGTTCACGGCCCGCCGGCGCGCGCTCGCGCGCCGCTACTTCCA
>DASUFW010000398.1:0-2005 GCA_036274335.1 Burkholderiales bacterium | reverse complement strand
GGCCCGACGAACTTGTCCGGATTCCACCAGAACGACGGGCACGAAGTCGTGCAGCACGCGCACAGGATGCACTCGTAGAGGCCGTTGAGCGCCTCGCGCTCGTGCGGCGACTGCAGCCGCTCGCGCTCGGGCGGCGCGTCGTGGTTCACCAGGTAGGGCTGCACGGAGTGGTACTGCTTGAAGAATTGCGTCATGTCCACGATCAGGTCGCGGATCACGGGCAGTCCCGGCAGCGGGCGCAGCGTCACGTGCGCCGGCAGGTCGGCGATCTTGGTGATGCAGGCGAGCCCGTTCTTGCCGTTGATGTTGATCGCGTCGGAGCCGCAGACGCCCTCGCGGCAGGAGCGCCGGAAGGCGATCGTGTCGTCCTGCGCCTTGGCCTTCACCAGCGCGTCGAGCAGCATGCGGTCAGTCGGCTCGAGCCGGACCTCGTAGTCCTGCAGGTAGGGCTTCGCGTCCTTGTCCGGATCGTAGCGATAGATGGAGATCTTCATCAGTAGGTCCGCACCTTGGGTTCGAACGAATCCCCCGTGAGGGGCTTGAGGTGCACCGGCTTGTACGCCAGCCGGTCGCCTTCCTTGTACCACAGCGTGTGCTTGAGCCAGTTGCGGTCGTCGCGCTCGGGGAAGTCCGCGCGCGACTGGGCGCCGCGGCTTTCCTTCCTCGCCTCGGCCGACACCACGGTCGCCACGGCCGTTTCGACCAGATTGTCGAGCTCCAGCGCTTCGATGCGCGCGGTGTTGAATACCTTGGACTTGTCGGCGATGAAGGTGCGCTGCGCGCGCGCCGCGATCTCCTTCAGCTTTTCCACGCCCTTCGCCAGGTCGTCGGGAAAGCGGAACACGCCGCAGTGCGCCTGCATCGCGCGGCGCAGATCCGCGCCGACGTCGGCGACCCGCTCGCCCGAGCGGGCGCCGTCCAGGCGCGCCAGCCGCGCGCGCGACAGCTCCCCCGCCTCCTTCGGCAGGTTGCGCTGCGGCCTCGGCATGGCGCGGATGTCCTTCGCCATCTGCTCGCCGGATGACTTGCCGAACACCAGCAGGTCGAGCAGCGAATTCGTGCCCAGGCGGTTCGCCCCGTGCACCGAGACGCAGGAGCACTCTCCGGCGGCGTACAAGCCCGGCAGGATCGCCTCGTGGCTCGCGCCTTCGGGCACCACCACCTGCCCCATGTAGTTCGCCGGAATCCCGCCCATCTGGTAGTGCACCGTCGGCACCACGGGGATCGGGTCGCGGATCGGGTCGGCGTTGGCGAACTTGATGGCGATCTCGCGGATGCCCGGCAGGCGCAGGTTGATCACCTCCGCCCCGAGGATGTCGAGCTTGAGCAGTACGTGGTCGCCTTCGGGGCCGCAGCCGCGCCCTTCCTTGATCTCGGTGGTCATCGCCCGCGACACCACGTCGCGGCTGGCGAGGTCCTTCGCGTTGGGCGCGTAGCGCTCCATGAAGCGCTCGCCGTCCTTGTTGATCAGGTACCCGCCCTCGCCGCGCACGCCCTCGGTGATCAGCACCCCGGCGCCATGCACGCCGGTCGGATGGAATTGCCAGAACTCCATGTCCTGCAGCGGCAGCCCCGCGCGCGCGGCCATGCCCAGGCCATCGCCGGTGTTGATGAATGCGTTGGTGCTCGCCGCGAAGATGCGTCCGGCGCCGCCCGTGGCGAGCAGCGTCGCCTTGGCCTGCAGGATCGAGATCTCGCCGGTCTCCATCTCGAGCGCCGTCACGCCGACCACGGCGCCGTCCTGCGGGTCGCGGATCAGGTCGAGCGCCATCCACTCGACGAAGAACTGCGTGTTGGCCTGCACGTTCTGCTGGTACAGCGTATGCAGCATCGCGTGCCCGGTACGGTCGGCCGCCGCGCAGGCGCGCATCGCCATCTTCGCGCTGCCGTAGTCCTGCGTATGGCCGCCGAACGGCCGCTGGTAGATCTTGCCGTTCTCGAGCCGGTCGAAGGGCATGCCCATGTGCTCGAGCTCGACCACCACCTCGTTGGCGCGCCGGCACAT
>DASUFW010000397.1:0-1532 GCA_036274335.1 Burkholderiales bacterium | reverse complement strand
GGCGCACGAGGTTCGCCATGACGGTCGCCGCGACGATGCCGTGCCGGGTTTCGGGGTAGCCGAGCGTCGCGTCCTCAGCCATCACCGCGAGATCACCCGCGATCGCGAGCCCGGCGCCGCCGCCCATCGCCGCGCCGTTGATCGCCGTGACCACGGGCTTGGAAAGCCGGGGGAATGCGAGGTGCAGCTGCATGGTCAGCTCGGCGCGTGCATCCACCAGGGGCTGCTTCTCGGGCGTGAAGTCCTTGAACTCCGAGAGGTCGGCGCCCGCGCAGAAGCCCTGCCCCGCGCCCGTCAGCACGACGCAGGCGATCGTCTCGTCCGCGTCCGCTGCGCGCAGCGCATCGAGCAGCGCCTGCGTGAGCACGGTATTCAGTGCATTGCGCTTCTCCGGGCGGTTCATGGTGAGCACCCGCACCGGGCCGCGGTCCTCGAGAAAAATAGGGTCTGACCCTATTTCTTGCATAGTGAAATCAGGCGCTCGCGCGCCTCGTCCATTTCGGCCACCAGCCGGCGCACCACCTCCGCCGCCGGCAGGATCTCGTCCACCAGGCCGGCGGACTGGCCGGCCTCGACCTTGCCCCACTCCACGTCGCCCTCGAGCGCCGCCTGCTTGAGGCTCGCGGCCGCGTAGATCGCGTCGAGCTCGGCCTGCGGCGCGCCGGCGCGCTCGGCGGCGAGGAACTTCGCGGAGAACGCGTTCTTCAGCTGGCGGATCGGCAGGCGCCCGCGCGCGACCAGCGTCGAGCCGTCCACGTCCGCCGCGAGCACGGCGCGCTTGTAGTTCTCGTGCACGCTCGCCTCGGGCGTGGCGATGAAGCGCGTACCCAGCTGCACCGCGTCCGCGCCGAGCGCGAGGAGCGCCGCGACGCCCGCGCCGTCCGCCACGCCGCCGCTCGCGACGATGGGGACCTTCACCGCCTTCGCCACGCGCCGCACCAGCACGAGCGTCGTCACCTCGGAAGGCGGCGGATGCCCGCCCGCTTCCATGCCGTCGACGACAAGTGCGTCCACGCCCGCGGCCTCCGCCTTCTTCGCGTGCTCGACCGAGGCGACGACGTGCAGCCACTTCGTGCCGACGGCGTGGAAGCGCGCCAGCTGCTCGCGCGGCCCGCCCTGCGAGGCGACCATCACCGGGATGCGCGCCTCGTGGCAGATGTCGAGCAGCTCCGGGGCGCGCGGGTTGTTGAGCGGGACGTTGACCCCGTAGGGCTTGTCCGTCCCCGCGCGGATGTCCGCGAGCGCCTGGCGGAAATCGGCGGGGCGCATGGGTCCCGCGGCGATCA
Organism: Burkholderiales bacterium; assembly: GCA_036274335.1. GTDB lineage: Bacteria > Pseudomonadota > Gammaproteobacteria > Burkholderiales > SG8-39 > JAABQT01. The sequence continues at coordinate 246 of DASUFW010000397.1, read as the reverse complement.
CGCCCAGGCCGCCCGCGTTCGACACGGCGATCACGAGCGGCGCGTTGGACGAGGCCCAGCTCATCGCCGCCTGGAACACCGGGTAGCGGATGCCGAGCAGCTCGGTGATGCGGGTCTTCATCCGGGCTCGTCCTCCTTGGCGATGAACGCCCGCGCGCGCCGCGCGAGCTTGTCGAGCGCGTCCTCGAAGGCGGCGCGCTCGCGCGCGCTGAGGCACGCGAGGAAGGCGTCGTTGCGCTCCGCCGC
>DASUFW010000396.1:0-4203 GCA_036274335.1 Burkholderiales bacterium | reverse complement strand
AGGCTCCATCAGGTAGAGGTGCGTGAACGCGGACTTGCAGCCGAGCTCCTCGAGCCACGCGGTGGCGGGGAGCACCACGTCGGCGAAGCGCTGCGCGGTCTCGTGGAGGAACAGGTCGTAGCTCGCCACCAGTCGGGTCTTCGCCAGCCCCTCGGCGACGCGCCCGGCGTCGGCGAAGGAGGACAGCATGTTGGTGCCCATGAGCAGCAGGTTCGCCACGCGGCCGTCGTTCAGCGCCTCGATGACCGTGGACATCTGGTTCGGGAGCGCGGTGCCCGGCTTGCGGCGCTGCGGCTCGGCGATGCTCGCGAGGCCCCGGCCGTGCGCCGCGGCGCCGTGGCGCGGGCCGAAGCCCGCGCCCGGCATGCCGACGTTTCCGGTCAGGCCCGGCAGGCAGGCGATGGCGCGCGAGGCCTGCCAGCCGTTGTCGCCCTTGTGCATCGAGCTGCCACCGAGCACGATCATCGCGGGCTTCGTCGCCGCGTAGCGCCGCGCGAGCGCCTCGATGCGCTCGGCCGGGATGCCCGTGACCGGCGCCGCCCACTGCGGTGAAAAAGTGCGCACGTGCTGCGCGAGCTTCTCGTAGCCGACGGTGTGCTTCGCGACGAACGCGCGATCGACGAGGTCCTCCGCGCAGAGCACGTGGATCAGCGCGAGCGCGAGCGCGGTGTCGCTGCCCGGCCTGAGGATCAGCGTCTCGTCGGCCTTGGCGGTGGCCTCGGTGTGGCGAACGTCGATGGCCACGACGTGCGCGCCGCGCTCGCGCGCGGCGTTGAGGTGGCGCGCGGTGTTGGGCTGGCTCGCGAAATTGGCGCCCCACAGCAGGATCATCTGCGCGTGCTCGCCCATGTCCTCCTTGGTGTGCGTCTCGAGCATGCCGGTGAGCGCGAGGCCGAAGGCGCCCATGCCCCAGCAGATCATCGTCGGGCTGAAGAACTGGCTGCCGTGGAAGTTGGCGAAGCGCGCGAAGAGCTGCGCGCTGACGCGCGTGCCGTAGTTGGTGGTGAAGGTGCCGTGCCCGGGCCAGATCGCCGTGGCCTCGGGCGGCGCGGCGGCGATGGCCGCGGCGATCCAGTCGAGCGCCTCGTCCCAGGAGGCGCGGCGGAACGGCTGGTCGCGCCGGTCGCGCACCAGCGGGTGCCGCAGGCGCGCCGGGTTGTCGAAGATCTCCTTCGCCGCCTGGCCGCGGATGCAGAGGAAGCCGCGGCTGTCGGGGTTGTCCGGGTCGCCGTGGACCTTCACGACCTTGCCGTCCTCGACGTCCACCTTCATGCCGCACAGCGTCGGGTGGCAGTTCATCGGGCACATGGTGCGGACGGTGGTCATGGGGTCGCCTGCTCGAGCCAGGGGACGAGCTTACGATGCCGGACCAGCTCTCCGTAAGGGGTCCGGGTGCCCCCCGGGAGCGTTGCCAGCCACACGACGTCGACCGCGGCCTGCGCCGGGGTCTGCGCCGAGGACATGTCCGTGAACCATGGTCGCGAAGCCTCGGTATCGATGAGCGCCGGGCAAGCGGCATTGATCAGGATTCCCCTCTGTGCCGCCTCGTCCCGCAGGTCGCGCGCCATGATCCGGGCCGAGGCGACCTGTCCGATCTTCGAGGCCACGTTGATCCAGTCGGGCCATCCCTGCTCCTTTGCGCGGTCCGCTTCCACCAGCGCGACGTAGTCGTCCATCGCCTGCTCGATGTCCTCGAGCGAGCGCGTCGCGATGTCGAACTGGGGATGCAGCGCCGGCGGCAGGTTGCGCAGGGAGCCGAACGAGCTCGCGATCACCAGAAAGCGCGCGTGGTCCTTCAGCAGCGGGCCGAACGCCCGGATCATTCGGTAGGTCCCGTGGTTGTTGGTGCCGATGAACTGACGGACCTGGTCGGAGGGCGCAAGTTCTCGGGACATCCGGGCGGCGGCGTTGTGGATGACGATGTCGACGCCGCCGTGGCGCGTGCGCAGCGTCTGCGCCGCATCCGCGACGCTCGCCTCATCGGTCACGTCGAGCCGGAGGAAGGCGGGCGAGAGCCCCCGCCCGCGCAGCTCCTTCACCGCTTCCTCGCCGCGCTGCACGTTTCGCGCGCTCAGGTAGACGGTGGCCTCCGGCCCGAGGGCGCGGCACAGGCCCTCGACGAGGGCGAAGCCGAGCCCCTGGTTGGCGCCGGTGATGAGGGCAACTTTTCTTGTCACAGCGGTCCGCCCGTGGATGGTACCCGGAACGTCCCTCAGACTGTGTACCAAGCGAGATCCGCCGCGGCCGGCGCGCGCAGCGCCGCGGGCAGGTAGGCGGTGTCCGGCTCTCCGTCGATCTCCGGGAGGCCGGCGATCATGCGTTCGGCGAGCATGAAGCCTGCGGACGGGAATCAGCCGCAGCGAGAAAGGTCCCGGCTGCGGCCGGCGATTCGAGCCGGATCACGGCCAAGTGACGGTACTCGGGGCGCTCGAGCAGTTCGGGAAACTCGCGCCGTCGCCGGCCATGCGTCCGGATCACCCACCAGGGGATCCCATCCTTCGCGAGCAGCGCGCTTCGCACGCTCTCGCGGTTGCCGGCGTACAGGCGCTCCCGCGTGACGATGCGCCGCGCGGTGCGACGAAGGGCCCGCGCGAGCACGCGGGTGAGAGAGAAGTCGAGCCACACCAGGGCGGTCGAGCGCCGCCAGAGGATGTCGCGCACCGCGGCGTAGTTCCCGTCGATGACCCAGCGAGGCCGCTCGGCAGCGGCCCGAACGGTTGCGACGAACTCCGGCCGCGGCGTCCACCCGGGCCCCCAGTGGAGCGAATCGAGCTCGACGTGCTCGCTGCCGAGGATCTCCGCCAGCCGACGCGCCAGCGTCGTCTTGCCGGCGCCGCTGGTTCCGACGACGACGACGCGGGCAAGGTCCGGCGGCGGAATCCGTTCGGCGAGCATCGATCTGCGCCTCAGAAGGGCGTGCCGTCCCTGCGGGTGGATCGGCGCTTTTCGCTCATGGGGCTTCCTTCATCATGCGGCAATCGGAGTTGTCAGCTTCTGTCACACCGGGCCGGTGCTGCGCCCAATAGTTCCGGGACGCGTCTTCCGGCAGACGAGCATAATGCGCCAGCGCAGCGGATTCGGGAGCGCCATGCTCGAGCAGAAGATCAACGAATTCTTCGGGGACGACGACCCGACCGGCTTCGGCACCGGCTGGTGGAGCGGGGTGCTGTCGGCCTTCTTCGGCGTGCTCGCGCTCGGCGCGGTCGTCTGCCTGCACTTCCCGCAGCTGCTGACCTCCCCGGAGCTGCGGCCCTACTACCCCATGGACCTCATCCGGCTGCTGATCCAGGCGGTCGTCGTGGCGGCGATGCTGCTCGGGGTCATCTCCGCGTTCCTGAGGCGCAAGAAGGTCCTGGCCCTGACCGGGATCCTGCTCGCGCTCGCCGCGACGCTGCTGGGCGGCGCGAGCGTCCCGATCAACGGGGAGCTCGGCGACGGACCGGCGATCGGCCTGGACTGGTTCCTGCTCGACCTGCTGCTGATGACCCTGATCTTCTCGCCCATCGAGGTGCTCTGGCCGGCCTACCCGAAGCAGAGCGTCTTCCGGCCCGACTGGCTGCAGGACGTCGTGTACTTCCTGTCCACGCACCTGCCGATCCAGATCACGTCGTTCCTGATCCTGCTGCCCGCCACGCAGCTCACCACGGTCTTCGGCGTGCCCAGCCTGGTGGCCGAGATGGGGCGGCTGCCCTGGCTGGTGCAGTTCCTGCTCGCCGTGCTGGTGGCGGACCTCGCCGAGTACGCCATCCACCGGTTGTTCCACACGGTGCCGTTCCTGTGGCGTTTCCACGCCATCCACCATTCGTCGAAGGCGCTCGACTGGATCGCGGGCTCGCGCGCGCACATCGTGGAAGACGTGGTGGTGCGGGGCTTCATGCTGGTGCCGATGATGTTCATCTTCCCGCGCGACATCATCGTGGCCTACCTCCTCTACGTGACGATCCACGCCACCTGGGCGCACTGCAATTTCGGCCCGACCATCAAGTGGCTGGAGCCGTACCTGATCCAGCCGAGGTTCCACCACTGGCACCATACGTCGCAGCCGGAGGCGATCGACAAGAACTTCGCGATCCACTTCCCGTGGATCGACCGGCTGTTCGGGACCTACTACTTCCCCAAGGACGAGTGGCCGCAGACCTACGGCCTGCACGAGGAGAAGATCCCGGCCGGCTTCTGGGCGCAGACCTTCTATCCGTTCACGCG
>DASUFW010000395.1:0-26301 GCA_036274335.1 Burkholderiales bacterium | reverse complement strand
GCGGCAACCTGGTCGCCGCGCGCGAGGAAGGCCTCGAGCACCGCCTTGCCGAAATCCTGCTGCCCGACGATGGCGATCTTCATCACGCCGCCTTCTTGGGCGGCGCCGAGAGCGCGCCCGCGCTCTTCAGCGACCCGACCTTCGCGTCGTCGTAGCCGAGCACCTGCTTGAGGATCTCGTCGGTGTGCTCGCCGAGCGTGGGCGAGCGCTTGATGACGGCGGGCGAGGCCGAGAGCTTGATCGGCATGCCCACGTTGAACCACTTGCCGCGCTGCGGGTGGTCGAGCTCGACCCACATGTCGCGCCCGCGCACGTGCTCGTCGGTGGCGAGGTCCTCGGTGCTCATGATCGGGCCGCAGGGCACATCCAGGGGATTCAGGATCGCCATCAGCTCGCGCTTGGTGTACTTCTCGGCGAACTTGTTGATCAGCGTCCACATCAGGTTCTGGTTCTTGCGGCGCTCCCCGATCTTCGAGAAGCGCGCATCCGTCGCCATGTCCGGCATGCCGACATCCGGGCCGATGCGCTTGGCGAGGTCCTCCCACACGGCCTCCTGCACGACCACGTACAGCCAGTCGTTCGCGCCGTGCGGCTTGCAGTGGATCGCGTTGCCGAGCTGGCCACCGCCTGAATCGTTGCCGGCGCGCGGCACGTCGCCCATGCCCTTGTACGTGGGCACCGAGTATTCCGCGAGGTCGCCGCGCGTCAGGCGCTGGTGGTCGCGGAACTTGACGCGGCACAGGTTCATGACGCCGTCCATCATCGCCACCTCGACGTACTGGCCCTGCCCCGTTTTTTCTGCCTGGCGGAGCGCGGCGAGCAGGCCGATCGCGAGGTGCAGGCCGGTGCCCGAGTCCCCGATCTGCGCGCCGGTCACGAACGGCGCGCCGTCGGGCACCCCGGTGGTGCTCATCGCGCCGCCCATCGCCTGCGCGACGTTCTCGTAGGCCTTGAAGTCCGAGTACGGCCCGCTCGAGCCGAAGCCCTTGATCGAGCCCATCACGATCCTGGGGTTGAGCTCGTGGATCTTCTCCCAGGTGAAGCCGAAGCGGTCGAGCACGCCCGGGCCGAAGTTCTCCATGAGGATGTCGCACTTCTTCAGCAGGTCGACGAACACCTGCTTGCCCTCGGCGCTCTTCATGTTGACGGTGATCGAGCGCTTGTTGCAGTTGAGCATCGTGAAGTAGAGCGAGTCGGCGTTGGGCACGTCGCGCAGCTGGCCGCGCGTGGCGTCGCCCGCCGGGTTCTCGAACTTGATCACGTCCGCGCCCATCCAGGCGAGCAGCTGGCTGCAGGTCGGTCCGGCCTGCACGTGCGTCATGTCGAGGATCCGGACTCCCTTGAGTGCTTCCATGCGATTCTCCTGAGGCCTACTTCTTCTTCGCGCTCGGATTGAGGCTGGTGATGCGGCCGCTCTCCGTGCCCGCGGTTTCGTCGATCACGGCGTTGATCAGCGTCGGCTTGCGCGAGCGCAGCGCCTCTTCCATCGCCTTGCGCAGCTCCGCGGGCGTGGTCGCGTTCACGCCGACGCCGCCGAAGGCCTCCATGATCCTGTCGTAGCGGGCGCCCTTCACGAACACCGTCGGCGCGACGTCGCCGCCCCGCGGATTGACGTCGGTGCCCTTGTACACGCCGTTGTTGTTCATCACCACGATGCACACCGGCAGGTGGTAACGGCAGATCGTCTCCACCTCCATGCCGGAGAAGCCGAAGGCGCTGTCGCCTTCGACCGCGATCACGGGCTGCTTGGTCTCCACCGCGGCGGCCACGCAGTAGCCCATGCCGACGCCCATGATTCCCCAGGTGCCGACGTCGATGCGCTTGCGCGGCTTGTACATGTCCACGATCGAGCGCGTGAAGTCGAGCGCGTTGGCGCCCTCGTTGACGAGCATCGCGTCGGGGTTGGCCTTCACGATGTCGCGCACCACGCTGAGCGCGCTGTGGAAGTTCATCGGCACCGGGTTCTTGGCGAGCGTCTCGGCCATCTTGGCGACGTTGCCCTTCTTCTTCTCGGCGACCGCGCCCAGCCATTCGGCCGGCGGCTTCGGCCAGCTCCCGCCCGCATCTTTGTTCATGGCGGCGAGCAGCGCCTGCACGCAGGAGCCGATGTCGCCGACCAGCGGCGCGTCGATGCGCACGTTGCTGTCGGCCTCCTGCGGCGAGATGTCGACCTGGATGAACTTCTGGCCGCCCCAGTCCTTGGCGGACTTTCCGCCCCAGGTCTTGCCCTTGCCGTGCGACAGCAGCCAGTTGAGGCGCGCGCCGATCAGCATCACCACGTCGGCGCCCGGCAGCACGAAGGAGCGCGCCGCCGAGGCGCACAGCTCGTGGGTATCGGGGAGCAGGCCCTTCGCCATCGACATGGGCAGGTAGGGAATGCCCGACTTCTCGACCAGTGCCTGGAGGTCCGCGTCGGCCTGCGCGTAGGCCGCGCCCTTGCCGAGCACGATGAGCGGCTTCTTGGCGCCCTTGAGCAGCGCCAGCGCGCGCTGCACCGCTTCCGGCGCCGGGATCTGGCGCGGCGCGGCGTCGACGACCTTGATCAGCGAGCCGCGGCCCGCCGCCGCGTCGACCGACTGCGCGAAGAGCTTGGCCGGCAGATCGAGGTACACGCCGCCCGGGCGGCCCGACACCGCGGCGCGGATCGCGCGCGCGATGCCCACGCCGATGTCCTCGGCGTGCAGCACTCGGTAGGCCGCCTTGGCCACCGGCTTGGCGATCGCGAGCTGGTCCATCTCCTCGTAGTCGCCCTGCTGCAGGTCCACGATCTCGCGCTCGCTCGAGCCGCTGATCAGGATCATCGGGAAGCAGTTGACCGTCGCATGCGCGAGCGCGTTCAGCCCGTTCAGGAAGCCCGGTGCCGACACGGTGAGGCAGACGCCCGGCTTCTGGGTGAGGAACCCGGCGATCGACGCGGCGTAGCCCGCGCTCTGCTCGTGGCGGAAGGACAGCACGCGCAGGCCGTCGGCCTGCGCCCGGCGCGTAAGGTCGGTGATCGGGATGCCCGGCAGCCCGTAGATCGTGTCGATGCCGTTCAGCTTCAGCGCGTCGATGACGAGCTGAAAGCCGTCGAGGGTCTGCGCCTGCGCTTCGCTGGCGACTTGGGGTTCGACTGTGCCCATGATGGCCTCCTCGGGGGGAACGGTATGGTAAGAAGCCGGGGCCGCGGCGGGCCTTGACTCAGGTCAAGGGTCTAAAATCCCGGCCACGATGACCGCCTTCCCGAGCCATCCCCAGCGCAACAGCATCCGCCTGCAGCTGCGCCAGAACGAGCTGCTGCAGGGCATGACCGCCGCGCAGTGGACCGAGCTCGAGCCGCTGCTCGCGATCGCCGACTACCGCAAGGGCGAGCCGCTGGTGCGCCAGGGCGACGAGGAGATGGAGCAGTTCTTCATCCTCGAGGGCATGTTGAAGCGCGTGGTGTCCAACCCCGAGGGCCGCGAGATGATCCTGCGCTTCGCGGCCGAGACCGAAATGGACACCTCGTACGCCGCCTGGCGCATGAGGACGCCGGTGCCCTACTCGATCGTCGCGGTCACCAAGGTGCGCACCGCCGAGATGCCCATGCCGCAGTGGGTCGAGTTCCTCGAGCGCCACCCGGACGTCAAGTTGCGCTTCGAGTACGAGGTGATGAAGCTGATGAGCGAGGTCATGGCGCACACCATCACCCTGCACCTGCTCGACGCCCCGGGGCGCCTCGCGCGCTTCCAGCGCAAGCACCGCGAGCTCGCCGGCCGCATCCCCAAGAAGGAGCTGGCCGCCTACCTCAACCTCACGCCCGAGACGCTCTCGCGCCTACGGCAGAAGGTGGGCGCGCCCTAGCGGCCCCGCAGCCGCGACACCGCGAGGCTGATCAGCGGCAGGAACAGCAGGAACAGCGCGAGCGAGGTGATCGAGCCGCACAGGCCGTTCTCGAAGAACACCCGCAGGTCGCCCTGCGAGCCGAGGATCGCCTGGCGGAAGGAGGCCTCGGCGTTGTCGCCGAGCACGATCGCCAGCACCATCGGCGCGAGCGGGTACTGCAGCTTCTTGAACAGGTACCCGGCGACGCCGAACACCACCATCATCCACACGTCGAACAGCGAGTTGTGCACGGTGTAGGCGCCGATCGCGCAGATGACGATGATGATCGGCGCGATCACCGAGAACGGGACGCGCAGGATGGCCGCGAACAGCGGCACGCAGGTCAGCACCACGATGAGCCCGGCGATGTTGCCCAGGTACATCGAGGCGATCAGGCCCCAGACGAAGTCCTTCTGCTCGACGAACAGCAGCGGCCCCGGCTGCAGGCCCCAGATGAGCAGTCCCCCGAGCAGCACGGCAGCGGTCGGCGAGCCCGGCACGCCGAGCGTGATCATCGGCAGCAGCGCCGAGGTGCCCGCGGCGTGCGCCGCGGTCTCGGGCGCGACCACGCCCTCGACCTGGCCGGTGCCGAACTTGTCGCCGTCGCGGGAGAAGCGGCGCGCCACGCCGTAGGACATGAAGGAAGCGGGCGTCGCGCCGCCCGGCACGATGCCCATGAAGCAGCCGACCGCCGACGACCGCAGGGAGGTCAGCCAGTAGCGGGGCAGCTCGCGCCAGGTCTCGATCACGGCGCGCAGGTTGAGCTTGGCCGACGCGCCCTTGAAGGCCAGACCCTCCTCCAGCGTCAGCAATATTTCGCCGATGCCGAACAGGCCGATCACCGCGATCAGGAAGTCGAAGCCGTTCAGCAGCTGCGCCGAGCCGAAGGTCATGCGCAGGGTGCCCGTCACCGGGTCGGTGCCCACGGCCGCGAGCGCGAAGCCCATCATCATCGAGGCGAGCGTCTTGAACGGCGGCTCCTTGCTCATGCCGATGAAGGCGCAGAAGGTCAGCAGGTACACCGCGAAGAACTCGGCCGGCCCGAACTCGAGCGCGAAGTCGGCGACCACCGGCGAGAGGAACGTGAGCACGATCACCGCGACCAGCGCGCCGACGAACGAGGACGTGAACGCAGCGGTGAGCGCGTGGCCGGCGCGGCCCTTCTGGGCGAGCGGATAGCCGTCGAAGGTGGTGGCCACCGACCAGGGCTCGCCCGGGATGTTGAACAGGATGCTGGTGATGGCGCCGCCGAACAGCGCCCCCCAGTAGATGCACGACAGCAGGATGATCGCCGAGGTCTGGCCGCCCGGCGTCTGCGCCATCGAGAAGGTGAGCGGCAGCAGGATGGCGACGCCGTTGGCGCCGCCCAGGCCCGGCAGCACGCCGATGATGACGCCGAGCACGATGCCGACGAACATCAGCGCGACGTTGGTGAGGCTCAGCGCAACGCCGAAGCCCTGGATGAGCGAGCGGATTTCTTCCACGATGCTTCCCGCGCCTGCGTCAGTCGAGCCCGAGGAGGGCCTCGATGGGGCCCTTGGGCAGGGGGATCTTGAACCACACCTCGAAGACGAGATAGAAGAACAGGCTGTTGCCCAGCGACACCGCGGCGACCTTCCACCAGGCGTACTTGCCCAGCCAGCGCATGAAGAAGCCCACGAACAGGATCGACGAGACATAGATGCCGAGCCAGCCGACCAGCCCCACGTAAACGGCCGAGGGCACCAGCACCGCGAGCACGAGCTTCAGCTGCTCGACGCCGACGAAGGGCTTGTTGGCCGCGCCGCGCAGGCGCGTGAGCGCCCGGCCGAGATTCACCGCGGAGGCGAAGCAGATCAGGAGGCCGAGATAGAAGGGGAAGTAGCCCGGCTGCGGCCCGTTCGCTCCCCAGCGGGCGCCCAGGCGCACGCTGTCGAAGATGACGATGGCGCCCAGCAGCAGGAACACGCCCGCCACGCCGAGCTCGGCCGCCTGCGTGCGGAACGCCGGCCGTTCCTCCGTCTGCTCAGACATCGACTTCCTCCTCCCGACGTAAGAGCGGCGCGCGGACGTTTCGTTCCGCGCGCCGCCGATCCTGCGTGCGGCCGGCCGCCGCTACTTGGCGATGAAGCCGGCGTTCTTCATCAGCGAGACGTGCCGCGCCTCGGCCTTCGCGACCCAGTCGGCGTACGCCTTGCCCTCCAGCGACGTGGTGTCGAAGGCGCCCTTGTCCATCAGGTCCTCCCACTCCTTGGTCGCCTGGACCTTCTTCATCAGGTCGACGTAGTACGCGACCTGGTCGTCGCTCACGCCGCCCGGCATGAAGATGCCGCGCAGCATCAGGTACTCCACGTCGAGGCCCGACTGCTTGCAGGTCGGGATGTCGTTCCAGGACATGGTCGAGGTGAGCTTCTCCTTGTAGGGCATGCGCTGGCCGTTGAACACGCACAGCGGCCGCAGCTTGCCGGCGCGCCAGTGCGCCACCGCCTCGATCGGGTTGTTGACCGACGAATTGATGTGATTGCCCACCAGCTGCACCGCCACTGCGCCGCCGCCCTTGATCGGGATGTAGGTGAACTTCGTGCCCGTCAGCTCCTCGATGGCCGCCGTGATGATCTGGTCTTCCTGCTTGGCGCCCGTGCCGCCCATCTTGAACTTGCCCGCGCCGGCCGCCTTCGCCGCGTCGATGTACTCCTTGGCGGTCTTGTAGGGCGTCTCCGCGTTGACCCACAGCACGAAGTTGTCCAGCGCCATCATCTTCACCGGCGTCAGGTCGCGCCAGTTGAACGGCACGCCGGTGGCGAGCGGGGTGGTGAACAGGTTTGACAGCGTGATGATGATCTTGTGCGGGTTGCCCTTCGAGCCCTTGACGTCGAGGAAGCCCTCGGCGCCCGAGCCGCCGGACTTGTTGATCACCACCATCGATTCCTTCATCAGGCCGTGCTTGGCGATGATGCCCTGGATGGCGCGGGCCATCTGGTCGGCGCCACCGCCGGTGCCGGCCGGGATGATGAACTCGACGGTCTTGGTCGGCTCCCAGGCCTGGGCCGCGGACAGCGGAACCAGGGCTGCGGCCGCAACCGCAAACGCGCGGACGATGCTGGACTTCATAGAACCCTCCTAGGTCGTTTTATTCGTCGCGGTCGCGCCCTTCGGGCGTGGCGCTGGCACCGCCCCATTCTCGTGACAACGGCGAATTCTAAACCTTGATCGGGGTCAAGAGTTCGGCGGTTCGCGACGCCGGGGTCAGCCCGAGTCGGCCCCGCCCGGCGCCGGACGCGATTTCCTGCGCGCGATCAGGGTCCCCGCGAGCACCACGAGCGCGGCGCCCACCGCACCGGACAGCAGCTCGAGGCTCAGGCCGGCGACGCGCGGATGGCCTTCCTCGAACGTCGCACCCGCCGCCGCGATCCAGTTGCGCAGCGCGGGATCGGTCACCAGCATCTCGCCCGCCACCAGGCCGATCAGCGCGCCGCCCAGCGTCACGATCACCGGGAAGCGCTCCATGAGGTGCAGCAGCAGCGTGGAGCCGAAGATGACCAGCGGGATCGAGATGGCGAGGCCGAGGATGAGCAGGAGGATGCTGCCCTGCGCCGCGGCCGCCACCGCGATCACGTTGTCCAGGCTCATCACGAGGTCGGCGATGAGGATGGTGCGGATCGCCGCCATCAGGCTCTCGCTCGCGTTCATCTCCGCCTCGTCGTCCTCCGGCACCAGCAGCTTCACGCCGATCCAGAAGAGCAGCAGGCTGCCGACGAGCTTGAGCCACGGCAGGGTGAGCAGCGCCACCGCGAAGAGGGTCAGCAGGATCCGCAGCACCACGGCCGCGCCCGAGCCCCACAGGATCGCCGCCTTCTGCTGCTTCGGCGGCAGCGACCGCGCCGCCAGCGCGATGACCACCGCGTTGTCGCCGGACAGGATGACGTTGACCCCGATGATCTTCGCCAGCCCGATCCAGAACTCCTGCGTCGCGATCTCGGCGAGCATCGCGCCCTACTTGACCAGCAGCACCGGCGTATCCGAGAGGTGCAGCACCTTGGTGGCCGTCGAGCCGATCAGGGCCTTGCCCACGGCGGTCAGGCCGCGCGTGCCGATGACGATCAAGTCGCAGCGCTTGTCCTTCGCGTAGCGCACCAGGGTCTCGGCCACGGGGCCGACCAGCACCTGCGCCCGGTAGGCCACGCCGGCCGCGTCCAGGCGCTTGCGCGCCGCCGCGAGCTTCGCGGCGCCCTCCTCGTCGTAGTAGCGCTGGATCTGCGCCTTGCCGACCGCCAGGCCCATGCCCGGCAGCTTCGGCACCGGCAGGTGCACGGTCACGAGGTGCACCTCGGGCGTGGACCGGAACCACCCGGCGTGTTCGATCACGTGCTGGACCGCGTCGAGCGAGCCTTTCGAACCGTCCACCGCGAGAAGGATGCGCACGGCCGGCCCGCCTAGAACAGCCCTACGACCTTGCCGTCCACCAGGTCGATTCTCTCGGCCGAGGGCACCTTGGGCAGGCCCGGCATGGTCATGATGTCGCCGCAGATCATCACCACGAACTCGGCGCCGGCCGCGAGCCGCACCTCGCGGATGTTGACCACGTGGCCGTCCGGCGCGCCGCGCACCTTGGCGTCGGTGGTGAAGGAGGACTGCGTCTTCGCCACGCACACCGGGTAGTGGCCGTAGCCCGACTCCTGCAGCTGCTTGATCTGGCCGCGCACCTTGGCGTCGGCCGTCACTTCTGCGGCGCGGTAGACCTTCTTCGCGATCTTGGTGATCTTGTCCCACAGGGGATCCGCGTCCTCGTACACGAAGGTGGGCTTCGAGGGCTGCTCGCACAGCCCGACCACGATCTTCGCCAGCTCGGCCGCGCCCTTGCCGCCCTCGCCCCAGTGCGTGGCCAGCACCACCGGCACGCCGAGCTTGTTCATGCGCGCCTGCAGCATGTCGATTTCCGCCGGCGTATCGAAGGTGAAGCGGTTGATCGAGACCACGCAGGGAATGCCGTACACCTTGCTCACGTTCTCCACGTGCCGCTCGAGGTTGACCAGGCCCTTGTCGAGCGCGGCGAGGTTCTCCTTGTTCACTTCCTTGACGTCCACGCCGCCGTGGTACTTCATGGCGCGCACCGTCGCGACGATCACCGCCGCATTCGGCCTGAGGCCCGTCTTGCGGCACTTGATGTCGAGGAACTTCTCGGCGCCGAGGTCGGCGCCGAAGCCCGCCTCGGTGACCACGTAGTCCACGAGCTTCAACGCCGACTGCGTGGCGATCACCGAATTGCAGCCGTGCGCGATGTTGGCGAACGGCCCGCCGTGGATGAACGCCGGGTTGTTCTCCAGCGTCTGCACCAGGTTCGGCGCCAGCGCGTCCTTGAGCAGCACGGTCATCGCGCCGTGCGCGTTCAGGTCGCGCGCCAGCACCGGCTTGCCCTCGCGCGTGTACGCGACCACGATGTTGCCCAGCCGCTTCTTGAGGTCCTCCAGCGACGTCGACAGGCAGAAGATCGCCATCACCTCCGAGGCCACCACGATGTCGAAGCCGTCCTGGCGCGGATAGCCGTTGGCCGTGCCGCCAAGGGCGACCACGACCTCGCGCAGCGCGCGGTCGTTCATGTCGACCACCCGGCGCCACTGGATGCGCCGCACGTCGATGCCGAGCGCGTTGCCCTGCGTGATGTGGTTGTCGATCAGCGCCGCGAGCAGGTTGTTGGCCAGCCCGATCGCGTTGAAGTCGCCCGTGAAGTGCAGGTTGATGTCCTCCATCGGCACCACCTGCGCGTAGCCGCCGCCCGCGGCGCCGCCCTTCACGCCGAACACCGGCCCGAGCGAGGGCTCGCGCAGGCAGATGGCCGCCTTCTTGCCGATGTGGTTGAGGGCGTCGCCCAGCCCCACCGTGGTGGTCGTCTTGCCCTCGCCGGCCGGGGTCGGGCTGATCGCGGTGACGAGGATCAGCTTGCCGTCCTTCTTCGACTTGAGCGTGTCGAGGTACTTCAGGGAGACCTTGGCCTTGTAGTGGCCGTAGGGCTCGAGGTGCTCCTCGGCGATGCCCAGGCGCTCCAGCGCGATCTTGCTGATGCGCTGCAGCTTCGCAGCCTGTGCGATTTCGATGTCGGACGGCATGGGGGATCCCTTCGGGTCTGCGAACGCGAGCGCAAACTATAGGGGAGCGCCCGCCGGCGCTCCCTTGACTGAAATCAAGCGCCCGCGGTGGTCAGCGCGAGCGAGCTGCCCTTGCCGTAGCCGGGATCCGCCGGCCGCGCCCCGCCCTTCGTCACCCGCACCGCGCAGTACTTGAACTCGGGAATCTTGCCGAACGGGTCGAGCGCCGGGTTGGTGAGCAGGTTCGCCGCCGCCTCCTGGAAGGCGAACGGGATGAACACCGCGCCGCGCGGCGTGCCTTCATCGGCGCGCGCGTACAGCGCGATTCGCCCGCGGCGGGACTCGACCGTCACCACGTCGCCCGGCTTCGCCTTGAGCGCCGCGAGGTCGAGCGGATGGAGCGACGCCATCGGCTCGGGCTCGATCGCGTCGAGCACCCCCGAGCGGCGCGTCATCGCGCCGGTGTGCCAGTGCTCGAGCTGCCGGCCGGTGATCAGCACCATCGGATAGTCCCTGTCCGGACGCTCGGCGGCGCGGATCAGGTCCGCGGGCACGAACTTCGCGCGTCCGGTGGCGGTCGGGAAATGCGTCTGGAACACGACCGGCTCGCCCGGGTCGCCTTCGTTCTCGCAGGGGTAGGTCACGGAGGAATCGCGCTCGAGGCGCTCCCAGGTGATGCCGCGCACCGAGTCCATGCAGCCGCGCATCTCGTTCCAGACGTCCTTCGGCCCCGCGTAGTGCCAGTCGAGGCCGAGGCGGCGCGCCAGCGCCTGGAGGATCCACAGGTCTTCGCGCGCCTCGCCCGGCGCCTTCAGCGCGCGGCGGCCGAGCTGCACCATGCGGTCGGTGTTGGTGACGGTGCCGTCCTTTTCCGGCCAGGCGGTGGCGGGCAGCACCACGTCCGCGAGGTAGGCGGTCTCCGTGAGGAAGATGTCCTGCACGACGAGGTGCTCGAGCTTCGCCATCGCCGCGCGCGCGTGCTCGAGGTCCGGATCCGACATCGCCGGGTTCTCGCCCATGATGTACATGCCGCGGATCTTGCCGTCGTAGGCGGCGTTCATGATCTCGACCACCGTCAAGCCGGGCTTCTTGTCCAGCGTCGCGCCCCAGTGCTTCTCGAAGCGTCGGTTGGCTTCCGGATTGTCGACGCGCTGGTAGTCCGGGAACACCATCGGGATGAGCCCCGAGTCGGATGCGCCCTGCACGTTGTTCTGGCCGCGCAGCGGGTGCAGCCCCGTGCCGGGACGTCCCACCTGCCCGGTCATCAGCGTGAGGGCGATGAGGCAGCGCGCGTTGTCGGTGCCGTGCACGTGCTGGCTGATGCCCATCCCCCAGAGGATGATCGAGGCCTTCGACGTGGCGTACAGGCGCGCCACCTCGCGGATCGTCTTCGCCGGGATGCCGCAGATCGGTGCCATCTTCTCCGGCGAGAAGTCCTTCGCGTTCTCCTTCAGCGCCTCGTAGCCGCTGGTGCGGTCGCGGATGAAGGCCTCGTTGACCAGGCCCTCGTCGATGAGGGTGTGGATCATGGCGTTCAGCATCGCCACGTCCGTGTCCGGGTTGAACTGCAGGAAGTGCGCGGCGTGCCGGCTGAGGTCCGTGCGCCGCGGATCGGCGACGATCAGCTTCGCGCCCTGCTTGGCGGCGTTCTTGAGCCATGTCGCGGCCACCGGATGGTTCGAGGTGGGGTTCGCCCCGATCAGGAAGATCACTTCCGAATTCGCGACGTCATTCACCTGGTTGGACACCGCGCCCGAGCCGATGCCCTCGAGCAGCGCAGCCACCGACGAGGCGTGGCACAGCCGCGTGCAATGGTCGACGTTGTTCGTGCCGAAGCCCGTGCGCACGAGCTTCTGGAACAGGTACGCCTCCTCGTTCGAGCCCTTGGCCGAGCCGAAGCCGGCCAGGGCGAACTTGTCCTGGTCGCGGATCTTCGCGAGGCCCGTGGCCGCGAGCTCGAGCGCTTCTTCCCAGCTGGCCTCGCGGAATACCTCCGACCAGTTGCCGGGATCCACCTTGAAGTCGGCCGACTTCTGCACGCCGGGCTTGCGAATGAGCGGCTTGGTCAGCCGGTGCGGATGCTGCACGTAGTCGAAGCCGTAGCGCCCCTTCACGCACAGGCGGTTGTGGTTCGAGGGGCCGTCCTTGCCCGTGACGAACTGGATGACATTCTGCTTCACGTGGTAGGTGAGCAGGCAGCCCACGCCGCAGAACGGGCACACCGAGTCCACGGTCTTGTCGATTGCCTGCAGGCCGGCATCGCGCGCGGGCATCAGCGCGCCCGTCGGGCAGGCCTGCACGCACTCGCCGCAGGCGACGCAGGTGGAGGCGCCCATCGGGTCGTCGAAGTCGAAGACGATCTGGGCATGCTCGCCGCGCCAGGCGTAGCCGATCACGTCGTTCACCTGCTCTTCGCGGCAGGCGCGCAGGCAGCGCGTGCACTGGATGCAGGCATCGAGGTTGACCGCGATCGCCGGGTGCGACAGATCCGCCTTCGGCTGATGCCGCGCTTCAAACCGAGGCCGCCCGACCCCCAGCTTCCGCGCCCACTGGTCGAGCTCGGAATCCGTGCGGTAGTCCTTCTCCGGCATGTCGGAAAGCAGCAGCTCGAGCACCATCTTCTGCGACAGCTGCGCGCGCGCCGAGTCACTGGTGACTTCCATCCCCTCCTTGGGCGCACGGCAGCACGAGGGCGCGAGCGCGCGCTCGCCCTTGATCTCGACCACGCAGGCGCGGCAGTTGCCGTCGGGCCGCAGGCCGGGCGTGTAACACAGATGCGGGATTTCGACGCCGTGGCGCTTCGCCGTCTCGATGATGGTCTCGTCCGGACGGCCGACCACGGTCTTGCCGTTCAGCTTGAACTCAATCGGCAGGGTCGCCAGCTGCTGGGTGCTCACGCGATCCATCAGGCCACCTCGTGCGGGAAATATTTGAGGACGCTCTGTACAGGGTTGGGGGCTGCCTGCCCCAGGCCGCAGATGGAAGCGTCCATCATGGCCTGTGAGAGCTCGCCGAGCAGCAGTGGGTTCCACACTTTTTCATTCATCAGGGCCAGCGCCTTCGCGGTGCCCACCCGGCACGGGGTGCACTGGCCGCAGGATTCGTCCTTGAAGAAGCGCATCAGGTTCTTCGCCGCGGCGGCCGCCTTGTCCTTCTGCGAGAGGATGACGATGGCCGCCGAACCGATGAAGCAGCCGTGCGGCTGCAGCGTGTCGAAGTCGAGCGGCACGTCGCCCTTGGACGCCGGCAGGATGCCGCCCGAGGCGCCCCCGGGCAGGTAGCCGTAGAACTCGTGGCCGGCAAGCATGCCGCCGCAGTACTCGTCGATCAACTCCTGCACGGTGATACCCGCGGGCGCGAGATGCACGCCGGGCTTCTTCACCCGGCCGGAGACGGAGAACGAGCGCAGACCCTTGCGGCCGTGGCGTCCGTGCTTGGCGAACCACGCGGCGCCCTGCTCCACGATCTGGCGCACCCAGAACACGGTTTCCAGGTTGTGCTCGAGGGTCGGGTAGCCGAACAGGCCCACCTGCGCGACGTAGGGCGGCCGCAGGCGCGGCATGCCGCGCTTGCCTTCGATCGACTCGATCATCGCGGACTCTTCGCCGCAGATGTAGGCGCCCGCGCCGCGGCGAAGATGGATGGGCGGCAGCGCGCAGGGCGGGTTCTTCCGTAGCTTCGCCAGCTCGCGCTCCAGCACCGCGCGGCAGCCCGCGTACTCGTCGCGAAGGTAGAGGTAGATCTCGCCTACGCCCGCGCACCAGGCGGCGACGAGCATCCCTTCCAGGAAGCGGTGCGGGTCGCGCTCGAGGTACCAGCGGTCCTTGAAGGTGCCCGGCTCGCCCTCGTCGATGTTCACCGCCATCAGCCGCGGCTCGGGCTCGGCGGCGACGATGCGCCACTTGCGCCCCGCCGGGAAGCCCGCGCCGCCGAGGCCGCGCAACCCCGAGTCCTCCATGATCTTCGTGATCTCGTCGCGCGTGCGCTTGCCGGCCAGGCACTCGGCGAGCAGCCGGTAGCCGCCGAACTTGCGGTACTTGGCGTAATCCGTGTACGGCGGCTCCGGGCACTTCACCGCCTTCTTCTGCACCGCCTGCCTGACTTTCTCCAGCGTCGCCTCGCCGACCGGATTCTGGTGCACCACCGCGCAGGGCGCGGCCTCGCAGCGGCCCACGCAGGGCGCGGGGATCACGCGCACCTCCTTGCCGAGGATCCCGGGCAGCTTCGCGAGCAGCGCCTGCGCGCCCGCCATCTCGCAGGCGATCGAGTCGCAGACGCGCACGGTCAGCGCAGGGGGCGGCGTCTCGCCCTCCTTCACCACGTCGAAATGATGGTAGAAGGTCGCGACCTCGAAGACTTCCGTCATCGAGAGCTTCATCTCTTCGGCAAGCGCCGCGAGGCGCGCCGCCGAGAGGTGGCCGTAGCGGTCCTGGATCCGGTGCAGGTGCTCGATCAGCAGGTCGCGCCGGCGCGGCGCATTGCCGAGCAGCGACCGGACTTCCTGCAGCGCCTGCGGATCGACCCTTCTGCCCTTGGGGGTCGGACGGACCTTCATCGCCGCATTATCCGGCAGGCAGGGGCCGCGATAACTTGACTGCGGTCAAGCGGGCGCCGCCGGCCCGCGCCGGGGCTACACCCAGACCTGCAGCACGTAGTCGTACGCGGCCTGCGCGTTGACCATGTCCACGCGCTGCAGCTGGATGCGGTAGCCGCCCTTCGCCTTCTTGAGGTGGTGCGTGTACTGCCCGGCGAAGTGGCGCACGTCGTCGCGGCGCAGCTCCATCATGTGGAAGCGCGAGCGCACCACGAGGTCGCCGTTCTTCGCCGCCTGGTCGACGCAAACATTTGAAACGAGGTGATTGGTCCCCCACTGCGGCCGCTGCGACCAGGCGTCCGGGTGCATGACGCGCCCCTGGCGCACGGCCATCAGGTTCCTGTCCTCGGCGAAGATGGACGGCACGCCGTCCCAGTGCCGGTGCGCCGGGTCGGCGGGCATCCAGTACACGCCGTCCGGCGTGAACAGGTCGATCCATTCCTGCCAGCGCTTCCCGTCGAGGAGCGCCGCCTGGCGGTAGAGGAACTGCTCGGCGTCGTGCTGGTGCTTTGCGCTCACCGGCCGTTCCCCATGTACTGCACCCAGGCCTTCATCTGGTTGCGCATCGGCGCTTCCGAGGTGCCCTGGTTGGGCGCGGACTCGACCACGCCGTCCTTCTCGAGGTCGTGCCCGTGGTGGCGCGCGAAGCTCACCCAGTCGCCACCGTCGGAGGAAAGGCCCTGATGGCACTTCCAGAAGTTCTCCAGGTCGTCCGCGTTGACCATGGTCGAAGGCGAGTTGACGAGGTTGTAGTAGGCGAGCGAGCGCCGGTAGATCGGCTCGGGCGCGCCTTTCAGCCGGAAGTGCCAGATCTCGGTCAGCGTCCTGTCCACGCCGAGCGGACGCACCGCGCGCAGCTGCTGCAGGGGCGACTGCACCGACAGCCCCGGGTAGAGCAGCACGTGGTGGATGTTGACGCCGATGATCTCCTCGAACCGCTTCTGGCCGTAGGCCTTGATCATGACCTTGTCGTAGGCAAGCGTGTCCGGGTCCTGCGGCCGCAAGCCCATGTAGCCGGTGAGGATGCAATGGCCGTGGGGATAGTTGATCGTCTGGAAGTTGTCCCACTTGTCGATCGTCACCGTCGCAAAGGCCGACAGCATGTGGTACGACAGCGGCGCCTCGCCCTTCTTTGCCTTCTTCGCGAGCTGCTTCTCCACCTCATGCGCGGCGCGCCCGGTCGACTGGTGCGTGACGGACGGGTGCAGCGCATCGAGCTGGTTCTCGAGGAAGATCTTCCAGTTGGAGTGCTGGATGACGCGAAAGCAGGTCGGCACCACCTCGACCTCGCCTTCGGGGGCGCGGTCGCACATGTCGTCGAAGGCGACGATGGCGGGCCCGAGGAACTCCTTGAGCGACGGGCCGTCCGCGGCGAGGCTGGCGAAGACGAAGCCGCGGTAGCTTTCCACGCGCGCCGCGCGCTTCATGCACAGCTCGGGGCTGTCCTTGTTGAGGCGCGTGCCCTGGTAGCCCGATTCCATCATCGGGATCGAGCGCAGCTTGCCGTCGTGGTGGAAGGTCCAGGCGTGGTAGGAGCAGCGGAAGAACTCGCCCGTGTTGCCGTGGCGGTCGCCGCACATCATATTGCCGCGGTGCGGGCAGCGGTTGTACAGGACGCTGACTTTTCCGCTCTTGCCGCGCACCATCAGCATCGGCTGCCGGCCGATCTGCACCGCGTAGTAGTCGCCCGCCTTCGGCACCTGGCTCTCGTGGCCGCAATAGATCCACACGCGCTCGTGGATGCGCTGCATCTCGAGCCCGAAGATCTGCGGGTCGGTGTAGACCTCCTTGCGCACGCGGTCGGGCTCGACGCATTTCGCGAGGTCGGGGATGCGCTCCTGCAGCATGGGGTCCTCCTTGCTTGCCTTGCGTGCGAAGATAGCCGCCGTCCCGCGCCAGATCAAGGAGCAGTGTGGAATTGCTGAACATCGCCGCCGGCATCCTGCTCGACGGGCTTGCCTACGGGATGATCCTGTTCATCATTTCGGTAGGCCTGTCGGTCACCATGGGACTGATGGGCTTCGTCAACCTGGCGCACGGCGCGTTCGCCATGGCGGGCGGCTACGCCACCGTCAGCCTGATGCAAGGGCTGGGACTGCCCTTCCTGCCGGCGCTCGTGCTCGGGGCCGTGCTGGTCGGCCTGGCCAGCGTGCCGCTGGAGCGGCTGCTGTACGCACGCCTGTACCGCGCCGGCGAGCTCGACCAGGTCCTGCTCACGATCGGGCTGGTGTTCATGGCGATCGCCGTGTTCACCTTCTTCTACGGACCGGCGCCGCGCCCGCTGCAGGTGCCCGCCTTCCTGCGCGGAAGCGTCGACCTCGGCTTCCGGTCGCTCGCCGCCTACCGGCTGTTCATGGTGGTCGTGGGCGCGCTGCTGGTGGCGGCGCTGTGGTTCGGGTTCGAGCGCACGCGCCTGGGCGCGATGATCCGCGCGGCGGTCGACAACCGGCGCATGGCGCAGTCGGTCGGCATCGACGTGGATCGCCTGTTCACGCTCACCTTCGCGGTGGGCAGCGGCCTTGCGGCGCTGGGCGGCGGGCTGGCGGTGAACATCCTCGGCCTCACCCCGACTTTCGCCACCCAGTACCTGGTGTTCTTCCTGATCGTCGTGGCAGTCGGGGGCGCGGGCAGCGTGAAGGGCGCGGTGGTCGCCTCGCTCGTGCTCGGCATCACCGACAACGCCGGCAAGTACCTGTACCCGGACGGCGGGGCGTTCTTCATCTACGCGGCGACCATTGCCCTGCTCGTCGCCCGGCCCGCGGGGCTCTATGGCCGCGAATAGCGCGGACGCGGCGGCCGAGACCGCCGCCGCGTACCTTCTGCGCCGGCACCGCTGGCACTGGGCCGAGGCGCTGCCCTGGCTGGTCGCGATCGGCGTGTTCTTCGCGTTCCCCGACTACCTGGCCCTCGGCACGCAGATCCTGATCTGGGTCCTGTTCACGCTGTCGCTCGACCTGGTGCTCGGTTACGCGGGCGTGGTGACGCTGGGGCACGCAGCCTTCTTCGGCACGGGCGCCTATGCGGCGGGGCTGCTGTCGGCGCGCCTGGGCTGGGGCGAGCCGATCAGTGCGCTGGCCTTCGGCGCACTGTGCGCAGCCGCGGTGGGATTCGTCTCGGGCTGGGTATTGCTCCGCTACCGCGGGCTGACGCTCCTCATGCTGACGCTGGCCACCTCGATCATGCTCTACGAGCTCGGCAACGCGCGCGCCGACGTGACGGGCGGCTTCGACGGCCTCGCCGGCATCTCGCTCAAGCCGCTGCTCGGCGCCTTCGACTACGACCTCTACGGGCGCACCACCTACGCGTACGCGCTGGCGGTGCTGTTCGTGCTGTTCCTGGTCGCGCGGCGCATCGTCTGGTCGCCCTTCGGCCAGGCGGTGATCGGCATCCGCGAGAACGTGAGGCGCATGCACGCGCTCGGCTCGCCGGTGCACCGGCGGCTGGTCACGATCTACACCGTCGCGGCGGCAATGGCCGGGGCCGCCGGCGCGCTGCACGCGCAGACCAACGCCTTCGTCACGCTCGGCGCGCTGGGCTTCGAGCGCTCGGCGACCGTGGTGGTGCTGCTGGTGCTCGGCGGCACCGGGCGCCTGTACGGCGCCTTCCTCGGCGCCCCGGCCTACCTGCTGCTCGAGGACCTGCTCGCCAAGCGCAGCCCGGAGTACTGGGAGTTCGGCGTCGGCCTCGCGCTGGTGCTCGCGGTGCTGTTCGCGCGCCGCGGACTGCTGGGCCTGCTCGAAGACGCGGGGCGCGCACTCGCGCGCAGGCGGCCGTGAGCGCGCCCCTGCTCGAGACCCGCGGCCTGAGCCGCAGCTTCGGCGCGCTGCAGGTGGCGCGCGGCATCGACTTCGCGCTCGCGCCGGGGGCGCGGCATGCGCTGATCGGGCCCAACGGCGCCGGCAAGACCAGCTTCGTGAACCTGCTCACCGGTGTGCTGCGGCCGAGCGCGGGCCAGGTGCTGCTCGGCGGCGAGGACGTGACGCGCCTGTCGCAGGCCGCGCGCGCGCGCCGCGGCCTGGCGCGCACCTTCCAGATCAATGCGCTGTTCCGCGGGCTGACGGTGGTGGAGAACGTGTGCCTGGCGATCGGCGAGCGCACGGGCGCCTGCGACAACCTGTGGCGCCCGGCGGGCGCGCCGGCCGGCCGGCCGGTGATCGACGAGGCGCTGGCGCTGCTCGCGTCGCTGCGCCTGCAGGACGATGCGCTGCGCCAGGTGCACGAGCTTCCCTACGGGCGCCAGCGGCTGGTCGAGATCGCGATCGCGCTCGGCCAGCGGCCGCGCGTCCTGCTGCTCGACGAGCCGGCGGCCGGGGTGCCCTCGACCGAGAGCCACATCATCCTCGAGGTGATCGAGCGCCTGCCCGCGGACATCGCGGTGCTGATCATCGAGCACGACATGGGCCTCGTGTTCCGCTTCGCGCGCGAGATCACGGTGCTGGTCGCCGGCGCGGTGCTGGTGCAGGGGGCGCCCGCGGAGATCTCCGCCGACCCGCGCGTGCGCGCCGTGTACCTCGGCGAGGAAGCGCATGGCTGAGCCGGCGATCGACGCGCGCGGGCTGGTGGCCGGCTACGGCGAGACCGTGGTGCTGGAGGACGTGTCGCTCGCGCTCGCCCAGGGCGAGAGCGTGAGCCTGATCGGGCGCAACGGCGTGGGCAAGTCGACGCTGCTCGCGACGCTCATGGGCCAAACTTCGCTGCATCGCGGCACGATCCGGTCGGGCGGCCGGGCGATCGAGGGCCTCGCCACGCACCGGCGGGCGCGGACCGGCCTGGGCTACGTGCCTCAGGAGCGCGAGGTGTTCCCGTCCCTGACCGTCGTGGAGAACCTGGAGGTCGCAGCGCGCGCGGCGCCCGGCGCCCCCCGGCGCTGGAACGCGGCTGCGGTGTTCGAGCTGTTTCCGCAGCTCGCCGAGCGGCGGGCGCACCGCGGCAACCACCTCTCGGGCGGCGAGCAGCAGATGCTGGCGATCGGCCGCGCGCTGATGGGCAATCCGCAGGTGCTGCTGATGGACGAGCCGACCGAGGGGCTCGCGCCGGTGATCGTGGCGCAGCTGACGGCGGCCTTGCGCCGGCTGCGGGACGCCGAGCGCCTGGCGATCCTGCTCGTGGAGCAGAACACCCGGGTGGCGCTGGGCTTCTCGCCGCGGGTGGTGGTGATGAACCGGGGCCGCATCGTCTATGATGGCCCCGGCGAAGCCCTCGCCGCCGACCGTACGCGTCTCGACGCGCTGATCGGGGTGGGCGGCGGCTGACGGTCCACTGGAGGAGACACCATGCACAAGCAACGGCATCTCGCGGTACTCGGGGCGGCGCTCGCGCTGGCGCTGCCCGCGGCCCAGGCCGCGGACGTGAAGGTCGGCGTGATCATGACCTACTCGGGCGTGAACGCCGAATACGGCGAGCAGATCACGCGCGCGATGGAGCTGTACCTGAAGCTGCACCCCGAGTCGGCGGGCGGCCACCGCATCGAGCTGATCAAGCGCGACTCGAAGAACCCGGGCGGCGCGGTCGCCAAGACGCTCGCGCAGGAGCTGGTGACGCGCGACAAGGTCGACATGCTCGCCGGCTTCGTGTTCTCGCCGAACGCGATGGCCACCGCTCCGATCGCGACCCAGGCCAAGGTGCCGATGATCGTGCTGAACGCGGGTACCGCCTGGATCACCAATCTCTCCCCGTACATCGCGCGCGTGTCGTTCTCGATGTGGCACGCGGCCTACCCGATGGGCGGCTACGCCGCCAAGAGCCTCGGCTGCAGGACGGCGGTCGTCGGCTACACCGACTATCCGCCGGGCAAGGACAGCCTGGCGGCGTTCAAGATGGGTTTCGAGGGGGCCGGCGGCAAGGTCACCGACGAGATCCCGATGGGCAACCCGGCGCAGGTGCCCGACTTCACGCCCTTCATGCAGCGCGTGAAGGACGACAAGCCCGACTGCTTCTACGCGTTCGTGCCGGCCGGGCCGCACGCCGCGGCGATGGTCAAGACCTATGGCGACGTCGGCTTGCGCGCCGCGGGCATCAAGCTGATCGGGCCTCTGGACATCATCCAGGACACGAAGCTGCAGAGCATGGGCGACCCGGCGGTGGGCATGGTGACCATGGGCCACTATGCGGCGGACTACGACACGCCCGCCAACCGCGCCTTCGTCAAGGCGTGGAAGGAGGCCTACGGGGCGGGCTCGACGCCCGACTTCATGGCGGTCGCGGGCTGGGACGGCATGGCGGCCATCGCCCACGTGGTCAAGACGCTGGACGGCAAGATCGATGCCGACAAGGCGATGAAGGCGCTGGAAGGCTGGAAGTTCGACAGCCCGCGGGGCCCGATCATGATCGACCCGAAGACGCGCGACATCGTGATGGACGCGCACGTGCAGAAGGTGGTCAAGAAGGACGGCCGCCTCGCCGTCGAGGTGCTCGACGTCATCCCGCAGGTGAAGGACCCCTGCAAGGAGCTGAAGGTCGGCAAGTGCGCGCAGTGACCTGACGGCCGGCATGGCGCAGGCCGAAGGTTCGATCGACGCGCAGAAGCTCCTCGCCGTCGTGCAGGCGGTCGCGCGCGAATCGCGCCCCCACCTGGAGCCGCACGTCACCCTGGACAGCCACCTCGAGAAGGAGCTCGGGCTGGACAGCCTCGCGCGCGTCGAGCTGGTGCTGCGCCTGGAGCGCGAGTTCGGGGCGAGCCTGCCCGAGCAGGCGCTCGCCTCGGCCGAGGCGCCGCGCGACCTGCTCAGGTTCCTCCTGGCGAGCGCGGGGCGGGCGACACGCGAGGCGGACACGAGCGTCGCGAGCCTGTCGCATTCCACGGACGTGCGCCCGCCGGTGCACGCGCAAACGCTCACCGAGGCGCTCCAGTACCACGTCGAGCGCCAGCCCGACCGGCTCACCGTGCACCTGTACGAGGAAGGACGCGAGACGCCGATCACGTACCGCCAGCTCTACGAGGGCGCGCTCGGCTACGCCGCGCGCCTCGCCGCAGCGGGTCTGCAGCCGGGACAGATGGCGGCGATCATGCTGCCTACCTGCAAGGAGTACCTGTACTCCTTCTACGGCGTGCTGCTCGCCGGCGGCGTGCCCGTGCCGCTGTATCCGCCGGCGCGCCTCACGACCATCGAAGACCACATGACGCGCCACGTCGGCATCCTCAAGAACGCCGGCGCGACGATCATGATCACCATTCCCGAGGCGAAAGCGCTCGCCTACCTGCTGCGCGCGCAGGTGGAATCCCTGAACGCCGTGCTCATGCCCTCGGACCTGGAGGGCGGCGGCGCGGGCTTCACGCCGGTGCGCGGCAAGAGCGGCGACATCGGCTTCCTGCAGTACACCTCGGGCAGCACCGGCAGCCCCAAGGGCGTGGTGCTGACGCACGCCAACCTGCTCAACAACGTGCAGGTGATGGGGCGCGGCGCGCGCGCGACCGTCGACGACGTGTTCGTGAGCTGGCTGCCGCTCTACCACGACATGGGGCTGATCGGCGGCTGCTTCGCCACCATGTTCCTCGGCTTCCCGGTCGTGCTCATGTCGCCGCTCGCGTTCCTGTCCCGGCCCGCGAGCTGGCTGCGCGCCCTCCACCGGCACCGCGGCACCATCTCCGGCGGCCCGAACTTCGCTTACGAGCTGTGCCTGCGGCGCATCCCCGATGCAGAGCTCGAGGGCATCGACCTCGGCGCCTGGCGCTTCGCCTTCAACGGGGCGGAGCCGGTGAGCCCGGAGACGATCAAGGCATTCACCGAGAAGTTCTCCGCGCGCGGGCTGCGCGCGAACGCGCTCGCGCCCGTGTACGGCCTCGCGGAGTGCTCGGTGGGCCTCGCCTTCACCCCGCCGGGCGAGCCCTGGAAGATGGAGGCGATCGACCGCACGCGGCTGGCGGAGACCGGCGAGGCGGTCCCGGCGCCGGCCGAGGACCCCGCGCCGCTCAAGGTCGTCGGCTGCGGGCGCCCGCTCGAGCAGCACGCATTGCGCGTGGTGGATGCGGCGGGCCTCGAGCTGCCCGACGGCCAGGAGGGCGCCCTGCAATTCCGCGGGCCGTCGGCCACCTCGGGCTACTACCGCAATCCCGAAGCGACCAAGGCGCTCTTCGACGGCGAGTGGCTGAACACGGGCGATCGCGCCTACCTGCGCGACGGCATGCTCTACCTCACCGGCCGCGAGAAGGACATCATCATCCGCGGCGGCCGCAACCTCAGTCCCTACGAGCTCGAGCAGGCGGTGGGCGACCTCGCCGGCGTGCGCCGCGGCTGCGTGGCGGTGTTCGGCAGCCGCGATCCGCAGGCCGGCACCGAGCGCGTGGTGGTGCTCGCCGAGATGCGCGAGCGCGACGCCTCGCGCCACGAGGACCTGAAGCGCATGATCAACGAGCTGGCGGTGAGCCTGCTCGGGGCGCCGGCGGACGACATCGTGCTCGCGCCGCCCGCCACCGTGCCCAAGACCTCGAGCGGCAAGATCCGGCGGGTGGCGGCGCGCGAGTTCTACGAGCGCGGCCCGTCCACCGTGAAGCCGCAGGCCGTCTGGCTGCAGTTCGTGCGCCTGGTGCTGGCGGGCTTCGCGCCGCAGCTGCGGCGCACGCGGCGCGCGGCGGCCGGCCTGCTGTTCGCCGTGCGCGCCTACCTCGCCTTCGCCTTCGTCTTCCCGCCCGCCTGGCTCGCGGCGGCGCTCGGCCGCCCGGTGCTCTCCTGGCGCTTCGGCGGCGCGCTGGCGCGCCTGTTCCTGCGGCTCGCCGGGCTGCCGTTCGTCGTGCGCGGCGCCGAGCGCATCCCGCCGGGCGCGGTGATCGTGGCGCCCAACCACACCAGCTACCTGGACGCCGTCGTGCTGGTCGCGGCGCTCGGCCCGCGCGTCTACGGTTTCGTCGCCAAGCGCGAGTTCGAGTCCAATCCGCTGATGCGCGTGCTGCTGCGCGGGTTCGACGCCATCTTCGTCGAGCGCTTCGACGTGCAGAAGAGCGCCGAGCACGCCGACGCGCTGGTCGAGGCCGCGCGCGCCGGCCGCTCGCTGGTGGTCTTCCCCGAAGGCACCCTGACGCGCAACACCGGGCTGATGCCGTTTCGCGCCGGCGCGTTCCAGGCGGCCGCGCAGGCGGGCGTGCCGGTGGTGCCGGTCGCGCTGCGCGGCGTGCGCTCGGTCCTGCGCGACGGCACCTGGTACGCGCGGCGCGCGCCGATCGCGGTGACGATCGGCGGGCCGGCGGCGCCCGACGGGACCGACTGGGCGGCGGCGCTGCGCCTGCGCGACCGCGTGCGCGCCGAGATCCTGCAGCACTGCGGGGAGCCCGACCTCGCCCCGGCGGTGCGGGCCGAGGACGCTACGCCCTGACCGAGTCGGCCAGGAACTTCTCCAGCGCCCGCACCGGCGAGACGTCGCCGTAGAGCGCGGCGCGCGCGGCGATCACGCGCTCGCGCACCTCGCCCCAGTACGCCGCGTCCTGCGCGAGCCGCACCGACAGCTCCACATAGGCCTCCGGCGTCGTCGCCACCAGCTCGTCGAGCCCCATGCGGCGCAGCACGCCGCTCGCCAGGCGGCCGCGCAGGAAACGCCCCTCCCAGCCGACCACCGGCAGCCCCTGGTCGATCGCCTGCATCGCGGTGTTGAACCCGGAAAAACCCAGCGTGTCGAGGAACACGTCGGCCTGCTGCAGCAGGCCGAAGAACTCGGGCCGCCCCAGCCAGGGCACGAATACCGCGAAGCGGTCGAGCTCGAGGCCCTCGGCGTCGAAGGCGCGCGCCATGCGCGCCCGCACGCGCTCCATCAGCTCGCGCGGGTGCGGCGCGAAGAACACCAGCTGGCACTCGCCGAGCCGACGCGCGATCCGCGCGAACAGCGCGTCGTGCCGCGGCGTGTACTTGAAGGGCGTGCCGGCCGAGACCAGCATCGGCACGCCTTCGCGGATGCCCAGCGCCTCGAGATCCGGCTCGACCGGCGCCGCCGCGGAGGGCGCGTAGTGGCAGCCCAGGCCGGGCAGGCGCACCAGGCGCTCGGTGTAGTGCGCTTGCGCCCCCGGCGGCTCGAGCGCCTCGGCCGACAGGTAGTAGTCGAGCGTGGGCAGGCCCGTGGTCATCGGATGCCCCCAGGCGGCCGCCTGCACGTGCGCCAGGCGCAGGCTCGCGAGCTTGGCCGTGAGCGGGTCCATGCCCACCTCGGGGTAGATCAGCACGTCGAGCTGATGGCCGATGATGAGCTGGGTCCACTCGACGAGGTCGGACTTGCCGTACGTGTAGTGGGAGACCATCGTCTTGGCAAGCGCCGTCTCCACGTCGTGCGCGGCGCCGAGGTGGAACAGCCGCAGGTCGAAGCGCTGGCGGTCCATGTGCTGCAGCCAGCCCTTGACGATCGCGTTCCACACCGAGTGGTCGCGCACGTGCGCCGAGACGATGCCGACGCGCAGGTCGGCGCGCGTCACGCGCGCGATCTTCGGCAGCCCCGTCCTGGTCTGCCAGTGCCCCATCAGGCGCGCGCACAGCTCGCCGTAGCGCGCGAAGCGGGCGCGGTGGTCCTCCTCGTGGTAGGCGAGGTAGAACGGCTGCTGCGTGCCCACGGCGCGCGCCGCCTTCTCGGGGCCGGCGGCGTCGCACCAGCGCTCGAGCGCCTCGAGGCCCGCGTCGAACGCAGCGCGGCTGCGCGCCATCTGCGCCTCGTCCTCGGCGATCATCGGCACCTGCGACATGGCCTGCGCCCAGCGCGCCTCCGCGTAGTCCGGGTCGAGCTCCACGGTGCGCGCGTAGGCCGCGAGCGCGCCCTCGGCGTCGCCCAGGCCCTTCAGCGCGTTGCCGAGATCGAAATGCGCCTCCGCGAGCCCGGGCTCCACGGCGATCAGCTCGCGGTAGGCCGCCGCGGCCTGCGCGAGCCGTCCCGACTCGCGCAGCAGCTTGGCCACGTTCAGCCGCGCGACGCCGAATCCCGGGCTCACCTCGAGCGCGCGTGCGTAGCTGGCGAGCGCCTCTTCGGTCCTGCCCTGCGCCTTCAGTACGTTGCCGAGATTGTTGTGCGCCTCGGGGAAGCGCGGCTCGGCCTCGATCGCGGCACGGTAGGACGCCGCCGCCTCGTCGAGGAAGCCGCGCTCGCGCAGGACGTTGCCGGCCACCAGGCGCGCCGCGGCGAGATCGGGGCGCAGAGCAACCGCGCGCTGCGCGCTGGCGAGCGCCTCTTCCAGCCGGCCGGCCTCGGCCAGGAGGCCGCCCAGCGCGCTATGCGCCTCGGCCCACTCGGGCGCCAGCTCGAGCACGCGGCGCAGCGACGATTCCGCCTCGGCGCTGCGCCCGAGGCGCTGCAGCAGCACGCCCAGGTTGAAATGCGCCGCGCCGTAGCCCGGCACCAGCGCCACGGCTTCGCGAAAGCAGGCCTCCGCCTCCTGGACGCGGCCGAGCCGCCGCAGCGCCTCGCCCAGGTTGTTGTGCGCGCCCGAGTCCCCCGGGGACAGGCGCACGGCTTCGGCCAGGCGCGCGGCCGCCTCGGCGTTGCGCCCCGTCTGCAGCTCGATGACCCCCAGCATGTGCACCGCGCCGAAGTTGCCGGGATCCGCCTCGAGCACCGCCGCGTAGCCCGCGCGCGCCTCGTCGAAGCGACCGGCGCTCTGCAGCGAGAAGGCCTGCGCCAGCAGTTCCTGCGCACTGGAGGCCGCCGCCGGCGGCGGCTTGCGCCCGAACAGCTTGTCCAGCATGCCCGGCGTCAGCCGCCCGTCTTGCCCGCCTGGCGCGAGGCCAGCGTCGCCACCGTCGCCAGCTCGTAGCTCAGCGCGTCGGTGAACTCCGGCGCATACCCCGCCTCGCGCAGCCCCCAGCGCACCCGGTTCGCCAGCCGCGCCTTCTTGTAGAT
>DASUFW010000394.1:0-1852 GCA_036274335.1 Burkholderiales bacterium | reverse complement strand
CTGCTGGAACTCCTGCCACAGGCTCGCGAGCCGCAGCATCGGCTGCGATAACCGGCTCGCGAACATCTGGAACGCGACCAGCATGCCGATGGTGAAGCCGTCGTGCTGCATGACGAGGAGCGCCCCGACGCAAAGGATCGCCAACGTCATCGTCTGCTCCAGCCCGTTGGCGATCACGTTGTAGGTGTTGGAAAGCTGGCGGGTCGCGAAGCCGGACGCGAGGTAGGACGCGAGAAGGTCGTCGTAGCGCCCTTCCAGCCGCGGCTCCATCTGCAGCGACTTCACCGTCTCGATGCCGGCGACGTACTCCGTCAGGAATGCCTGGTTGCGCGCACCGAGGAGGAACTGGCGATTCAGTCTCGCGCGCAGCACGGGCGTCACGCCCACCGAGAGCGCCGCCACGACGAACAGGATCCCCAGGGCGATCAGCGTCAGCTGCCAGCTGTACGCGAACATCACCGCCGCGAAAACGAGCAGGAACGGGAAATCG
Source organism: Burkholderiales bacterium (assembly GCA_036274335.1). Lineage (GTDB taxonomy): Bacteria > Pseudomonadota > Gammaproteobacteria > Burkholderiales > SG8-39 > JAABQT01. The sequence continues at coordinate 1,362 of DASUFW010000394.1, read as the reverse complement.
AGGATGACCGACACCGCGGCGCCAGCCATGAACTCCCGCACCGTCTCCACCGCGTGGATGCGCGCGACGAGCGTTCCCGTCGGTCGGTGCTCGAAGTACGGCAGGTGCAGCCGGAAGAGATGGCGGAACACCTGGCTGCCTAGCACCGCATCGACTCTGTTCCCCGTGTGCAATACAAAGTACTGCCGTAGCCAGCTCATGCCGGCGTTGAAGAACAGGAACATGCCCAGTCCCACGGCAATCGCGAGCAGCGTGCTCTCCGTCTGGTGCACAACCACCTTGTCGATCACGACCTGGGTGCCAAGCGGCGTGGCGAGACCGATCAGCTGGATGAAAAGCGAGGCGAGGAGCACATCGCGCCAGATGCGCTTGTGCCTGAGGAGCTCCGTCCAGAACCAGCGGAAACCGAAGCCGGCACGCACGGGCGCGCCGTCCTCGGACGCCGGGTCCTTCGCCGAGTCGTGCCGGAGGAGTAGGACGTCGGCAGCGAAGGTTTCCTTCTGCAGCTCCAGCGGCACCGTTTGCGGCGCCTGGCCCCCCCGCCTCGAAGTAGAGCAAGCGCTCGGCGTCGCGTTTCACGAGCAGCGCGAGCTTGCGCGACTCGGCCAGAAAGCCGACGCACGGATAGGCAGCCCGCGCGACCTTTCCTTCGCCCGTGCGGAACCCGAACGTGCGCAGGGCCTCGATCAGCTGCCGGACGGAATGGGGCGCGGGAAACTTCTGGAGGAGCAGCGCCGGATCGAACGGTACGCGATTCAGCTGGCAGAGGCTGCCAACCGTCCAGACGAGATCGGACTCCGCAATCCCGGCGTCTACCTGAATGGCCACGTGTTCCCCCTAGGTTGACAGCCTATGTCAGGAACGCAGATCCGCCATCGCCCGCCCGGTCTAGACCGGGCGGCTTAGTACGCCCGTACCAATCGCGGCGCGCCGCTCTTTCTACCCCGTCGCCGTTCCCTGCCGGGTCGCGGCGAGAATCAGATCCGCCCGCGAGGAAACGCCGTAGGCGGCATACACCGCGAGCGCGTGGTGCTTGGCGGTCGCTTCCGCGATGCCGAGCGCCTGCGCCGCCTGCGCGATGGTGCGCCCGAGGAGCAGCTGCTCGAGGATCTCGCGCTGCCGCTCGGTCAGCATGCCGGGCGTGGAGTGGCCGTTCTGCGCGGGCTCGGGCTCCGAGCCGAGGATCTCGGGCGGAACGTAGCGCCCGCCCTCGGCGACCAGGCGCAGCGCGTTGACCATGAGCTGCGGGCCGGCCGTCTTCGGGATGAAGCCGGCGGCGCCGGCGGCGAGCGCGCCGCGGATGACGACGCTCGCGTCCTCCGAGGTGATCACGACCACGCGGGCGCCGGGATGCGCGCCGCG
>DASUFW010000393.1:0-6479 GCA_036274335.1 Burkholderiales bacterium | reverse complement strand
GTCCCGTCATCTCCATGTCGATCCAGATGAGGTTGTTCTGATCCGCGGGCATGCCGTATTCTCTCATGTCACCATGAACGCTTTCTCGTGGCTGTTCGTCGCCGCGCTCGCGGCGGCCACGCTCACCCGCCTGTGGCTCGCCCGGCGCCAGGTCGCGCACGTGCGCGCGCACCGCGGCGCGGTACCGCCGGGCTTCGCCGAGGCGATCCCCCTCGCCGCGCACCAGAAGGCCGCGGACTACACGATCGCCAAGATGCGCCTCGCGATGCTCGACGTGCTGGTCGGCGCGGCGGTGCTGCTCGCGCTCACGCTCGGCGGCGGCCTGCGCTGGCTGTCGCAGGCCTGGGCCGGCGTGCTCGAGGCGGGCGGCCTGTGGCACGGCACCGCCCTCATCGCGAGCGTCGTGGTGCTGCTCTCCGCGCTCGACCTGCCGGTCGCCGCCTACCGCACCTTCGGCATCGAGCAGCGCTTCGGCTTCAACCGCATGAGCGTGGGCCTGTTCCTCGCGGACCTGGCGAAGGGCGCGGCGCTCGGCGCCGCGCTCGGCCTGCCGCTGCTGGTGCTGGTGCTGTGGCTCATGCAGCGCATGGGCGAGGCCTGGTGGCTCTGGGTGTGGCTGGCCTGGATGGGCTTCAACCTGCTGGTGCTGCTCGCCTATCCGACCTTCATCGCGCCGCTCTTCAATCGCTTCACGCCGCTCTCGGACGCGGCGCTCGCCGAGCGCATCCAGCGGCTGCTCTCGCGCTGCGGCTTCCGCTCGAGCGGCCTCTTCGTCATGGACGGCTCGCGCCGCTCGGCGCACGGCAACGCCTACTTCACGGGCTTCGGCGCGGCCAAGCGCATCGTGTTCTTCGACACCCTGCTCGCCCGCCTCGCGCCGCCCGAGGTCGAGGCGGTGCTCGCCCACGAGCTCGGCCACTACCGGCGCCACCACGTGTGGAAGCGGGTCGCGCTGCTCGCGGCGATGTCGCTCGCCCTGCTCTGGGTGCTCGGGCGGCTGATCGACGCACCCGCGTTCTACGCGGGCCTGCGCGCCGGCGCGCCCGACCCGGCCATGGGGCTGCTGCTGTTCGTGCTGGTCGCGCCGGCGTTCACCTTCTTCCTGCAGCCGCTCGCCAGCCTCTACTCGCGCCGGCACGAGTTCGAGGCCGACGCCTACGCCGCGGCGAACGCCAGCGCCGCCGAGCTGGCGAAAGCGCTGGTCAAGCTCACCCAGGACAACGCCGCCACGCTGACCCCCGACCCCGTGCATTCGGCGTTCTACGATTCGCATCCGCCCGCGGCGCGGCGCATCGCGCGCCTGCAGGCGCTCGCCTAGGAGGCTCCATGGAGGAACTCGCCAAGCGCAAGTGCAAGCCCTGCGAGGGCGGCGTGCCCGCGTATACCGAGGCCGAGGCGCGCGCGCAGCTCAAGCATCTGAAGGGCTGGACGCTCGAGGGCGGCAGGCTGGTCAAGCTGTTCCCCTTCGGCAACTACTACCAGACGATGGCCTTCGTGAACGCGCTCGCCTGGGTGTCGCACCGCGAGGACCATCATCCGGACCTCGAGGTGGGCTACAACAAGTGCCGCGTCGCCTACTGGACGCACGCGGTCGGCGGGCTGTCGGAGAACGACTTCATCTGCGCCGCGAAGTGCGACGCCCTGCTCGAGCTGTGAAGCGGGTCTTCAGCGCCTTCGACCTGCTGGCGGCGCACCACGCGAAGAACCTCCTCGAGGCGCAGGGCATCCGCGCCGAGGTGAGGAACGAGCGCCTCGCCTCCGCGATGGGCGAGCTGCCGCCCGCGGAGTGCCTGGCCGAAGTGTGGGTCGGCGCGGAGGAAGCGCCGTCCGCCGAGCGGCTGTTGCGCGAGGGGGTGCCCGTGTCGGGACCGGCCTGGCGCTGCGCGGGCTGCGGCGAGCAGCTCGAGCCGCAGTTCGTGCAGTGCTGGCGCTGCGGCGCGGTCCGCGCCTAGAAGAGCGTCGCGACGGCCACCAGCAGCAGCACGAACACCCACAGCACGACCGCGCGCCACACGAGGCCGATCGCGCTGTCCAGGAACGGCAGCTCGACCGCTTCGCCGACGCCGAGCTCGACGCGCGGCTCCATGCCGTCGACGCCGGCGACCGGCATCCCGAGGCGCACGCCCAGCGCGCCGGCGCCGGCCGCCAGCACCACGCCCGCCTCGCGGTCCGGCCAGGACGGGGCCTGCGTGCGCCAGCAGTAGACGGCGTCCTCGAAATCGCCGACCACCGCGAACGAGGCCGCCGTGAGCCGCACCGCGGGCCAGTCGAGCAGCGCGGCCGCGCGCGCCGCGAACCCGCCGAAGGCGCCCAGCGCGCGCCAGCGCCGGCGCAGCGCGGCCGCCAGCCGGTACAGGACCGCGCCGGCCGGCCCGGGCAGCAGCACGAACCAGAACAGCACGCCGAACACGTGGCGGTGCGACGCGAGCAGCGCCTCCTCGAGCGCGAGCCGCATGACCTCTTCCCGGCCGAGCTGCTGCGCGGGCTCGCCGCGCCATTCGCCGATCAGGCCGCGCGCGCGCTCCAGGTCGCCCGCGCGCAGCGCGAGCTGCAGGTCGGAGAAGCGCCGGGCGGGCTCGCGGAACCCCAGGGTCAGGTACAGCACGAGGGCGTTGAAGGCGAGCCCGAGCAGCGGGCTGATCCACGCGAGCAGCGCGTACAGCGCCATCGACGCGACCACGGCGGGCACCACGGCCACCAGCCAGGCCGTCACCCCCTGGTGCGACTCGCCCGCGTTGAAGGCGCGCTCGAGCCCGTCGGCCCAGCCGGCGAGCAGCGCCTGCCAGCCGCGCAGGTCCGCCAGCGGCCGCCACTGCTCGGCGGCGAGCGCCGCAATGACCGCCAGCGCGCTCACGCGGGTGCCCCGGCGAGGTAGCGGTACAGGTTGACCAGCATGCCCGCGGTGGCGCCCCAGATGTAGTAGTCGCGGTACGGGATGGCGTAGTAGGGAACCAGGCGCCCCTGGAACTCGCGCGAGTGGCGCTGGTGGTTGGCCGGATCCAGCACGAAGGACAGCGGCACCTCGAACGCCTCGTCCACTTCGTGCGCGTCCAGCGCGAGCGCCGCCGGGGGCGAGACGAGGGCGACCACCGGGGTGACGCGAAAGTCGGTGCGCGTGTGGTACTCGGACAGCCGGCCGAGCACCTCGATGTGCTCCGGGGCGAGGCCGATCTCCTCGCGCGCCTCGCGCAGCGCCGTGCCCTCGGGGCCGCCGTCGGCGGGCTCGGCCCGCCCGCCCGGGAAGCTGATCTGGCCGGAATGGTTCTTCAGGTGCGCGGTGCGCCGCGTGAGCAGCAGCGTCAGCTCGGCGGGCCGCAGCACGATCGGCACCAGCACCGCCGCTTCCCGCCGTCCGGCCGGGCGCGCCAGCACGCCCTGGTCGCCGTAGACCGCGCCGCCCGGATCGTGGCCCGAGGCGAAGCGGCGCCGCAGCCACGCCGCGTCCAGCGCGATCGGACTGTCGTGGATCAGCGTCGCCTGCACGGGGAATTTACGCGCGTCGCCATGTGTTTTCGCCTCAACCGGGATGATAATGCGTCCCGGCACCACCACCACCCGAAGGGAGGACTGCATGAAGCGATTCATTCTCGGTACGGCGCTCGCGCTGTTCAGCGCGGCCGCACTGGCGTTTCACTGCCCGAAGGACATGAAGGCGATCGACGCCGCGCTCGCGAAGCATCCGCAACTCTCGGCCGAGCAGATGAGCGCGGTGAAGAAGTACCGCGCCGACGGCGAGGCGCTGCACAAGGCCGGCAAGCACCAGGAGTCGGTCGACACGCTCGCCAAGGCGATGAAGATCCTCGGCATCTAGCCGCCCGCTCAAAAAAATAGGGACAGACCCTTAGGGTCTGTCCCTTTTTTTTTGCGGGCCGGCCGGCTACGGCAGCAGGATCACGGCGCCGGTGGTCTTGCGGCCTTCGAGGTCGCGGTGGCACTGCGCCGCGTCGGCGAGCTTGTAGCGCGCCGTGATCTCGACCTTCACCTTGCCCGTCTTCACCGCGTCGAACACCGAGGCCGAGCGCGCCTCGAGGTCGGCGCGCGAGGCGATGTAGGTCACCAGCGTCGGGCGCGTCATGTACAGCGACCCCTTCTGCGCGAGGATCTGCGAGTTCATCGGCGGGATCGGCCCGGAGGCATTGCCGAAGATCACGAACAGGCCGAGCGGCCGCAGGCAGTCCAGGGACCCTTCCCAGGTGGTCTTGCCCACCGAGTCGTACACGACGGGCAGCTTCTTCCCGCCGGTGATCTCCTTCACGCGCTCGACGAAGTTCTCCTTGGTGTAGTCGATGACGTGCTCGCAGCCGTGCGCCTTGGCGAGCTTCGCCTTTTCCGGGGAGCCGACGGTGCCGATCACGGTGACGCCGAGCGCCTTCAGCCACTGGCAGGCGAGCAGGCCGACGCCGCCCGCGGCGGCGTGCCACAGCACCGTATCGCCCTTCTTCACCGCGTAGGTGCTGTGGATGAGGTACTGGACCGTCATCCCCTTCAGCATCAGGCAGGCGGCCTGCTCGTCGGTGATGCCCTCCGGCACCTTCACCACGCGATCGGCGGGCAGCAGGCGCTCGGTGCAATAGGAGCCGACCTGGCCCGTGTAGGCGACGCGATCGCCCTTCTTCAGGCCGGTCACGCCGGGGCCGACGGCCTCGACCACGCCCGCGCCCTCGTTGCCTGCGGTCTGCGGCGTCTGCATCGGGTAGAGCCCCGAGCGCTGGTAGGTGTCGATGAAGTTCACCCCGATCGCCGTGTGCCGCACGCGCACCTGTCCCGGGCCCGGCTCGCCCACCTCTACGTCGTCCAGCTGCAGGACTTCGGGGCCGCCGGTCTTGTGGAATCGAACTGCCTTGGTCATTTCGCTTTTCCTCCTGGTTGGTCGTTTGGCTGCTGCGCCTCCTGCCCGTCCTCGCCGCCCGGCGGCGGCGCCGCGCCGCCCGCTGCGCCGCCCATGGCCTGCTGCATGACCGCCCAGGGCCACAGCAGGGTGCTCGCCGCCGTATTGGCGTTGGACGCCGCCAGCTTGGCGAGCGCGCTCGGCGGCGCGCCCGGCTCGGCGCCCGCGCCCATCGCGAGCAGCGCCGAGCGCTGCACCTCGAGTCCCTGGATGGCGAAGCGCACCATGTTCAGGTTCACCTGCAGCCACTGCTCGACCGAGCGCAGCTCCGCGACGCGCTTCTCCACTTCCTTCGGGTCGAGCGTCGGCATCGCCATGCCGGGGACGGGGAGGCCCAGCGGCCCCCACAGCCGGCGGAACATCTCGAACGGGTCCTGCGGAGAGCCTGATTCTGCCATCGTTCGCCTCACTGCGCGGAAAAGAATTCCCTCACCTCGGACTCGCGCGCCGCGGTGTCCTGGTAGCCCAGATCGATCAGCGCGCGGCAGAAAGGTTCCTCGAACAGCAGGTAGCTCGCGAGGTTGGAGCCGGCGCGCGACAGGGCGCCGGTCGGGCGCAGCAGGAAGCGCACGCTGCGCGGCAGGTCGTGGATGAAGCGCGCGGCGATGCGCTCGATCGGTTGCGAAGGCGTGATGTAGAGCACCTGGATCGGGCGCAGCGCGACCCCCGAGCCGTCGAGCCGCTCGGGCGGGATCAGGCGCACCGTGCGGTTGATGCGCTCGAGGCGCTCGATGTCGACCGCCAGGCTGTCGAGGAAGATCGAGTTGAGCGCGTGGCCGGCGATCTGGGCGAGCGAGGGGTAGATGCTCGAGCGCTCGCGCGCCTGCTCGCGCATGGCGCGGCCGGTGCCGACGATCAGCACGCGGTCGGCCCCCAGGTGCAGCGCCGGGCTGACCGGCGCGATCTGGCGCATCGAGCCGTCGCCGAAGAACTCGCGGTGCAGCTTGACCGCCGGGAAGATGAACGGCAGCGCCGCCGAGGCGAGCAGGTAGTCCTTTTGCAGCACCACCGCCGCGCCGATGCGCTGGTTGCGCTCCCAGGCCTCCAGCCCCGAGCCGCCCTGGAAGAAGGACACGCTCTGGCCCGAGGTATAGCCCGAGGCGGTGACGCACACCGCGTAGAGCGCGCCGGCGTCGATGTGCGACTGGATGCGCTCGAACGGCAGCAGCTTGTCGAGCAGGTCGCGCAGCGGCGCGTTGTCGAGCAGCGACACGGGGTTGCCGCGCGAGATGAGCATCATCGAGGTCAGCCAGCGCGCGCCGCTCTTCATGATGCTCGGGAAGTCGGTGCGGTAGATGTGCTCGCAGCGCATGTGCTCCCACACCTCGAGCAGGTTGGCCACGGCGCGCGCGTAGTCGTCCGCGAACGCGGCGAGCGCCGCCGCGTTGATCGCCCCGGCCGAGGTGCCGCAGACGATGGGGAACGGGTTCTTCGCCGGGCCGCCGAGGAGGTCGCGCACCGCCTTCAGCACGCCGACCTGGTACGCGGCGCGCGCCCCGCCGCCGGTGAGCACGAGTCCCGCGCGCGGCCGGCCCGCCATGGCGCTAGAAGAGGCTCGGTTCCGCGCCGGCGCGCGGCGCGTTGACGTCGA
>DASUFW010000392.1:0-4545 GCA_036274335.1 Burkholderiales bacterium | reverse complement strand
GCCGCCGCGTAGTCGGCGCTCGCGGCGAGCCCGAGGCCCGCGAACACGGCGGCGAAGGCGAGGATGGTCGGCGGATTGGCGAGCGTGAGCAGGAGCGTGGAGGCGAACGCCTGCGCGAGGCCCGCCGGCCGCGGGACGTCCTCGCCGACCTGCGGTTGCGCGCGCAGCGTCCTCACGCCGAGGTAGACGAGGAACGCGCCGCCCGCGAGGCCGATCCAGAACGACTGCGCGAGGAGCAGGCTGGAGACGGCCGTGAGGCCGAAGGCGGCCACCGCGCCGTACAGGCCGTCGGCGACGGCGATGCCCATCCCCGAGGCGAGGCCGGTGGCGGCGCCGTAGGCGAGCGTGCGCCGCAGGCACAGCACCCACATCGGCCCGACGGTGGCGGCGAGCAGGAAGCCGAAGGCGAGGCCCTTGAGGAACAGCCCGCTCATCCGAGCGGCACGTGCCGGGGCCTCTCCTTCACGCGCGCGAGCCAGGCGCGCACCGCGGGATACGCGCCGAGGTCGAAGCCGCCGTCGGCGGCGCAGTGCGTATAGGCGTAGAGGGCGATGTCGGCGATCGTGTAGCGCCCGGCGGCGAAGAACGGCTCGCGCGCGAGGTGCTGCTCCATCACGCCGAGCGCCTTGCGGCCGCGCTCCTGCAGGCGCGGCAGCTCCGCGCGGCGCGGCGAGTCGGGCGGCTGGTAGCGAAGGATCGCGCGGGCCACCGCGATGCAGGGCTCGTGGCTGTACTGCTCGAAGAACATCCACTGCAGCACGCGCGCGCGAGACAGCCTGTCGCCGGGCAGCAGCGGGGTGCCCTCCGCGAGGTAGTGCAGGATCGCACCCGACTCGGGGAGGGTGCTCCCGTCCTCGAGCTCGAGGGTGGGCACCTGGCCGTTCGGATTGCGCGCGAGGAACGCGGCGCTGCGCGTCTCGCCCTTCGTGGTGCTCACTTCCACCCAGCGATAGGGGAGCCCCAGCTGCTCGAGGGCGAGCTTCACCTTGTAGCAGTTGCCCGAATCCGCCATGCCGTAGACCGTCCGCATCGTTCCTCTCAACGCGTGAGCGACACCGTCACCTCGGCGTCGTAGGGAAGGGTGAAGCCACGCGGCAGCGGGTGGCCCTTGGGCAGGTCGAGCTGCGAGGCGGGCTTCAGGCGCACGTCCTGCACCACCAGGCTCGCGATGCGCCACTGCGAGTCGAACAGCCCGGTGAACTCCGGCATGCCGAGCAGGGCGCGCGTGACGTAGGCCTCGGGCGCGTCGCGCATCTCGGGCCAGTTGCGCGAGCTGGAGGCCTGGCGCGCGAGCGCCGAGGACAGCCACGGATAGTCCGCCACGCGCCCAAAGCGGATCTGCATGCGCTCGCGCCGTCCGGCCTGGCGCACCGCCGCCTTGACCGCCTGGCGCGTTGCGAAATAGTTGGGCGGGCAGTCGGCGACCAGCGCGACGTCGCCCTCGTTGCGCCATTCCACGTCCAGGGCGCAGGGCGCGGCGGCGATCAGCAGCGCGACGAGGGCGTTCATGCGCGGGCGGCTGCGGCGAGCGCCGCCGCGGACAGGTTGTGGATGCGGCCGTAGCCGGCGACGAAGCGCGCGTCGCGCGGCGAGAGCCGCCAGAACGCGAAGTCGGGCAGCTCGAAGTTGATCGCCTGCGCGGGGAAGCGCGCGAGCCAGGCGTCCTTCAGCGCGGGGTCCCCGGCGGCGGGCGCGGCGTCGGCGCGGATGGTGACGCGCGCGAGCGTGAAAGGATCCTCGCGCGCGTCGTCGGCCTCGGCCACCGACAGCGCGACGCGCGCGTCCTGCGCCATGTCCTGCGTGTGCCAGGCGAGCCGGCTCACGTGCACGTGGAACGCGTCGAATCCCGGCGCGGCCAGATAGAGCGTCATCGACACGAGCGGCGCGCCCTGGCGCAGCGTGCCGAGGTGCGCGATGCGCGCGCCGCGCAGCAGCCGCGCGAGCAGCGCCGAGTCCTCCGGGTTCATCGTGGCGATTGTAGTATTCTCGGCGTCCCGTGCGCTACGAGCTTCTGGTCGGCCTGCGCTACACCCGCGCGAAGCGCCGCAACCACTTCATCAGCTTCATCTCGCTCATCTCGATGGCCGGCATCGCGCTCGGCGTCGCGGCGCTGATCGTGGTGCTCTCGGTGATGAACGGCTTCCAGGAGGAGCTGCGCGCGCGCATCCTGGCGGTGGTCTCGCACGTGCAGCTCTCCGGCCCCGGCAACCGGCTGGAAGACTGGCGCAAGGTCGCCGAGGCAGCGGGCACGCAATCGCACGTGGTGGCGGCGGCGCCGTTCGTCAACGCGCAGGGCATGCTCACCTTCGGCCAGGGCGTGCGCGGCGCCATCGTGCGCGGCATCGTGCCGTCGCTCGAGGCGCGGGTCGCCGACATCGGCCGGCACATGCGCTCGGGGTCGCTGGAGGCGCTCGCGCCGGGCGAGTTCCGCATCGTGCTCGGCTCGGAGCTCGCGCGCGCGATCGGCGCGCTGCCCGGCGACAAGGTGGCGCTCATCGCGCCGCAGGGGAGCGTCACGCCCGCGGGCGTCATTCCCCGCCTCAAGCAGTTCACGGTCGCCGGCATCTTCGAGGTCGGCATGTACGAGTACGACGCGAGCCTCGCGCTCATCAACCTGGAGGACGCGCAGAAGCTCTACCAGCTCGGGCACGCGGTGTCGGGCGTGCGCCTGAAGCTGGACGACCTGTTCGAGGCGCGCCAGGTGGCGGCCAGCCTGAACGCGGCGCTCTCGCCGGCGGTGTGGGCCTCGGACTGGACGCGCAGCCACGCCAACTTCTTCCGCGCGGTGGAAATCGAGAAGCGCGTGATGTTCATCATCCTCACGCTGATCGTGGCGGTGGCGGCGTTCAACATCGTCTCGACGCTGGTGATGCTGGTCACCGACAAGCAGGCCGACATCGCCATCCTCAGGACGCTGGGCGCGGCGCCGGGCAGCATCCTGCAGATCTTCGTGGTGCAGGGCGCGATGATCGGCGTGATCGGCACGCTGATCGGCGTGGTGGGCGGCGTGCTGCTCGGCTGGAACGTCGACACCGTGGTGCCGGCTATCGAGAGCGTGCTCGGCTTCAAGTTCCTCGCCAAGGACGTGTACTACATCTCCGAGCTGCCCTCGGACGTGCAGCTGCGCGACGTCGCCACCATCGGCCTCGTCTCGCTCGCCATGTCGTTCGTCGCGACGCTCTACCCGAGCTGGCGCGCGGCGCGCGTCAATCCCGCGGAAGCGCTGCGCTATGAGTGAGGCGGTGCTCGACTGCCGCGGCCTCGCCAAGACCTACCAGGGGCCGCAGCCGGTGCCGGTGCTGAAAGGCGTCGACTTCGCGGTGCGGCCGGGCGAGCGCGTCGCCATCATGGGCAAGTCGGGCTCGGGGAAGTCGACGCTGCTGCACCTGCTGGGCGGTCTCGACGCGCCGAGCGCGGGCACGGTGCGCGTGCGCGGGCGCTCGCTCGGCGAGATGGGCGAGGCCGAGCGCGGGCGCGTGCGCAACGAAACCCTCGGCTTCGTCTACCAGTTCCACCACCTGCTGCCGGAATTCAGCGCGCTCGAGAACGTCGCCATGCCGCTCTTCATCCGGCGCACGGCGAAGGCCGAAGCGCTCGAGCGCTCGCGCGCCGCGCTCGCCTCGGTCGGCCTCGGCGAGCGCCTCGATCACCAGCCGGGCGAGCTCTCGGGCGGCGAGCGCCAGCGCGCCGCCTTCGCCCGGGCGCTGGTCACCGAGCCCGCCTGCGTGCTCGCCGACGAGCCGACCGGCAACCTGGACACGGCCACGGCGGACGAGGTGTTCGAGGCGATGCTGAAGCTCTCGGCGGCGCACGGCACCGCCTTCGTCATCGTCACGCACGACGCGGCCCTCGCCGCGCGCGCCGAGCGCGTCCTCGAGCTGCGCGACGGTCAGCTATACGCGAAGTAAGAAATAGGGACAGACCCTATTTATCGCGATGTGAAAAATAGGGTCTGTCCCTATTTTTTTTTCGGCGCTTTCGCGCGCGCCAGGCGAGCACGATGTAGGCGCGCCAGCCGAGCTGCACCGCGAAGTAGCCGACCACCGCGAAGATCACGGCGAGCGCGAGCACGCCGACCACCAGCCGCGGCCCGAGCGAGACGGTCCAGAGGACCAGCCGCTGCATCGAATCGAAGAAGTGGGACCAGTCCATCTCGAACGGCGCGACGGGCGCGGCGCCGCCCGCCCCGAGGATCAGCTTGCCCAGTTCGTAGCCGAGCAGGTAGAGCGGCACGAAGGTGACGGGGTTGGTGTAGAGCGTCACCAGCACGGCGACCGGCAGGTTGCAGCGGAACAGGACCGCGCAGGCCGCGGCCGAGATCATCTGCAGCGGCGCCGGCAGCAGCCCGGTGAACAGGCCGATCGCCACGCCGCCCGCCACCGAGTGCCGGTTCAGGTGCCAGAGGTTGGGGTGGTGCGCCCACGCCCCGAAGCGCGACAGCAGCCGGTGGTTGCGCGCGTCAGCCGCGTTCGGCACGTACCTGCGGATGAATTTGCGCGGCATGACGTCATCCGGCAGCGCGCCGGGGCGTTGATTGTAGATGAC
>DASUFW010000391.1:0-11246 GCA_036274335.1 Burkholderiales bacterium | reverse complement strand
TCGAAGCACCACGATGCGCCGCGCTACGTGCTCAAGCCGGGCGCGGCCCGGCGCATCCAGCCGGCGCCGTTCATCAACCACACCGACGTCGAGCTGGCGCTGATCGAGGCGCTCGTGGGCCGCACGCCGCCGTTCTCGATGTTCGACGAAGACTACGGCGGCACGCGCCGCTACTGACACTGACGGGGGAGGTCCGCATGGCACGCAAGCGCAAGGCGAAGGCAGCGACCGCAGGCAACGACCAGGCCCTGCGCAAGCACGGCAAGAAGCTGGACGCGCTGATCGCGCAGGCGCGCAAGACCGAGCAGCAGGCGGCGAAGATGTACGCGCGCCAGCGGCGCATTCTGCGCGTCAAGCAGGCGCAGGCGAAGAAGGCGCTCGCGCGCCTGCGCCGGCGCAGCGCCGCGGCTGCGCCGCCGCTCAAGGCGGGGCTGCAGCGCGCCTGGAGCGAGCTCAACGCGGCGGTCCGGGAGGCCGCGGCGCGCTTCCGCAGCTCGGGCTGAGCCCGCCCGCCGGATACATTCCGGCAACAATTCGAGCCCCAAAGCATGCGCTGAGCGACATCGGCGCATTACGCCGGCTGCCTAGCATGCCGGCATGGAAAACAACGACCTCGCAGAACAGCGCGCCCGGGGATGGCTGCTGGTCGCCGCCGCGGTGGCGCTGCTCGCCGTCACCATGGGCTCGCGCACGGTGTTCGGCCTGTTCATCTCGCCGCTCAACTCGGCCACCGGCATGGGCATCGCCGCCATCAGCCTGGCGGTGGCCATCAGCCAGCTCACCTGGGGCCTCGCGCAGCCGCTCGCCGGCGTGCTCGTGGACCGCTGGGGCGCGGCACGCATCATCGCCGGCGGAACGCTGCTCGCCGCCGCCTGCGGCGCGCTGCTGCCGTTCGCGGGCAACGCGCTCTTTCTGTCGGTCGTCCTCGGCCTCGCGGGCGTCGCGGCGACGGTCGGCAGCCCATCGCTGCTGGTCGGCACGGTCGGCGCGCGCTTCGCGCCCGAGAAGCGCGGCCTGGTAGCCGGGATCATCGGCGCCGGCGGCCCGCTCGGGCAGCTGGTGCTCGCGCCGGCCACCCAGGGCCTGATCATGCTGGCCGGCTGGACCACCGCCCTGTTCTCGCTCGCCGCGCTCTCGCTCGCCGCGCTGCCGCTCGCGTTCGCCTTCCGCCGCCGCCCCGCTGCCGCGGGCGGGGCGAAGGCCGCCGCGCAGCCGAGCGCCACCGTGCGCGAGGCGCTGGCGAGCCGCGAATTCTGGCTGATCAACGCCACCTTCTTCGTGTGCGGCATGCACGTGTTCTTCCTGGTGACGCACCTGCCGGGCGTGATCGAGCTGTGCGGCCTGCCGGGCAGCGTCGCCGGCGCGGCGCTGTCGCTGCTGGGCCTGTTCAACATCGCCGGCAGCATCGGCGCGGGCTGGGTCATCCAGCGCTTCTCGATGCAGAAGACGCTCTCGTTCCTGTTCGCGGCGCGCGCGCTCGGCATCGTCGCGTTCCTCGCCGCGCCGAAGACCGAAGCCACGGTGCTCGTCTTCTCGGTGTGGATGGGCGTCACCTACATGGCGGTGCTGCCGCCGACGGCGGGCCTGGTCGCAAAGCTCTTCGGCGCGGGGCGCCTGGCGACCCTCCTCGGGCTGGTGTTCATGCTGCACCAGGTCGGCGCGTTCCTCGGCTCCTGGCTCGGCGGCGTCGCGCTCGAGCTGACCGGCAGCTACGACGCGATGTGGAAGCTCGACCTGCTGCTCGCCACGCTCGCCGCCGTGATCAGCCTCACGATTCCCGGGCAGCGCCGAGCGAAGCCCGGCGCGAGCGCCAGCTCCGCAGGTCTTCCACTGCCATCGCCAGCGCGGGCGTAAGCAGCATCTGGATCACCGTGCCGAGCAGCACCCCGACGCCGATCGACACGGCGAGCGGGATCAGGAACTGCGCCTGGATGCTGCGCTCGATGATCAGCGGGAAGATGCCGAGGAAGGTGGTGACCGCGGTGAGCAGGATCGGCCGGAAGCGCCCCTTGCAGGCGTCGCGAATCGCGAGCGCCGGCGGCTTGCCGCGCGCGCGCTCCTCGTTGATGAAGTCGATGAGCACCAGCGAGCCGTTCACGATGATGCCGGCGAGGCCGACCACGCCGAACAGGCTCGTCAGGCCGAGCGACAAGCCCATCACCAGGTGGCCGACCACCGCGCCCACCAGGCCGAACGGGATCGAGGCGAGCACGATCAGCGGCTGCACGTAGGAGCGGAAGGCGAGCGCGAGCAGCGCGTACATGCAGAACAGCGCCAGCACGAAGTTGCGCGCGAGGCCCGGGAGCGTGCGCCCCTGCTCGCGCTGCTCGCCGCCCATCGCGTAGGTGAGCCCCGGGATCTCCTGCTGCAGCGCGGGGATCACCTCGCTGGTGAGGCGCGTGTTGACCTGCTGGCCGGTGATCACGCGGCTGTCGACTTCCGCGAGCACCGTGGACACGCGCCGGCTGTTGCGGCGCACGATGGTCGAGGGGCCGTGCCCGAGGGTCAGCTCGGCCACCTCTCGCAGCGGCACGAAGCCGCCCGCCGGCGTGCGGATGCGGTAGCGCGACAGGTCGGCCAGCGACGCCCGCTCGCCCCGCGGCAGGCGCACGTAGACGCGCACCTCGTCGCGCCCGCGCTGCACGCGCAGGGCTTCCGCGCCGTAGAAGGCCGAGCGCACCTGCAGCGAGAGCGACTCCAGCGTGAGGCCCAGCGCGCGCGCCGAGGGCTTGAGCTGGAACTGCACCTCCTGCTTGCCCGGGTCGCGGTCGTCGCGCACGTCGTACACGCCGTCGATGCGCCGCAGCTCGTCCTCGACCGCCTGCGCGGCCTGCGCGAGCCCCTGCGGCGTGCGCGCCGAGAGCTCGATCTGCACCGGCGAGCCGAGCTGGATCACGTTGGAGGCGAAGGTGAGCTTGCGCACGCGCGGCGGCATGCCGGCGAGCTCGCGCCAGCGCCGCTCGAAGTCGCCCGCGCTCACCGAGCGCACCTCGGGGTCGAGCAGCTCGAACACGATGGAGGCCTTGTTGCCCTCGAGCAGCCCGAGCGCACCCGCCGACGCCGGCCCGATCGCCTCCTGCTGGCCCACGGTCAGGTACACGGCGTTCACCAGGTCGCGCCCGCTCGGGTCCGGAAGGCTCGCCGCCGCCTCCCGTCCTGCGCGCTCCAGCGCGAGCGCCGCGGCGAGCGTGGTCTCGGCGGTGGCCCCGGGCCGCAGCTCGAGGGAGGCGGTCACGTAGCGGCCTTCCACCTGCGGGAAGAACACGAACTTCAGGTGCCCCGCCGTGAGGGTGCCGAGCGCGACCAGGAAGATCGACACCGAGGCGGCGATGACCACGCCGTAGTGCGCGGTCGAGAAGGCGAGCGCGCGGTCGAGCGGCCCGTCGACGAAGCGCTTCAACTGCCGGTCCATCGCGTGGCGCAGATCGAGCAGCCGCGCGCCGATCCAGGTGCGCGGCCGGTAGCCGACGATGCGCAGGTGGGCGAGGTGGTTCGGCAGGATGAACATCGCCTCGATCACGGAAATGGTGAGCACGATGATCACCACCGCCGGGATCTGGTACAGGAACTTGCCGAGCGTGCCGGGCGCAAAGAGGAGCGGCACGAAGGCGGCGATGGTGGTCGACACGGCGAGCAGCACCGGCAGCGCCACGCGCCGGCTGCCCTGCACCGCGGCCTCCACCTCGGGCACGCCGCGCTCGTTCTCGGCGTAGATGTTCTCGCCCGTGACGATGGCGTCGTCGACCACGATGCCGATGGCGAGGATGAAGCCGAACAGCGACATCATGTTGATCGACAGGCCCACGAACGGCATGACGGCGAAGGTGCCGACGAAGGCGACGAAGATCCCGGCCGACACCCAGAAGGCGAGCCGCAGGTCGAGGAACAGGGCCAGCGCGAGCAGCACCAGCGCGAGGCCGAAGCCGCCGTTCTTGAGCAGCAGGTCCATGCGGTTGCGGAACTCGACCGAGTCGTCGCGCCACACCACGACGTGCAGGCCGGGCGGCAGGCCCGGGCGCAGCGTCTCCTCGAGATAGCGGTCGACGAGCGCCACGACGTCGAGCACCTTGTCCTCGCCGACCCGGAACACCTGCACGAAGGCCGCCGGCTTGCCGTTGAAGCGCATGATCAGGTCGTCGTCGCGGAAGCCGTCGTCGATGCGCGCGATGTCGGCGAGGCGCACCCGCGCGCCGGTGGCCGCGGACACGACGATGATCTTCTCGAAGTCGGCGCGGTCGTAGCTGCGCCCGCGCGCGCGCAGCAGGATCGACTCGCCTTCGGTCTTGATGTCGCCGCTCGGCAGGTCGAGGCTCGAGCGCTTGAGGGTCGCCGCGATGTCCTGCAGCGTGAGGCCGTAGGCGCGCAGGGTCTCGTTGGGCACCTCGACCGAGATCTCGTAGTCGCGCACGCGCGCCACCTGCGCGAGCGAGATGCCCGGCGTGCCGGTCAGGTCGTCCTTGATGCGGTAGGCGAGCTCGCGCAGCGTCGCCTCGCTCGCGTCCCCGTACACCGCCAGCTCGATCACGCGCTGGCGCGTGACCAGCTCCTTGATCACCGGGCGCTCGGCCTCCACCGGGAAGGTGGTGATGCGGTCGACCGCCGCCTTGACCTCGTCGAGCTTGGCGGCCGCGCTCACGCCGCGCTGCAGCTCGATGCGCACCACGCCGGCGCCCTCGGCCGCGATCGAGGTGACGCGGTCGATGCCGTCGATGCCCTCGATCTGCTCCTCGATCTTCTGCGCCACCGCCTCCTCGACCTCGTCGGGCGCGGCGCCGGGGTAGGCGACGCGCACCTCGAGCACGTCGAGCTCGACCAGGGGAAAGACCTCCTGCTTCATGGTCAGCGCGCTGGTGGCGCCGGCGATGACGATGAACAGCATCAGCAGGTTGGCGGCCACCGGGTGGCGCGCCATCCAGCCGATCAGGCCGTTCACTTGCGGTCTTCCCGGGCGACCGGCGCGGCGCGCGGCGCGTCGGCGGCGCGGCCGTCGGCGCCGATCTCGCGCACCGGCATGCCGTCGGTGACCACCTTGAGATCGCTGACCACCACGCGCGCCCCTTCGGGCAGGCCTTCGGCGGCCACCGCGACGCGCTCGCCCGACTCGCTCAGCAGGCGCACCTTGCGCACGCCGAGGCGCCCGTCGTCGCCGAGCAGCCACAGCTGCTCGCCGTCGCGCAGCGCGCGGCGCGGCACCAGCGCGTAGCGCCCCGGGTCCACGCCGCGGATGTCGGCGGTCGCGTACATGCCGACCAGCAGCGGCGGCGCGGCCGCCGGGTCGCCCGAGACCGCCTCGCCGTGCGCGCCCGGCTTGTCGACGCGCACCACCACGTTGAAGGTGCGCGTCGTGCTGTCCACCGCCGACTCGACCCGGTCCACCTGCGCCGGCCAGCGATACACGCCGCCGCCGTGCTCGACGCGCACGCTCGCCGGCGCGCCCTGCGCGCCGCCCCGCCAGGGGTCCGCGATCAGCGCCATCTCGCGATCGGTGAGCGAGACCGCCACCTCCAGCGAGCCGTCGGCGAAGATGCGCGCCAGCTCCTTGCCCGGCTGCACGGTCTCGCCGGGGTCGACGCGCTCCGCGAGCACCTTGCCGTCGAAGGGCGAGCGCACCACGGTATGCGCGAGGTCCAGGCGCCGCTGGTGCGCGAGCGCCTCGGCGCGCGCCAGGGCGGCCGACGCCTGGTCGCGATTGGCGGTGCGCTCATCGAGCGTCTGCTGCGAGAGGTAGCCCTTGGCGATCAGCTCGCGCGTGCGCTCGAGGAGCTGCTCGGCGAGGCGCAGGGAGGACTGCGCCGACTTGTGCTCGGCCTCGGCCTGCGCGAGCGCGGCGCGGAACGGCGCGTCGTCCACGCGCACCAGCACCTGCCCGCGCTTGAGTTTGCCGCCGGTCACCAGCGACGGGCTGACGAAGGCGACGCGCCCGGATATTTCCGCAGCGAGCACCACTTCCATGCGCGGCCGCACCAGGCCGCTGCCGCTCACGGTGAGCGGCCCGCTGCGGAACTCGAGCGGCTCGGCCTGCACGAACGGCAGCTGCTGGACCGGCGCGCGCACCGCGGGCTTCGGCTTGAGCTTGTTCAGCGCGATGAAGCCGCCGACGCCGGCCGCGAGGATCAGGAGCACGACGAAGCGCCACAGCCAGCGCGAAGAGGGGGTCGTCATCGGGAAGCCGGATTGTATCGGCTCGCGCCGCCGCGCCGGCGTCGTCACGTCAGGCCGCCCACCCGCGGTGATATCCTGCCGCGATGGAGGAAGAAGTCGACGCCCTGGTCATCGGGGCGGGATTCGCGGGGCTCTACCAGCTGCACAGCCTGCGCGACCGCCTGGGGCTCTCGGCGCGCCTGCTCGAGGCGGGCGGAGACCTCGGCGGCACCTGGTACTGGAACCGCTATCCGGGCGCGCGCTGCGATTCCGAGAGCCATGCCTACCGCTACTTCTTCTCGAAGGAGCTGAACGAGGAGTGGGCGTGGTCGGAGCGCTATCCGGGGCCGCCCGAAATCCTGCGCTACCTCGGCCGCGTCGCGGAGAAGTTCGACCTGCGGCGCGACATGCGCTTCGGCCGCCGCGTCGTCTCGGCGCGCTACGACGAGGGCGCCAATCGCTGGGCGGTGGAAACCGGGGCGGGCGAGCGCTATGCGGCCACCTACCTGGTGGCCGCGGTCGGCTGCCTGTCCGCGGCGAACGTGCCGGACATTCCCGGCCTGGGCGAATTTGCCGGACAGTGGTTCCATTCCGGGCGCTGGCCGCACGAGGGCGTGGACCTCGCCGGCAAGCGCGTCGGGCAGATCGGCACCGGCTCGACCGGCATCCAGGCCGCGCCCGTCATCGCCCAATCGGCCGCGCACCTCACGGTGTTCCAGCGCACCGCGACCTACAGCGTGCCGGCCCGGAATGCGCCGCTGACGCCCGAGTTCAACCGCTGGGTGCGGGAGCACCACGCGGAGATCCGCGCGGTGGCGGAATCGACCCCCAACGGGCATGCGTTCCGCATCGCGCAGCGCAACGTCGCGGACGTGACCCCCGAGGAGCGCCGGGCGATCTACGAGGCGGCCTGGGAGACGGGCGGGCTGCAGTTCCGCGCCACGTTTCGCGACCTGCTGCTCGACCCGGCGGCGAACGACACGGCCTGCGAGTTCATCAAGGAGCGCATCCGCGCGATCGTGCGCGACCCGGCGGCGGCGAGGGCGCTCTCCGACGTCGACCACCCCTACGCCACCAAGCGCCCGCCGATCGACTCGGGGTACTACGAGACCTTCAACCGCGACAACGTCACGCTCGTCGACCTGCGTGCCGACCCGATCGAGCGCATCACGCCGCGCGGCATCCGCACGCGCAGCCGCGAGCACGCGCTCGACGTCATCGTCTTCGCCACCGGCTACGACGCCATGACCGGACCGCTGCTCGCGATCGACCTCCGCGGCCGCGGCGGCCGCTCGCTGCGCGAGGACTGGCGCGCCGGCCCGCAGACCTACCTCGGCCTGCAGGTGGCGGGATACCCGAACTTCTTCACCATCACCGGGCCGGGCAGCCCGTCGGTGCTCACCAACATGCCCGTGGCCATCGAGCAGCACGTGGAATGGATCACCGGCTGCATCGCCCACCTGCGCGAAAACGGCATCGACGCCATCGAGCCCGACCCGGACGCGGTGCGCCGCTGGGGCGCGCACGTGGAAGAAGCCGCCAACGCGACGCTGCTGAGCAAGGCGAAGCACTCCTGGTACTACGGCGCCAACGTGCCGGGCAAGCCGCGCGTGTTCATGCCGTATGCCGGGGGTATGGCCCGCTACCGCGCGACCTGCGAGGGCATCGCGGCGAGGGGCTACGAGGGCTTCATCCTGCGCAAGGCCGGGGAACGCAGGGCGGCGGTCGCGACGGGCGAGTTCGCCGCCGCGCGCGAGGTGGGCGTCTAGGTCCGCCGCGCGAAGCGCGGGTACACGCGCCCGACGTTCCCGGAGAAGATCTTCTCGCGATCCGCCGCGCTGATCGGCGCGGCATCGACGTAGCGGCGCGTGTCGTCGTAGTAGTGCCCGGTCTCCGGGTCCACCCCGCGCACCGCGCCGACGATCTCCGAGGCGAACAGGATGTTCTCCGCCGGGATGACCTTCAGCAGCAGCTCGATGCCGGGCAGGTGATAGACGCAGGTGTCGAAGAAGACGTTGTTCAGCAGGAGTTCCTTGAGCGGCGCCTTGCCCATGTCCTGCGCGAGGCCCCGGTAGCGGCCCCAGTGATACGGCACCGCGCCCCCGCCGTGCGGAATGACGAACTTCAGCGCCGGGAAGTCCCGGAACAGGTCCGACTGGATGAACTGCATGAACGCGGTGGTGTCCGCGTTGAGGTAGTGCGCGCCGGTGAAGTGGAACGCCGGGTTGCACGAGGAGCTGACGTGCACCATCGCCGGCACCTCGAGCTCGACCAGCTTCTCGTAGAGCGGGTACCAGAAGCGGTCGCCGAGCGGTGGCGCCTGCCACCAGCCGCCGGACGGGTCGGGATTGAGGTTGCAGCCGATGAAGCCGAGCTCCTTCACGCAGCGCTCGAGCTCGGGGAGGCAGTTCTGCGGCGGCACGCCGGGCGACTGCGGCAGCTGGCACACCGGCGCGAAATTCGACGGGTACAGGCGGCAGACGCGGTGGATGAGGTCGTTGCACTGGCGCGACCAGGCCTCGCTCATGCGCGCATCGCCCACGTGGTGCTCCATGGAGCCCGCGCGCGGCGAGAAGAACGTCAGGTCGGTGCCGCGCTCGCGCTGGATGCGCAGCTGGTTCTTCTCCAGGGTCTCGCGGATCTCGTCGTCGGACATCGTCAGCGCGCCCGGCGCCTGGCCCGCGACCTGCTTCTTGCGCCAGTCCCAGAGCGCCTGCGGCGCGGTGGTGTAGTGGCCGTGGCAGTCGATGATCACGAGCAGAGCTCCTCGACCGAATAGCGCCTGGGGATGAGGCCCTGGCGGTGAACGAACTCGACGGCGACCTCGAGGTTGCGCCGGTTCGCCTCGAGGCCGAAGGGGTTCATCTCCGGGCTGCCGGCGGCGGCGAAGCTCTCCCCGAGCAGACCGAGCAACTCGCCGGCTTGCGCACGCGACACGGAATCCTTTACCGCCACCATGTGGTTGATGTGGATCGCGCCGTGGCTCGCGCGCCAGGCTTTCGCTGCGGCCTCTGCGTCCGGGATCACCGTCGCGATGCGCGGGTCGTCCATGGGCGCATCGCCCGTCACCGCCGCGTCGATCTCGCCCGCGAACAGCATCGCGGCGAGGTCCTTGCCGGGCTCCGCGCGCACCACGTTCGGCGGATCGCGGAACTCGGCGACGTGCGCCTCCTCGAAAGTCACCCAGGTGATGCGGCTGCTGTCCACGCCGTAGTCCTCGGCGAGGATGCCGCGCAGCCACATGCCGGTGGTCACCGAATAGGAGCGCACGCCGACGCGCTTGCCCTCGAGGTCCTTCGGGGCAAGCGGCCCGCGCTCGGCGGCGCGCACCAGGCGCCCGTGCTGCATGCGCGCGAGCACCACGGCGGGCAGCAGCCGGTAGGGCTTGCCGGCGGCCTTCGCCATGAGGAAGGTCGTGATCGCGAGCTCGGCGAAATCGAACTCGAGGCCGCGCACGACGCGCTTGAAGCCCTTGCTGGGCGGCTTCACGTCCTCGAACTCGAGCGGCGCGCGCTTCTTGAACAGCGCCGTGCACGGGTAGTCGCCGAGCAGCGCCTTCATTTGCCCATCGCGTCTCGAATGGCGCGCACCAGCGTGGCGCGGTCCTCGGTCTTCGCGCCTTTGAGGCGCGCCTTGACGCCGAGGTCGTGGATCCACTGCTGGCGCTCGGCGCTCGCCGCCGCCATCGTGGGCGCCATGCCGATGCTCTGCAGCGTCTCGGAGACTTCGCGCATCTCGGCGGCGCGGCGCTTGCCGTGGCTCACCACGCGCTCGATCATGTAGCCGGAGAGCTTCCGCCAGTCGATGCCCGGCCAGGTCTCCTGGAGCGAGGCGAGCACCCGGTCCTCGACCCCGTACTCGGCCGAGGCCGTCATCGACTCGACGAGCAGCGCCTCCAGCCCCTTCACCACGATCGAGCGGAACATCTTGATGGCGGAGGCCTGCCCGACCTCGTCCGAGACGAGCTCCATCTGCATGCCGAGCGCGGCCGCGCGCGGCGCGAGCGCCGCCGCACCGGGCCCGCCGATGAGGCTCGGCACCTTGTGCAGGTACGGCGCCGCGGGCGCCATCACCGCGCAGTCCACGTAGGCGGCGCCGGTGGGGGCGACGAGCGCCGCGGTCTCGAGCTTGCGCTTCGGCGACACCGAGTTCATGTCGAGAAAGAGTTGCCCCTTGCGCAGTCCGGGCAGGCAGGACTTCGCCGCCTCGAGGCTGGAGGACGCCGTCACCGTGAGCATGACCAGGTCCGCCTCGCGCACCGCGTCCACGTGGTCGCGGGCGAGCGCGACGCCGAGTTCTCGCGCGGCCGCCTCGAGCGGCGCGCCGGCCGGCGTGCCGAACAGGATGTCGTAGGTGCGGATTGCCGGCCTGGCCGCTTCACCGACCAGCCCGCGGCTGATCGTCTGGCCGGCCTCGCCGAAGCCGATGAAGGCGATGCGCTCGCTCATTTCGAATGCAGCGTCGTGTCCTGTCCGGGCGGCGCGTTGGCAATGGCCGCCTCCAGTGAATGCTCCTCGCGCCATTCCTCCGGGGGCCGGACGTGGCCGTCGCTCCCCACCTGGTCCAGCCCCCAGAAGAGCTCGAGCGAATGGTGGTCGGGGTCGCGGAACTCGACCGCCACCTGGCAGCCGGCGCGGCGCCGGCCCTCGAAATCGATCTTCACGCCGTGCTTCTGCAGGTGGTCGCGCGAGCGCACGAGCTCCTCGAGCGTCGCCAGCTCGAACGCGACGTGGTGCAGCTCGCGGCCCGACAGTCCGTCGGGCGAGCCGCCGACCAGGGCGAGGCTGTGGTGGTCGCCCTGGCAGCGCAGGAACACCATGCCGCCCTTCATCATGCTTTCGGGATAGACGTCGGAGACGCGGAAGCCGAGCACCTGCGTATAGAACTCGACCGAGCGCGTGACGTCCTTCACGCGCAGCACCACGTGGCCGAGCTTGCGCACGGCGAACGGCAGCCCGGCGGGCGGCGCCTTGCGCCGCAGCGCTTCGGCTTGCGGGCTCTTCAGTCCTTCGAGGTCGACGACGCCGCGCGGCATGAACCAATCCTCCTGAAAGAGGGCGCAGTTTGGCACAATCGGGCGCATGAACGTCTCGGATGTCATGGTG
>DASUFW010000390.1:0-4144 GCA_036274335.1 Burkholderiales bacterium | reverse complement strand
TCACTCCCCCGCCGCGACGCCCGCGCGGCGGGGGTCGGCCCCGCCGCGCCAGCCGCCGGGCACGCGCTCGATGCCGTGCAGGCCGCTCGTCAGCCGCGCGTAGTTGAGCACGTGCCCGCGCTCGGCGAGCGCGTCGCCGATGTCCTCGAGGACCGTCCCGCGCTCGAGGAAGGTCGGTCCGTTGGTGCTGCCGAAGTTCGGCGCCGAGATCGCCTGCTGGATGTCCATGCCCCAGTCGAGAGTCGCCACCAGCGTCTTGGCGACGAAATCGATGATCGCGAGGCCCCCGGGCGAGCCGACAGCCAGCTTGAAGCGGCCGTCGCGGTCGACGACGAGCGTCGGCGACATCGAGCTGCGCGGCCGCTTGCCGCCTTCCACCCGGTTCGCCGCGGGCCGGCCCAGCACCTCCGGCCGGAAGCTGAAGTCCGTGAGCTGGTTGTTGAGCAGAAAGCCGCGCACCAGGATCCGGCTGCCGAAGCCCATCTCGATGGACGTAGTCATCGCCACCGCATTGCCCTCCGCGTCCACGACCGAAAGATGGCTCGTCCCCGGTGTCTCCGGATCGAGGGTTCCCGGCAGCGCGTAGCCCATCGAGCGCTCGCCGATGAGGCGCGCGCGTGCATCGAGGTAGCCGGGCGAGAGCATCTTCGCCACGGGCACGTCGACGAAGTCCGGGTCGCCGACGTACTGCGCTCGGTCGGCGTAGGCCAGCCGCGAGGCCTCGCTGAAGAGGTGCACCGACTCCACCGAGAGCGGCGGGCTTTGCGCGAAGCGTGTGCGCTCGAGAATTCCCAGGATCTGCAGCACGCCGGTCGCCCCGCCGCTGGGCGGCCCCATGCCACAGATGCGGTAGCCGCGGTAGGCGCCGCACACCGGCGCGCGCTCGACGACGCGGTACGCGCGCAGGTCCTGCTCCGTCAGGTCCGAGCGCGCCGCCCGCACGAGGTCGCGCGCGATATCGCCTTCGTAGAACGCGCCGGCTCCGGCCTTCGCGATCGCGCGAAGCGTCGACGCATAATCGGGATTGACGATCCGCGGACCGGCATAGAACAGCGCCCGCGCCGCTGGATCCTCGCGCAGCAGCGCCTCGTGCTCCAGTTGCCGCGCAAGCCGCGGCGTCTTGTCGAAGCCCTGTTCGGCGAGGCGCAGGGCGGGCTCGAACAGGCGCGCCCAGGGCAGCCGGCCGTACGCACCATGCAGCGCCTCCAGCAGGCGGGGAACCCCCGGCACACCGACCGAGCGCCCGCTCGCCACGGCGCGCATGAACTGCTCGGGGTTGCCGTGCCGGTCGAGGAAGCGGTCGGGCCGCGCCGCGGCCGGCGCCGCTTCCCGTCCGTCGAACGCACGCACGCGCGCCTCGCGGGCCGACCAGACGAGCGCGAAGGCGCCGCCGCCGAGCCCGGAGGACTGCGGCTCGACCAGCCCGAGCACCAGCTGCACCGCGATCGCGGCGTCGACGGCGCTGCCGCCCGCGCGCAGCATCTCGAGCCCGGCCTCGACGGCGCGAGGATCCGCGGCGGCCACCATGAATTTGCGCGCGGTGACCGCCTCGCGCTCCACGCGGCCGGTTTCGACCTCGGGCGCGGCGAGCTGCGCCGCCGCGGTCGCGCTCAAAAAGAAAAGGGCCGCGCAGGCGGCCCTTTGCAGTGCGTGACGACCGGTGCTCACACCATCAAGGGTACGACGAGCAGCGCCACGATGTTGATGATCTTGATGAGCGGGTTCACGGCCGGGCCGGCCGTGTCCTTGTACGGGTCGCCCACCGTATCGCCGGTCACCGCCGCCTTGTGAGCGTCGGACCCCTTGCCGCCGTGATGTCCGTCCTCGATGTACTTCTTGGCGTTGTCCCACGCGCCGCCGCCCGTGCACATCGAGATGGCGACGAACAGGCCCGTCACGATCGTGCCCATCAGCACGCCGCCGAGCGCCTGCGGTCCGAGGATCACGCCGACCACGATCGGCACCAGCACCGGCAGCAGCGACGGGATCATCATCTCCTTGATCGCCGCACGCGTGAGCATGTCCACGGCCGCGCCGTATTCGGGCTTGGCCTTGCCTTCCATGATGCCCGGGATTTCCTTGAACTGGCGGCGCACCTCCAGCACGACCGACCCCGCCGCGCGGCCTACCGCCTCCATCGCCATGGCGCCGAAGAGATACGGCACCAGTCCGCCGATGAACAGGCCGACGATGACCATGTGGTTGGACAGATCGAAGCTGAGCTTGACGCCTTCGGCCGCAAGCGCGTGCGTGTAGTCGGCGAACAGGACCAGCGCCGCGAGGCCGGCGGATCCGATGGCGTAGCCCTTGGTAACCGCCTTGGTCGTATTGCCGACGGCATCCAGCGGGTCGGTGATGGCGCGCACGGTATCGGGCAGTTCCGCCATCTCGGCGATGCCGCCCGCGTTGTCGGTGATCGGCCCATAGGCGTCCAGCGCGACGATGATCCCCGCCATGGAGAGCATCGAGGTCGCGGCAATGGCGATGCCGTACAGGCCCGCCAGCGCGTACGACGCGATGATCGCCACGCAGACCGCGAGCACCGGCCAGGCGGTGGACTTCATCGACACGCCGAGCCCCGCGATGATGTTGGTCGCGTGCCCGGTGACGCTCGCCGCGGCGACGTGCTGCACGGGCTTGTACTGCGTGCCGGTGTAGTACTCCGTGATCCACACGAGGAAGCCGGTGAGGGCCATGCCGACCACCGCGGTGCCGTACAGGTGCCACACCGTGATCATCTTCTCGCGGCCGCCGATCTCGAAGGGCACCTGGGCGACCACGTCGCCCATCACGAGCTTCGTGATCGGCCAGAAGGCGATCAGCGCGATCACGCCGGCCAGCGCCAGGCCCTTGTAGAGCGCGGTCATGACATTCTTGTCGCCGGGCTTCGCCTTCACGGCCCAGGTGCCGATGATCGAGGCGATGATCGCGAAGCCGCCGATCACCAGCGGGTAGAGGATCGGCTGCACCGCGAGCTCGGGATACTTGCTCATCATGAGCGCGCCGAGCAGCATCGTCGCGACGATCGTCACGGCGTAGGTCTCGAACAGGTCCGCGGCCATGCCGGCGCAGTCGCCGACGTTGTCGCCCACGTTGTCGGCGATGACGGCGGGGTTGCGCGGATCGTCCTCGGGGATGCCCGCCTCGACCTTGCCGACCAGGTCCGCGCCCACGTCGGCGCCCTTGGTGAAGATGCCGCCGCCGAGACGCGCGAAGATCGAGATCAGCGAGCCGCCGAAGCCGAAGCCCACCAGCGGATGCACCAGGTGCGCGAGGTTGGCCTTCTCCTGCGGGCCGGCATTGGCGTAGAGCAGCGCGAAGAATCCGGTGACCCCGAGCAGCCCCAGGCCGACCACCAGCAACCCGGTGATCGCGCCGCCGCGGAACGCCACCTGCAGGGCCTCGTTCAGCCCGACGCGCGCGGCCTCCGCCGTGCGCACGTTGGCGCGCACCGAGATGTTCATGCCGATGATGCCGCACGCCCCGGAAAGCAGCGCGCCCAGCAGGAAGCCCCAGGCCGTCGTCCAGCCGAGCGCCGGGGTGAAGCCGATCGCCAGGAACAGCACCACCCCGACCATGGCGATGGTCTTGTACTGACGCCACAGGTAGGCCACCGCGCCTTCGCGCACTGCAGCGGAAATCTCGCGCATGCGCTCGTTGCCGTCCGCGAGCTTGAGGATCTGCGCGCTCTGCCAGACGCCGTAGACGATCGCCAGCAATGCGCAAGCGAGCGCGAATGTAAGTCCGCCGGTCATGCTTGTTTCTCCCCTCGTCGACCGCGAAGCGGGCGCCTCGCGGAAAAGGGGGCGATTTTATCAGGCTAGCCGAGCGCGGCGAAAGCCCTGTCGCGCACCGCGTCGACCGACCCGAGCCCGGAGATGCGCACGTAGCGCGGGGCGCGAGCGTCGCCGGACTCTCCCCGCCGGGCGTAGTACTCGACCAGCGGCCGCGTCTGGCGCCGGTAGACCGCCAGCCGCTCGCGCACCGTCGCCTCGAGGTCGTCTTCGCGCTGGATCAGCGGCTCGCCGGTCGGGTCGTCGCGGTCCGGCGCCTTGGGCGGATTGAAGCGTACGTGGTAGGTGCGGCCCGAGGCGGGGTGCACGCGCCGGCCGCTCATGCGAACGATGATCTCCTCGTCCGGCAC
>DASUFW010000389.1:0-3038 GCA_036274335.1 Burkholderiales bacterium | reverse complement strand
GGCTTCACGGGGCGCAGCGTCATCGTCAAGTTCGAGGGCTGCTACCACGGGCACGCCGACAGCCTGCTCGTCAAGGCGGGCTCGGGCGCGCTCACCTTCGGCCACCCGAGCTCGGCCGGCGTTCCCGCGGAGACCGCGGCGCATACCGTGGTGCTCGACTACAACGACGCCGCGCAGGTGCAGGCGCTGTTCGACGCGCGCGGCGCCGAGATCGCGGGCGTGATCGTCGAGCCGGTGGCCGGCAACATGAACCTCGTCGCGCCGGCGCCGGGATTCCTCGAGGGGCTGCGTGCGCAGACGGCGCGCCACGGCGCGGTGCTGATCTTCGATGAAGTCATGACCGGATTCCGCGTGGCGACCGGCGGCGCGCAGGCGCTCTACGGCATCCGTCCGGACCTCACGACGCTCGGCAAGGTGATCGGCGGCGGCCTGCCGGTCGCCGCCGTCGGAGGGCGCCGCGACATCATGGCGCGCATCGCGCCTCTCGGTCCCGTCTATCAGGCCGGCACGCTGTCGGGCAATCCGGTCGCCGTCGCCGCGGGCCTCGCGACGTTGAAGCTCGTCGAGGCGCCGGATTTCCAGCCGCGCGTCACGGCCACCGCGCGGCGCCTGGTGGACGGGCTCGCCGCGGAGGCGCGGCGCGCGGATGTCCCCTTTTCGTCGCAATCGATCGGCAGCATGTTCGGCCTGTACTTTCGTGCGTCGCCGCCGGCGAGCTTCGCGGAGGTGATGCAGTCCGATGCAAAGCGCTTCAACCGCTTCTTCGCCGCCATGCTCGAGCGCGGCGTCTACCTCGCGCCCTCGGCCTACGAGGCCGGCTTCGTGTCGTCGGCGCACGACGCGAAGGACATCGAGGCGACGCTTGCGGCCGCGCGCGAAGCGTTCAAGCAGGTCGGCTGACGGCGCCGGCACGAACCTTGCGAGTGTTCCGGGAGTCGAATGTCCATGAGCATCGTCACCCGTGAGCTGCCCCGCCCGGAGCGCGACAAGTTCGCCGCGCACCTGAAGCTGCTCGGCGGCGAGGACCGGCGCCTGCGCTTCGGCATGGCGCTGAGCGACGGCGGCATCGACGACTATGTGGCCCGCATCGACTTCGACCGCGACGCCGTCATCGGCGTCTTCGATGACGCGCTGCACCTCACCGGCGCGGCGCACCTCGCGCGCGCGGAGTCGCACGCGGAGCTCGGCGTCTCGGTGCTGCCCGCGCATCGCGGGCGCGGCGTGGGGGCGGTGCTGCTGGCGCGCGCGCACGTGCACGCCCGCAATTGGGGTACGCGCGTGCTGTTCATGCACTGCCTGACCGAGAACGGGGCCATGATGCACCTGGCGCGCAAGCAGGGCATGCGCATCGTCGCGGACGGCGGGGAGGCCGATGCGCACCTTGCGCTGCCGCCGGCCTCGCCGGCGAGCTTCGCGCAGGCCGTGTTCGACGAGCGCCTGGGGCTGTTCGACTACGCGCTGAAGACCCAGCACGACATGGTGCGCCGCCTGATCCTCGCGGGCGTGCTGACCGTGCCGCCCTCAGGCGGCTGAGCGCAGTCCCGCGGCCGGCGCGCCGACGCTGCGGTTTCTCCCGAGCTCCTTGGCGCGATACAGCGCTTCGTCGCTGCGCGCCAGCACCTGGGCGCTGTCCTCACGCCCCTCGCTGTCGGTGATGCCCGCCGAGAAGGTCTGCCCGCCGGGCAGCATGTTCTGCAGCCGGCCGAACAGCTCGATCGCGCGCTCCAGGTCGCAGCCATGCAGCAGGACGGCGAACTCATCGCCGCCGAAGCGCGCAATCAGGTCATCGCCCCGCAGGCGCGTGGCAAAGGCCTGCGCGGCGGCGCGCAGCAGCGCGTCCCCGCGCTGGTGCCCGTGCGTATCGTTGTACCGCTTGAAGTGATCGAGATCGATCAGTGCGACGCTGCAGCGCCGGCCGGTGCGCCTCGCCCGCTCCAGGCCGCGCGCGAGCTCCTCGTCCCACACGCGGCGGTTGAAGGCCTCCGTCACGGTATCGACGCGCGCCAGCTCGGCCAGCTGCCCGACCAGCTCGGCGCGGCGCGCGTGCGTCTCCGTCAGGCGGCGCGCGAGGATCAGGGCGAGCAGCAGCGAGCTGCCGCCGAACAGGATCAGCAACTCGCGCGCGCGGTGGGCGGCGGCGTTGGCTTCCTCGGCCTCGTCCGCGGCGCGCGACGCGACCGAGCGCTCGAGCGCCCGTACCTGGGCCATCGCGCGGTCCGCCACCGGCCGCGCCGCATCGAGCAGCGCGCCCGCCGCCGCGAGCTTGGCAACCCGGGAGCTCGCGCGCAGGTCGGGTTCGGCGCTCGCGTGGATCGCGACCAGCTGCTCGATCGACTGCTGCGCGTCCACGAACAGCACGCGCTCGCCCGCATCGAGGGGCGCCGCCTGCACGCGGGCGAGGCTCGCGCGCAGTTCGCGCAAGGCTTCCCGGTAGCCGAGCACGCGCGCATTGCGCGCGTCGAGCCGCTCGCCGCGCAGCGCGTCCAGGGCGAGCTCGGATTGCAGCGCGGCCACCCGCGCGGCCAGCGCCCGCGCCTCGGCAACGTCGTGCTCGAGCTGCAGGGCCTGCGCCACCATCGCGCGCCCGCGCGCCTCCGCATCCAGGCCGATCCAGGAGGAGATCAGCGCGGCGAACACGAGCACCATCACCGCCAGCACCGAGGCCGTCGTACTCCACACGAATCGAGCTCTGCGCGCCATGGCCGCCGCCGGTGCTCCGACCCCGCGCGAATGCGCGGGCCCGGCTAGTTTATCAGGGGATCTGCGCGTAACTCATGTGCCGGCGGATGGTCGCGATGCGCGAGGCGAGGTAGGGTGTGGTCTCGCCGCCGGCATAGCGCCTCGGGCTCGGCAGGATCGCCGCCAGCCAGGCGGCCTGGGCCTCGTCGAGGCGGGAAGCGGTCACACCGAAGTGGTGCCGGGCGGCCGCCTCGGCGCCGAACACGCCGTCGCCCCACTCGGCAAAGTTGAGGTACAGCTCGAGGATGCGGCGCTTGTCCATCGCCAGCTCGAGCATCGCCGTGATGACCGCTTCCTGG
>DASUFW010000388.1:0-8392 GCA_036274335.1 Burkholderiales bacterium | reverse complement strand
ACGTTGACGCCCGCCTTCTTCGCGGCGGCCTCCACGCCCGCGCAGCCCGCGAGCACGATCAGGTCGGCGAGCGACACCTTCTTGCCACCCTTGGCCTTCCGGTTGAAGTCGGCCTGGATCGCTTCGAGCGCCTTCAGCACCCTGGCGAGCTGCGCCGGCTGGTTCACTTCCCAGGCCTTCATCGGCGCGAGCCGGATGCGCGCGCCGTTGGCGCCGCCGCGCTTGTCGGAGCCGCGGAACGTCGAGGCCGACGCCCAGGCGGTCGATACGAGCTGCGCGATCGACAGCTTCGAGGCGAGGATCTTCTTCTTCAGGTCCGCGATCTCCTTCTCGCCGATCAGCTTGTGGTTGACGGCCGGGATCGGGTCCTGCCACGGCAGATCTTCCTTCGGCACCTCGGGCCCGAGGTAGCGGGCGCGCGGGCCCATGTCGCGGTGGGTGAGCTTGAACCAGGCGCGCGCGAACGCGTCGGCGAAGGCCTGCGGGTCCTCGTAGAAGCGGCGCGAGATCCTGCCGAACTCCGGGTCGAAGCGCAGCGTCAGGTCGGTGGTCAGCATGGTGGGCTTGTGGAACTTGCCGGGGAGGTGCGCGTCGGGAATGTTTGCCGGCGCGTCCTTGGCCACCCATTGCTTCGCGCCGGCGGGCGACTTGACCTGCTGCCACTCGTACTTGAACAGGTTCTCGAAGAAGCTGTTGCTCCATTGCGCCGGCGTCTTCGTCCAGGTGACTTCGAGGCCGCTCGAGATCGTGTCGGCGCCGTGCCCCGAGCCGTAGTCGCTCGTCCAGCCCAGCCCCTGCGCCTGCAGCGGCGAGCCTTCCGGGTCCGGCCCCTTGTGCGATTCGGGCGCCGCGCCGTGCGTCTTGCCGAAGGTGTGACCGCCCGCGATCAGCGCGACGGTTTCCTCGTCGTTCATGGCCATGCGGCCGAACGTGGCGCGGATGTCCTTGGCGGCGGCCAGGTAGTCGCCGCTCGCGTTCGGGCCTTCCGGGTTGACGTAGATCAGGCCCATGTGGGTGGCGCCGAACGGCCCCAGGTCGCGATCGCCGCTGAAACGCTTGTCGACGCCCAGCCAGGCGATCTCCTCGCCCCAGTTGACGTCCTCGTCCGGCTCCCAGACGTCCGCGCGCCCGCCGCCGAAGCCGAAGGTGCGAAAGCCCATCGATTCCAGCGCGACGTTGCCCGCGAGGATGATCAGGTCCGCCCACGAGATCTTGCGGCCGTATTTCTGCTTGACCGGCCAGAGCAGGCGCCGCGCCTTGTCGAGGTTGACGTTGTCGGGCCAGCTGTCCAGGGGCGCGAAGCGCTGCTGGCCGCGGCCGCCGCCGCCCCGGCCGTCGGTGACGCGGTAGGTGCCGGCGGCGTGCCAGGACATGCGGATGAAGAACGGCCCGTAGTGGCCGAAGTCCGCCGGCCACCAGTCCTGCGAGTCGGTCATCAGCTTGACCAGGTCCTTCTTCAGCGCCCGGTAGTCGAGGCTCTTGAACGCCTTCGCGTAGTCGAAGCCCTCGTCCATCGGGTCCGACTTCGACGAGTGCTGGTGCAGCAGCTCGAGGCGCAGCTGCTTCGGCCACCAGTCGCGGTTGGTCCGGCCGACGCCGGCGATCTGGCTGAACGGGCACTTGTTGCCGCCCGCGTCCTTCACTTTCATGTCCATGGTTGCCTCCGGTTGGGTCGGTGGGCGTCCATTTCACGCCCGGCGGCGCGATTTGTGAAATCGTTTGTTCAGATGCCCTCGATTGAGCGGGGCTATCTCGGCAGCCTTACTTCTCGAGATCCTCGAGCATCCCCACCAGGTCGTCGGCGTGCTCCTCTTCCATCGCCAGGATGCCCTCGAGCATGCGCTTGGTGGTGGTGTCCTTCTCGCCGATGTACTCGATCATCTCCCGGTAGCTGTCGATGGCGATGCGCTCGGCGACCAGGTCCTCCTTGATCATGTCGATCAGGTTCTCGCCCTCGACGTACTCGGCGTGCGCGCGCGAGGCGAGGCCCTCGGGCGAGAAGTTGGGCTCGCCCTGCAGCTGCACGATGCGCGCCGCGATCTGGTCGGCGTGCTGCTGCTCCTCGTTGGCGTGCACCAGGAACTCGGCGGCCACCGCGTCGGCGTTGATGCCCGCGGCCATGAAGTGGTGCCGCCGGTAGCGCAGCACGCAGATGATCTCGGTGGCGAGCGCCTCGTTCAGGAGCTTGACCACGACCTTGCGGTCGGCGCGGTAGCTCTCGGTGATCGCCCCCTGCTCGATGTGCCGGCGCGCGCGGGCCCGGAGCGTCTTGACGTCGGTGAGAAAGGGGCGCTTGTCCTTGGCCATCGGAAGTCTCCTGTGGAGCGGGGGTTGGCGGGCATTAGAGCGCGTTCCGGGCGGGGTTGTGAAGTTGAATCGGCCAATCCCGGCCATTTCGCCGGGCTATCGCCCGTCGCCTTTGACGCAGGTCAAACGGATTTTTCCCCTCTTGTCTAGCATCGGCCGGATCACCCGGGCAGGGGGGACCCCATGGCAGGCAACGAGACAACGTACAACTACAAGGTCGTCCGGCAATTCGCCGTCATGACGGTGATCTGGGGGGTGGTCGGCATGCTGGTCGGCGTCGTCATCGCCGCGCAGCTGCTGTGGCCCGACCTGACCTTCGGCGTGCCCTGGCTCTCCTACGGACGCCTGCGCCCCCTGCACACCAACGCCGTCATCTTCGCCTTCGGCGGCTCGGCGCTCTTCGCCAGCTCGTACTACGTGGTGCAGCGCACCTGCCACGCGCGCATCTTCTCCGACGGCCTGGCCGCCTTCACCTTCTGGGGCTGGCAGGCGGTGATCGTGCTGGCGGCGATCACGCTGCCGCTGGGCATCACCTCGTCCAAGGAATACGCCGAGCTCGAGTGGCCGATCGACATCCTCATCGCGCTCGTCTGGGTCGCCTACGCCGTCGTCTTCTTCGGCACGATCTGGAAGCGCAGGGTGCCGCACATCTACGTGGCCAACTGGTTCTTCGGCGGCTTCATCCTCACGGTCGCGTTGCTGCACATCGTCAACAGCGCCGCCGTGCCGGCGTCGTTCTGGAAGTCCTATTCGGCCTACGCGGGCGCGCAGGACGCCATGGTGCAGTGGTGGTACGGGCACAACGCGGTGGGCTTCTTCCTGACCGCGGGGTTCCTGGGCATGATGTACTACTTCATTCCCAAGCAGGCCGGCCGGCCGGTGTACTCGTACCGGCTGTCGGTGGTGCACTTCTGGGCGCTCATCTTCACCTACATGTGGGCGGGCCCGCACCACCTGCACTACACCGCGCTGCCCGACTGGGCCCAGTCGCTCGGCATGGTGTTCTCGCTGATCCTGCTCGCGCCCTCCTGGGGCGGGATGATCAACGGCATCATGACCTTGTCGGGCGCGTGGCACAAGCTGCGCACCGACCCGATCCTCAAGTTCCTCATCGTGTCGCTCTCCTTCTACGGCATGAGCACTTTCGAGGGGCCGATGATGTCCATCAAGACGGTGAACGCGCTCTCGCACTACACCGACTGGACCATCGGCCACGTGCACAGCGGCGCGCTCGGCTGGGTGGGCCTGGTGTCGATGGGCTCGATGTACTACCTGATCCCGCGCCTGTTCGGCCGCACCGAGATGTGGAGCGTGCCGCTCATCAACACGCACTTCTGGATCTCCACCATCGGCATCGTGCTGTACATCGCGGCCATGTGGATCGCCGGCGTCATGCAGGGCCTGATGTGGCGCGCGGTGAGCGACGACGGGACGCTCACCTATACGTTCATCGAGAGCGTGAAGGCGACCTACCCCTTCTACGCGATCCGGCTGCTCGGCGGGCTGCTGTACCTCTCCGGCATGCTGCTGATGACCTACAACATGGCGAAGACCATCGCCGCCGGCAAGACGGTGGAGGCGCCCATCCCGGCGCCCGCCCTGGCCCACGCCTGAGGAGCGCGCGATGAAACTGACCCACGACATGATCGAGCGCAACCAGGCGCTGCTGATCGTCCTGGTGGTGCTGGTGGTGCTGGTCGGCGGCCTGGTGGAGATCGTGCCGCTGTACTTCCAGAAGACCGTGACCGAGCCGATCGCCGGGCTCAAGCCCTACGACGCGCTGCAGCTCGCCGGGCGCGACGTCTACGTGCGCGAGGGCTGCTACAACTGCCACTCGCAGATGGTGCGGCCGTTCCGCGCCGAGGTCGAGCGCTACGGGCCGTACTCGGTGGCGGGCGAGTTCGTCTACGACCACCCCTTCCAGTGGGGCTCGAAGCGCACCGGCCCGGACCTGCACCGGGTGGGCGGGCGCTACTCCGACGAGTGGCACCGGCTGCACCTGATGAACCCGCGCGACCTGGTGCCCGAATCCAACATGCCGGCCTATCCGTGGCTGGCGCGCAGCGCGGCCGACGCCGGCAGCATCGGCGCGCACATGCGCGCGCTGCGCCGCGTCGGCGTTCCCTATTCCGACGCCGAGATCGAGGCGGCGCCCGGGGCGCTGAAGGGCAAGACCGAGATGGATGCGCTGATCGCCTACCTGCAGGGCCTGGGGACGGCGCGGCGCGCCGGAAAGTAGCGGAGGCCGCATGGATATCAACCTGATCCGCAGCCTGGTCACGGTCGCCGCCCTGGCGGCCTTCCTGGGCATCGTCTGGTGGGCCTACTCGCCCGCGCGCCGGCAGCGCATGGAAGAGGCGGGCCGCAGCATTCTCGAAGGGGACGAGCGATGAGCGAGTTCACCAGCAGCTTCTGGGACTTCTACATCGCCGTCATCACGGTGGTGTCGATCCTCGCCTGCGGCGTGCTGCTCGTCGCGCAGAGCAAGCGCCGCGTGAGCGGCGGCACCGCCGAAACTACGGGCCACACCTGGGACGAGGACCTCGGCGAGTACAACAACCCTCTGCCGCGCTGGTGGATGTGGCTGTTCTGGATCACGATCGTCTTCGGGCTGGTGTACCTCGCGCTCTACCCGGGCCTGGGCAGCTACGCCGGCATGCTCAAGTGGACGCAGGTCGGGCAGCTGAAGGAGGAGACGGCGCGCCACGACGAGAAGTTCGGCCCGATCTTCGAGCGCTACGCCAGGACCGACGTCATCGCGCTGAGCCAGGATCCTGCGGCGCTCGCCATCGGCCAGAAGCTGTTCCTCAACAACTGCGCGCAGTGCCACGCGTCCGACGGCGCCGGCTCGAGCGGATTTCCCAACCTGACCGACGTCGCGTGGCTGTGGGGCGGCACGCCCGAGGCGATCCGCACCACCATCGCCGAAGGGCGCCTGGGCGTCATGCCGCCCTGGGGCGCGGTGCTCGGCGAGCAGGGCGTGAAGGACGCGGCGCACTACGTGATGTCGCTCTCGGGCCTCACGCACGACAGCCTCCGCGCGGCGCGCGGCAAGGATATCTTCGCCAAGACCTGCGTGGCCTGCCACGGGCCCGAGGGCAAGGGCAACACGGCGATGGGCGCGCCCGACCTGACCGACAAGGACTGGCTGCACGGCAGCGCGGAACCGCAGATCATCGAGACCATCTCCAGGGGACGCACCGACAAGATGCCCGCGCACAAGGACGTCCTGTCGCCCGCCAAGATCCACCTGCTCACGGCCTATGTGTATTCGCTCTCGCACGGCGGGACGGGGCCGCACACGAAGTGAGCACCCCGCGGGCGCCCTCGGCGCCGGCCGGCGCGGCGGTCGCGCCGATCGAGCAGGCCCTCTACGAAGTCCGCAAGACGATCCACCCGCGCGCGGTGCACGGGTGGTTCGCCGGCTGGCGCTGGGCGCTGGTGTGGGCGACGCAGCTGGTGTTCTACGGCCTCGCCTGGCTGCCGTGGAACGGCCGGCAGGCGGTGCTGTTCGACATCGCGCACCGCAAGTTCTACGTGTTCGGGCTGGTGTTCTTCCCGCAGGACGTCATCTATCTCACGGTCCTGCTGATCATCAGCGCGCTCGCGCTCTTCCTGTTCACCGCGGTCGCCGGGCGGCTGTGGTGCGGCTACGCCTGCCCGCAGACGGTCTACACCGAGATCTTCATGTGGGTCGAGCAGAGGATCGAGGGCGACCGCATGGCGCGCATGCGGCTCGACGCCGCGCCGCTGTCGGCGCGCAAGGTGCTGCTGCGCGGCGTCAAGCACGCGATATGGATCGCGATCGCCCTGTGGACCGGCTTCACGTTCGTGGGCTACTTCACGCCCATTCGAGAGCTGTGGCACGCCGTCTGGGCGGCCGACCTCGGCCCCTGGGAGACCTTCTGGGTACTCTTTTACGGCTTCGCCACCTACGGCAACGCGGGCTGGATGCGCGAGCAGGTGTGCAAGTACATGTGCCCCTACGCGCGCTTCCAGAGCGCGATGTTCGACAAGGACACGCTGATCATCACCTACGACCGCGAGCGGGGCGAGCCGCGCGGCAAGGGCGAGGGCAAGGGACACTGCGTGGACTGCAGCATCTGCGTGCAGGTGTGCCCGACCGGCATCGACATCCGCGACGGTCTGCAGTACGAGTGCATCGGCTGCGCGGCCTGCATCGACGGCTGCGACCGCGTCATGGAGAAGGTGGGCTTCCCGAAGGGGCTGATCCGCTACTCCACCACCCACGCCATGGAGCGCAAGCTCACGCGCGCGCAGATGTTCCGGCGCGCGTTCCGCCCGCGCGTGCTGGTCTACTCGGCGATCCTGTGGGCGGTGGTGGCGGCCGGCGGCCTTGCCCTGTGGCTGCGCGTGCCGCTCAAGGTGGACGTGATCCGCGACCGGGCGGCGATCTCGCGCGAGGTCGAGGGCGGGCAGGTCGAGAACGTGTACCGGCTGCAGATCATGAACACGCGCGAGGCGCCGCGGCGCTTCGACATCGACGTGTCCGGGCTGCCCGACGCGGTGCTGGTCGGCGAGGCGGCGGTGACGCTGGAGGGCGCCTCGGCGAAGCTGGTGCCGTTCAAGGTGCGCGTCCCGGCGGGCGCCCTGGCGCGCGGCACGCACCCGATGCGCTTCGAGGTGCACGCGCGCGACGACGAGCGCGTCGCCGTGCGCGAGAAATCCGTCTTCATCGTGAGATGAGAGAGGTGAGGCCATGACTCCCTGGCACAAGGAACCCTGGGCCTGGTTCGTGATGGGCCCGCCCGCCGTGGCGGTGGTCGCGGGCCTGCTGACGTGGTGGATCGCCGCGCACGGCGCCGACCCGCTGGTCGCCGAGGACTACTACCGCCAGGGCCTCGCCGTGAACCGGGACCTCGCCCGCGAGGCGCGCGCGCACGAGCTGCGCTTGAGCGCCGAGGTGCAGCTCGGCGGCGGGCGCATCCGCGTCAGCCTGGAAGGCGCGGCGCCCGAGGCGCTGTTCGTCCAGGTCACGCATCGCACGCGCGCCGGCTTCGACCAGCGGCTGCGGCTCGCGCACGCCGGCGGCGCGTACGAGGCGCAGATGCTGCCGCTGCCGCCGGGCGGCTGGCGCGTGCGGATCGAGGACCCGCGCGGCACGTGGCGGCTCGTCCGGGAGGGGTCATGAAGCGCCTGATCTGGATCCTGTGGCCGTCGTTCATCGTCGGCGGCTTCGGCGAGGTGCTGTTCTTCACCGTGTTCGACCCGCAGGAGCTGTACCTGTTCGGCGAGCCGAGCGCGCTCAGCCGCCTGGGCGTGTACACGATCGGCTTCTTCCTGTGCTGGGCGTTCGCCGCCGCCTCGAGCGCCTTCACCTGCTACCTGCAGGCCGGGGAGCGGCGGCGGTGAGGGCCGCGGCGCTCCTGCTGGCGCTCGCGGCCGTGCCGGCGGCGGCGCAGGACGCCGACCGGGGCCGGCTCCTCTACGAGACGCAGTGCGGCACCTGCCACTACGAGCGCGTGCACCAGCGGCCGCGCGAGCGCGCGAAGGTGCAGAGCCTCGCCCAGCTGCGCGACGAGGTGTACCTGCGCGCGGGGCAGACCGGCCGGCCCTTCACGCTGCAGGACCTCAGCGACCTCGTGGCCTACCTCGACCGCTCCTACTACGGCTTCGCCGTGAAGCCGGCCGCCGGCCACGAGCTGATCTACGGGGCCGAGCTGATGACGCCGGCGGAGCGCGAGCAGTACCGGCGCGACCTCGCCGCCGCCGGCGAGGGCAAGGGAAGCGGGCTGCGCGAGCAGCACCGGCAGCGCATGCGCACTCGCGCGAAGCAGCGCGGCGTGCAGCTCGAGGATCCGGAAGGGACGGTGAGGCGGTGAAGCGGCTCGCGATCCTCCTGCTTGCCGCCGCCTTCGCGCCGGCGGCCGCGGCCGCGGGCGACGCCGGCAAGGGCGAGACGGCGCACCAGTCCTGCCTGCAGTGCCACGGCACCGAGGTCTACCTGCCCCCCAAGCGCAAGGTGACCTCGCTCGCCGGCCTGCGCAAGGCGACCGCGCGCTGGGCCGACTACTACAACCCGAAGTTCAGCAAGGCCGAGATCGAGGACCTGGTCGCGTACCTG
>DASUFW010000387.1:0-11679 GCA_036274335.1 Burkholderiales bacterium | reverse complement strand
GATGTTCCTGGTCGACCTCGAGCGGGGCCGCATCATCGACGACCGCGAGCTGAAGGAAGCGCTCTCCGGCGCCCGGCCGTACGCGGAATGGATCGAGCGCATTCGCGTGAAGCTGGACGAGGTCGAGTCCGAGAAGACCGCACCGCTGAAGAGCGCGGTGCCGCTCCTCGACCGGCAGCAGGCCTTCGCCTATACGCAGGAAGAGATCAAGTTCCTGATGACGCCGATGGCGCAGAACGGCGAGGAGCCCATCGGCTCCATGGGCAACGACTCGCCGCTCGCGGTGCTCTCGGACAAGAACAAGACGCTGTTCCATTACTTCAAGCAGCTCTTCGCGCAGGTGACCAACCCGCCGATCGACCCGATCCGTGAGGAGCTGGTGACGTCGCTCGTGTCGTTCATCGGTCCGAAGCCCAATCTGCTCGGCATCGACGAGATGAACCCGCCCTTGCGGCTGGAAGTGTCGCAGCCGGTGCTCGACTTCTACGAGATGGAGAAGATCCGGCACATCGAGCGGTACACGGGCGGCAAGTTCCGGGCTCACGAGCTCGACATCACCTATCCGGTGGCCTGGGGGCGGGATGCCATCGAAGCTCGGCTGGCGTCGCTGTGCGCGCAGGCCGAGGACGCCGTGCGCGCCGGCGCCTCGATCATCGTGGTCTCGGACCGCTTGGTCGACCGCGAGCGGGTGGCGATCCCGGCGCTGCTCGCGCTCTCCGCAATCCACCAGCATCTGGTGTCCCGCGGGCTGCGCACCAGCGCGGGACTGGTGGTCGAGACCGGCTCGGCGCGCGAGGTACACCACTTCGCGCTGCTCGGCGGCTACGGCGCCGAGGCCGTGCACCCGTATCTCGCGCTCGAGACGCTGCTCGCCATGCACCCCGATGACCCGGCGGCGGGCAGCAAGGCGATCAAGAACTTCGTCAAGGCCATCGGCAAGGGCCTGAAGAAGGTGATGTCCAAGATGGGCATCTCCACCTACATGTCCTATACCGGGGCGCAGATCTTCGAGGCCGTCGGGCTGGCGAAGACGCTGATCGACAAGTACTTCACGGGCACTTCGTCGAACGTCGGCGGCATCAACCTGTTCGACGTCGCCGAGGAGGCGATCCGCGTGCACCAGGCGGCGTTCGACCAGCGCGACCCGGTGCTGCGCGAGATGCTCGACGCGGGCGGCGAGTACGCCTGGCGGGTGCGGGGCGAGGAGCACATGTGGACGCCCGATGCCATCGCCAAGCTGCAGAAGGCGACGCGGCGCGAGTCGTATTCGACGTACAAGGAATACGCCGACATCATCAATGACCAGTCGAAGCGCCACATGACGTTCCGCGGCCTGTTCGAGTTCCGGCGCGACAAGGTCACGCCGGTGCCGATCGAGGAGGTGGAGGCCGCGTCCGAGATCGTCAAGCGCTTCGCGACGGGCGCGATGTCGCTCGGCTCGATTTCGACCGAGGCGCACACCACGCTCGCGGTCGCCATGAACCGCATTGGCGGCAAGTCGAATACCGGCGAGGGGGGCGAGGATCGCCGACGCTAC
This sequence comes from Burkholderiales bacterium, assembly GCA_036274335.1. Taxonomy (GTDB): domain Bacteria; phylum Pseudomonadota; class Gammaproteobacteria; order Burkholderiales; family SG8-39; genus JAABQT01. Next base: position 10,142 of record DASUFW010000387.1, on the reverse strand, counting down.
GCGCCGGTGCAGGCCGGGGAGTCGCTGCGCTCGCGCCTGGGCGCCGGCCGGGTGGAAAAGGACATCGAGCTGCGCGAAGGCGACGTGCTGAAGTCGAAGATCAAGCAGGTCGCCTCGGGGCGCTTCGGCGTCACGGCGGAGTACCTGGCCAGCGCCGAGCAGATCCAGATCAAGATGGCGCAGGGCGCCAAGCCCGGCGAGGGCGGACAGCTGCCGGGGCGCAAGGTCTCGGAGTACATCGCCGAGCTGCGCTTCTCGACGCCGGGCGTGGAGCTGATCAGCCCGCCGCCGCACCACGACATCTACTCGATCGAGGATCTGGCGCAGCTGATCCACGACCTGAAGAACGCCAATCCCCGGGCGTCGATCTCGGTGAAGCTCGTGTCGGAAGTCGGAGTGGGCACCGTTGCGGCCGGCGTGTCCAAGGCGAAGGCGGATCACGTGACTATTTCCGGCCACGACGGCGGCACGGGCGCCTCGCCCTGGAGCTCGATCAAGCACGCGGGTACGCCCTGGGAGCTGGGCCTGGCCGAAACGCAGCAGACGCTGGTGCTCAACCGGCTGCGCGGCCGCATCGCCGTGCAGGTCGACGGGCAGCTCAAGACCGGACGCGACGTGGTCATCGGCGCCATGCTCGGCGCCGACGAGTTCGGCTTCGCGACGGCGCCGCTCGTCGTGAGCGGCTGCATCATGATGCGCAAGTGCCACCTCAACACCTGCCCGGTGGGTGTGGCCACGCAGGATCCGGTGCTGCGGCGCAAGTTCACGGGCAAGCCCGAGTACGTGGTCAACTACATGTTCTACGTCGCGGAAGAGGCGCGCGAGCTGATGGCGAGCCTCGGCATACGCAAGTTCGACGACCTGATCGGGCGCGCCGACCTGCTCGACATGAAGAAGGGCGTCGAGCACTGGAAGGCCCGGGGCCTCGACTTTTCGCGCGTCTTCCGCATGCCGCAAATGCCGGCGGAAGTCGCCGTCTACCACTGCGAGACGCAGGAGCACGGGCTGGACAAGGCGCTCGATCAGCGGTTGATCGAGCTCGCGCAGCCCGCCCTCGAGCGCGGCGAGAAGGTCGGGATCGACATGCCGATCCGCAACATCAACCGGACGGTCGGCACGCTGCTGTCGCACGAGATCGCGCGGCGCTACGGGCACGACGGACTGCCGCAGGATACGATCCACGTGCGTTTCGCGGGCTCTGCCGGCCAGAGCTTCGGCGCGTTCCTCGCGCACGGCGTGACGCTCGACCTGATCGGCGACACCAATGACTACTGCGGGAAGGGCCTGTCGGGCGGCCGGATCAGCGTGCAACCCTCCCCCAAGTTCCGCGGCGAGCCGACGGAAAACATCATCACGGGCAACGTGGTCCTGTATGGCGCAATCGCCGGGGAGGCGTACTTCCGCGGCGTGGCGGGCGAGCGCTTCGCGGTGCGCAATTCCGGCGCCGCCGCGGTCGTCGAGGGCGTGGGCGACCACGCCTGCGAGTACATGACCGGCGGAACGGTCGCCGTGCTGGGCATGACCGGGCGCAACTTCGCCGCGGGAATGTCGGGCGGCATCGCCTACGTGCTCGACGTCGACGGCGATTTCGTGAGGCGCTGCAACCCCGCGATGGTCGACCTCGAGCCGCTGCTGCCCGACGCGGAACAGCAGGCGAAAGGCGGGCAGGAGTTCTGGCACCTCGGCCGCACCGACGAAGCGAACCTGCGCGCGCTCGTGGAGGCGCATGCAAAGTACACGGGCAGCCGCCGAGCGCAGCAGATTCTCGACCAGTGGTCCGAGTACCGCGCGCGCTTCGTGAAGGTGTTCCCCAAGGAGTACCGGCGCGCCCTCGGCGAGCTCGCCGCGGCCCGGAAGAAAGAGGCGGCATAAATGGGCAAGGTCACCGGCTTCCTGGAGTTCGAACGGCTCCAGGAGGCGAGCGAAGCCGTCGAGGCGCGCAAGAAGCACTACCGCGAGTTCGTCGTCCATCTCTCCGACGACGAAGCGAAGGTGCAGGGCGCGCGCTGCATGGACTGCGGCACGCCGTTCTGCATGTCGGGCTGCCCGGTCAACAACATCATTCCCGACTGGAACGACCTCGTGTACCGGGGCGACTGGAAAGTCGCCATCGACACGCTGCACTCGACCAACAACTTCCCGGAATTCACCGGCCGCATCTGCCCCGCGCCCTGCGAGGAAGCCTGCGTCCTGCGCATCAACGCCGACCCGGTCGGCATCAAGTCGATCGAGCACGCGATCATCGACCGGGCGTGGGAGAACGGCTGGGTCGCGCCGCAGCCTCCGGCGGCGAAGACCGGGAAGAAGGTCGCCGTCATCGGCTCCGGGCCCGCAGGGCTCGCCTGCGCGCAGCAGCTCGCGCGTGCGGGCCATGCCGTGACGGTCTACGAGAAGAATGACCGGATCGGCGGGCTGCTGCGCTACGGGATTCCGGACTTCAAGATGGAGAAGTGGCACATCGACCGGCGCGTCGAGCAGATGCAGGCCGAGGGCGTGGAGTTCCGCACCAACCACGTGATCGGCGCGGCGCCGGTGGGCGCCGGCAACCGCCAGGCGCGGCCCGTCGACGCGAAGAAGCTGCTCAAGGACTTCGACGCCATCGTGCTGGCGGGCGGCGCCGAGGCGCCGCGCGACCTCCCGGTGCCCGGGCGCGACCTGGACGGCGTGCATTTCGCCATGGATTTCCTGCCGCTGCAGAATCGCCGGGTGGCCGGCGACAAGAACGTGGACGACCTGTGGGCGAGCGACAAGCACGTGGTCGTCATCGGCGGCGGCGACACGGGGTCCGACTGCGTGGGGACCTCCAACCGCCATGGCGCGGCGTCGATCACGCAGTTCGAGCTCCTGCCGATGCCGCCCGACCCGGAGCGCAATCCCGAGTGGCCGTACTGGCCGACGCGCCTGCGCACGTCTTCCTCCCACGAGGAGGGCGCGGAGCGCGATTGGTCGATCGCCACCAAGGCATTCCTCGGCGAGAACGGCAAGGTGAAGGCGCTGCGCGCAGTTCGCCTGGAGTGGAAAGACGGCAAGCCCCGCGAGGTCGAGGGCTCGGAATTCGAGATCCCCGCGGACCTGGTGCTGCTCGCCATGGGCTTCGTGTCGCCCGTGCAGTCGGTGCTCGACGCGTTCGGGGTGGAGAAGGACGCGCGCGGCAACGCGCGCGCCGGGACGGAAGGTAGCGGCGCCTACCGGGCCTCGGTCGACAAGCTCTTCACCGCCGGCGACATGCGCCGCGGCCAGTCGCTCGTCGTGTGGGCGATCCGCGAAGGGCGCCAATGCGCCCGCGCCGTGGACGAGTTCCTGATGGGCTCGTCCGAGCTGCCGCGCTAGCCTACTCGCTGGTCGGGGAGATCCGGTACTCGAGCACGCCGGCGTCGGCGTTCAGCGACTCCGACAGCCGGCGCACGTTCTCCTGGCGCAGCGTGCGCATGACCATGCGGTATTCGAACTGCTCGCCGTTGTCCAGCAGCCGGTAGTTGAGGTTGGCGACGGAGAAGCCGTGCTGCGCGACCAGTTCGCGCAGCTTCAACTCCGGCATGATGGCGTCCCGCGGAAACCGAACGGCGAAATTCGCGTAGAGCTCGGTCGGCATGTGGCGCTCGATCCAGCGGAACGCGGAGAGTGTGCCGAGGGCGAGCGCTACGCCGAGGCCTGCAGCGAAGTAAAAGCCGATGCCCGTCAGGATGCCGATCGCCGCGGTCACCCAGATGGACGCCGCCGTGGTCAACCCGCGGACGGTGAGGCCTTCCTTGACGATCACGCCCGCGCCGAGAAAGCCGATGCCGGTCATGATGCCCTGCGCCATGCGCGTCGGGTCGATGACCCCATGGATGCCCTCGGGGCTGATGAACCACTGCCGCTCGTAGACCGTGACCAGCATCAGGAGGCTGGAGGCGACGCACACCAGCGCGTGCGTGCGGAATCCGGCGGCGCGGCCGCGGAAGCTGCGCTCCAGGCCGATGATCCCGCCCGCGGCGAGCGCCGCGACCAGCCGGATCAGGATCTGGATGTAGTCGTTGTTCATTCGCCCGACCGAAATATCGCTGTCATGTTACTCGGGTTTTCCATGATCTTTCAATGAGTTCGACAGAAGTCGAGTGCTAGAATTCGCGCCATGAAGCTGGCTGTGATCGTGCTCGCCGCCGGACAGGGCAAGCGCATGCACTCGGCACTGCCCAAGGTGCTGCACCGCCTTGCGGGCCGGCCTCTGCTGGCACACGTGCTGGCCGCGGCGCGTGCGCTCGAACCCGCGCAGCTTCTCGTCGTCCACGGCCACGGGGGCGAGGAAGTGCGCAGCGCGTTCGCGGGCGAGTCCATCGAATGGATCGAACAGCCCGAGCAGCTCGGCACCGGGCACGCGCTCGCTCAGGCGTTGCCGAAGGTCGCGGCGAATGCGCGGGTGCTCGTGCTGAACGGGGACGTGCCGATGGTCAGGACGGAGACCCTGCGGGCACTGGCGGACGCCGCGAGCAGGGGCCTCGCCATCTGCACGTCGGCACTCACCGATCCCACGGGGTACGGACGGGTGGTACGCGACGCCGGCCGTCGCGTGCGTCGCATCGTCGAGGAAAAGGACGCCTCGGCGAAGGAGCGCCGCATCCGCGAGTGGTACGCGGGGTTTCTCGCCGCGCCGGCGGCGCGGCTGGCCGGCTGGGTGGCAAAGCTCAAGCCCGCCAATGCTCAAGAAGAGTACTACCTGACCGATGTGATCGCGCTCGCTGTGCGCGATCGCGTCCGCGTCGAGACCGTCAAGGCAAGCGACCCCTGGGAGGTGGCGGGCGTCAACTCCCGGCACGAGCTCGCGCTGCTCGAGCGGGCCTGGCAGAACGCCCAGGCGCGGCGGCTCCTCGAGGCTGGCGTGGCGCTCGCCGACCTGTGGCGGGTCGACGTACGCGGCGAGCTCGTCTGCGGCCGCGACGTCAGCATCGACGTGAACTGCGTGTTCGAGGGCACGGTGCGGCTGGGAGACGGCGTACGCGTGGGCCCCAACTGCGTGCTGCGCAACGTGACGGTCGAGGCCGGGACCGAAATCCACGCCTTCTCGCACCTCGAGGACGCGGAAGTAGGGCGCCGATGCCGCATCGGACCCTACGCGCGGTTGCGCCCCGGCGCGCGCCTCGACGAGGAAGTGCACGTCGGCAACTTCGTCGAAGTGAAAGCCAGCCGGATCGGCAAGGGCTCGAAGGCCAACCACCTCGCCTACATCGGCGATGCCGAGGTGGGCGCACGCGTCAACGTCGGCGCAGGCACCATTACCTGCAACTACGACGGCACCGCCAAGCACCGTACCGTCATCGAGGACGACTGCTTCATCGGCTCGGACGCGACGCTGGTCGCCCCCGTCACCCTCGCGCGAGGCTCCTATATCGGCGCCGGCTCGACCATCAGCAAGGACACGCCGGCGGGCCAGCTCACGGTGGCACGCGCGCGGCAGATGTCGCTGCCGGGCTGGAAGCCCCGGAAGAAATAGCATGTGCGGCATCGTCGGCGCGGCCGCGGGGCGCGACATCGTCCCGGTCCTGATCGAAGGCCTGCGCCGCCTCGAATATCGCGGCTACGACTCCTGCGGGGTGGCGGCGCTGGCAGGCGCGAAGCTCGAGCGCCTGCGCAGCGTCGCGCGAGTCGACGACCTCGCCGGCCAGGTGCGCAAGGCCGCCCTGGCGGCCGAAACGGGGATCGCCCACACCCGCTGGGCAACGCATGGCGCGCCGGCGACGCACAACGCGCACCCCATGATCTCGCGCGGCGAGATCGCGCTCGTGCACAACGGCATCATCGAGAACTACGAGGAATTGCGCACGGAGCTGAAAGCGGCCGGCTACGCCTTCGACAGCCAGACGGACACCGAGGTGATCACCCACCTCGTGCACCGCTTCTATGACGGAGACCTGTTCCAGGCCGTGCGCCGGGCCGTGAAGCGGCTGCACGGGGCGTACGCGATCGCGGTGGTGGCGAAGGGCCGGCCGCACCGCGTGGTGGGCGCGCGCGCCGGCAGCCCGCTCGTGGTCGGCGTCGGCGAAGGCGAGATGTTCCTCGCCTCGGACGCGCTCGCCCTGGCGGGGACGACCGAGCGCATCGCCTACCTGGAGGAAGGCGACGTGGCCGAGATCGACCTGCGGGGATTCCGGGTGCGCGACGCTTCGGACCGCGAGGCCCGGCGGGAAGTGCGCCCCGTGAAGGCGACCGCCACCCGGGTCGAGCTGGGCCCCTACCGTCACTTCATGCAGAAGGAAATCTTCGAGCAGCCGGGTGCCGTGGCGGACACGCTGGAGGGCATCGAGACGGTGACCGCGGCGCCCTTCGGAAGGCATGCCGCGCGCGAGCTGCGCGGCGCGAAGAGCGTACTGGTGCTGGCCTGCGGGACCAGCTACTACGCCGGGCTGGTGGCCAAGTACTGGATCGAGTCGCTGGCCGGGCTGCCGACGCAGGTCGAGATCGCTAGCGAGTACCGCTACCGCGACAGCGTGCCCGACCGCGGCGCGCTGGTGGTGGCCGTCTCGCAGTCCGGCGAGACGGCCGACACGCTCGCCGCTCTGCGCCACGCGCGCAAGCTGGGGCAGAAGCGCAGCCTGGCGGTCTGCAACGTGCCGACGAGCGCCATGGTGCGCGAGACGCAGCTTCAGTTCCTGACGCGCGCCGGCATGGAGATCGGCGTCGCCTCCACGAAGGCGTTCACCACGCAGCTGGCGGGCCTGTTCCTGCTCGCGCTGACGCTTGCCAAGCTGCGGCGGCGCCTGTCGGCGCGCGCGGAGAAGGAGCATCTGCGCCGTCTGCGGCACCTCCCCAACGCGATTTCAGCCGCGCTCGCGCTCGAGCCCCAGTTGATCGCCTGGTCGGAGCGCTTCGCGAAGAAGGAGCATGCCCTGTTCCTCGGGCGCGGCCTGCACTACCCGATCGCGCTGGAGGGCGCGCTCAAGCTGAAGGAGATCTCCTACATCCATGCCGAGGCCTATCCCGCGGGCGAGCTCAAGCACGGGCCCCTGGCGCTCGTGACCGAGGAGATGCCGGTGGTGACGGTCGCGCCGAACGACGCGCTGCTCGAGAAGGTCAAGTCGAATATGCAGGAGGTGCGCGCGCGCGGCGGCGAGCTCTACGTGCTGGCGGACGCCGATACGCGCATCGCGCCGCAGGAGGGCATGCACGTGATCCGGCTGCCCGAGCATTACGGGCCGCTCTCGCCGATCCTGCACGTGGTGCCGCTGCAGCTGCTCGCGTACCACACGGCGCTCGCGCGGGGCTCCGACGTGGACAAGCCGCGCAACCTGGCGAAATCCGTGACCGTGGAGTAGCCCGTGAGCCGCTACGACGCGATCGTCGTCGGCGCGGGTCACAACGGCCTGACCTGCGCCTGCTACCTGGCGCGCGCCGGGAAGAAGGTCAAGGTGCTCGAGCGCCGCGCGCGCGTCGGCGGCGCGGCGGTGACCGAGGAGTTCCACCCGGGCTTCCGGAACTCGGTCGCCGCCTATACCGTAAGCCTCCTGCAGCCCAAGGTCATGCGCGAGCTGCGGCTTGCCGAGCATGGCCTGCGGATCGTCGAGCGCCCGATCTCGAACTTCCTGCCGCTCGAAGGCGGCTACCTGAAGGTCGGCGGCGGGCTCGACGCGACGCGGCGCGAGTTCGCCAAGTTCTCGGCGCGCGATGCGCTGCGCATTACCGCCTACTGGGAGCGGCTCAACCGGATCGCCGACGTGCTGCGCGCCATGGTGCTGGAAACCCCGCCGAACGCGGGCGGCGGATGGCGCGACGCTTTCGCTGCACTGCGAGGGGTGCGCCGCCTCAAGGCGCTCGACATGACGGCGCGCCGCGACCTGCTGGGGCTCTTCGCGCGCAGCGCGGCGGACTGGCTGGACGACTGGTTCGAGTCGGAGCCGGTCAAGGCGGCGTTCGGCTTCGACGCCGTGGTCGGGACTTACGCGTCCCCGTACCAGCCGGGGACCGCCTACGTTCTCCTGCACCACTGCTTCGGGGAAGTGAATGGCCGCCGCGGGCTGTGGGGACACGCGATCGGCGGGATGGGGGCGATCAGCGAGGCGCTCGCCGCCGAGGCGCGGCGGCTGGGCGTCGAGATCGAATGCGAGGCGCCGGTGGTGAGCGTGCGGCCCGGCATCGTGCAGTTGCAGGACGGGCGGGAGATTGCAGGCCGCGCCATCGTCGCCAACGTCAACCCGAAGCTCCTCTACCTGCGCCTGATGGATCCTTCGCTGCTCGACGAAGAGTTCCGCGAGCGCATGGCGCGCTACAAGTGCGGGTCGGCGAGTTTCCGCATGAACGTGGCACTCTCCGCGCTGCCCCGGTTCAGCTGCCTGCCGGAACCGGGGCCGCACCACGGCTCGGGAATCCTCATGGCGCCGTCGCTTGGCTACATGGACCGGGCTTATGTGGATGCGCGCGCCGAGGGCATGGCGCGCGCGCCGATCGTGGAAATGGTGATCCCCAGCACGCTCGATGATTCGCTCGCGCCGGAGGGCGCGCACGTCGCGAGCTTCTTCTGCCAGCACTTTGCCCCAGAGGCCAAGTGGGACGAGCGCAAGCAGGAGGCCGTCGAGCGGATCTTCGATGTGGTCGAGTCGCACGCGCCGGGATTCCGCGCCAGCGTGATTGCGCACACGGCGCTCTCGCCAGCGGACCTGGACAACGAATTCGGGTTGGTCGGCGGAGACATCTTCCACGGGCAGCTCACGCTCGACCAGCTGTGGTCGGCGCGTCCGCTGCTCGGTCACGCCGACTACCGCGCGCCGGTGCCGGGCATCTATCTGTGCGGGTCGGGCGCGCACCCCGGGGGCGGGGTGACGGGCGCCCCGGGGCATAACTGCGCGCGGGAGGTGCTGCGCGACTTCGGGAGGCGATGATGGGGAAGACGGAGCAGTTTCTGGAGCATGCGGCGGCGCTGGAGCAGGGCCTCCTCGACATCGGCCGTGCTTCGAAGGCGAGCGGCGTATCGGTGAAGATGGTCCGGCACTATGAAGAAATCGGCCTCTTGAAGAAGGTGGCGCGCACGTACGCCAACTACCGCGTGTACACGGCGAATGACGTGCACACGCTTCGCTTCATCAAACGGGCACGTGGCTTGGGGTTCGCCGTGGAGGACATTCGGGAGCTGCTTTCGCTGTGGCAGAACAAGTCGCGGCCGAGCGCGTCGGTCAAGAAGATCGCCCGGCAGCACATGGAGGCGCTGCGCACGCGTATCGCCGAGCTCAAGTCCATGGCCGATGCGCTGGAGCATCTTGTGGACCACTGCCACGGGGACCAGCGGCCGGCGTGCCCCATCCTGGAGGATCTCGAGCGGGTTTCGCCTTGACTCTCCCATGATGGGAGAGATGAGAATGAGATCTTCAGAACTCAGGGAGGTCCCATGAATCACACGCATGTGGCGCACGCGCAACACGGGGCTCAGCCCCGGCAATCCCTCAACGCCCTCGCCTGGTCCGCCACGCTGCACTGCCTGACCGGCTGCGCGATCGGCGAGGTCCTCGGCATGGTCATCGGCACGGCACTGGGGTGGGGCAACGCCGGGACAATCGCGCTATCGGTTGCCCTCGCTTTCCTGTTCGGCTACTCGCTTACGATCCGCCCGATGCTCAAGTCGGGAATGGGGCTTCGACGCGCGGCGAAGCTCGCGTTGGCGGCGGACACGGCCTCGATCACAGTGATGGAGATAGTGGACAACGCGATCATGGTCGTCATTCCCGGCGCCATGACGGCCGGCTTGGGGACCCTCCTCTTCTGGGGCAGCCTCGCGTTCTCTCTTGCCGTCGCGGCCGTCGCTGCGTTCCCGGTGAACCGCTGGCTTATTGCGCGCGGCAAGGGCCACGCGGTGGTACACAGCCACCACTAAGAGCGGCTCGCAGCGGGGAACCGCCGCACCCGCACCATGTCATAATGATTCTCATGCCGCGTGCGCTGAAGATGCTTGCCGTACTGGCCCTCGTGGTCGTGCTGCCGGCGCGCGCGGTGGCGGGTGTCACGATCGGCTTCTGCGCCTCCGGACACAAGGATATGGCGGTGCAGGCCGGTCATGCGGAACACGGGGGCGGGGCAACCGGCCACGAGTCCCATTCGGCGCCCCCCGACGAGCCGCCCTTCAACGAGTCCTGCAGCATCTGCGCCGAGCATTGCTCGAGCGCGGCCTTTGCGCCTTCCTC